>NZ_JASJVE010000001.1:0-354591 GCF_036346185.1 Pseudomonas sp. 10C3 | reverse complement strand
TGTGGGCGAGCGTTTTCTTGTTCCGCCGCCGCCGCCCTAAACACCCGGGTTTTTTCAATCACTATAATTTAACCACCCGCGCGCGCCCGGAAGGGCGCGCGTCATTTAGATTATGCGTTCATGTAACGTGCCCGAAGGAGGCTGCTGTGGGATTTGTACAACTTGCCGATGGTCAACTGCACTATCAACTTGATGGCCCGAAAGATGCGCCGGTACTGGTCTTGTCCAATTCGTTGGGCACCGACCTGCATATGTGGGACACCCAGTTGCCGACCTTCGGCAAATACTTCCGTGTCCTGCGCTACGACACCCGCGGGCACGGTCGCTCGCTGGTGACGCCGGGCCCCTACAGCATCGAACAATTGGGTCAAGATGTGCTGGCGTTGCTCGACGGGCTGAAGATTGAACAGGCGCATTTTTGCGGTTTGTCCATGGGCGGCCTGATTGGCCAATGGCTGGGTATCCATGCCAACGAGCGGCTGCACAAGCTGGTGCTATGCAACACCGCGGCTAAGATCGGCGGTCCCGAGACCTGGGATCCGCGAATTGAAACGGTGCTGCGCGATGGCCCGGCGGCTATGGTCGCGTTGCGTGATGCGTCAATCGCACGCTGGTTCACGCCTGAGTACGCCGCCGCCAACCCGGATCAGGCCAAGCGCATTACCGATATGCTCGCGGCGACTTCGCCCGAAGGTTATGCCGCAAACTGCGCCGCCGTGCGCGATGCGGATTTCCGAGAGGATCTGGGGTCGATCAGCGCGCCGACACTGATCATCTCCGGTATCCACGACCCGGTGACGCCGCCTGCGGGTGGGCGTTTTATCCACGACCATATCGATGGCGCCGAGTACGAAGAAGTCCACGCGGCGCACCTGTCCAACGTAGAGGCGGGCGAGGTGTTTACCAGTCGGGTGTTGGCGTTTTTGTTGAGCTGAGCAGGATTGAGGCAACTAGGTTTCAGCACCCCATAAAAAACCCACCAGACGGTGGGTTTTTTATGGGGTGCTGAAACTAGAACAGTCTGGTTTCAGGCACGTCGCCGGTCGCAGGTTTGGCCTGTCCGGTCTGTTCGTACCAACCGCCACCCAAGGCTTTGTACAGATTGACCTCGCTGACCAGTTGCGAGAGGCGATCAGTGATCAATGACTGTTGCGCACTGAACAGCGAGCGCTGGGCGTCGAGGAACGTCAGGTTGCTGTCGATCCCGATCCGGTAACGACGCTCGGCCAAACGGTAGTAGTCCTGGTTGGCAGCAACCAGATCACGCTGGGCCTTGAGCTGGTCGTTGTAGGTCTGGCGCGAGGCCAGCCCGTCGGAGACTTCCTGGAACGCGGCCTGAATGGTCTTTTCGTAATTGGCGACGCCAATGTCTTTCTGGATTTTGGAGTAATCCAGGCTGGCACGCAGGCTGCCCGCGTTGAAAATCGGCAGATTGATTTTCGGCGAGAACAACCAAGTGCCCGAGCCGCCATTGAACAGCCCGGACAGATCAGGGCTGGCAGTGCCGGCACTGGCTGTCAGGGTGATGCTTGGGAAGAACGCGGCTCGCGCTGCGCCGATGTTGGCGTTGGAGGCCTTGAGCTTATGCTCTGCTTCAAGGATGTCCGGGCGCCGTTGCAGCAAGTCCGACGGCAAGCCCGCCGGCATTTTGCTGAGCAGATCGGCACTGAGCGGCTGGCTTGCAGGCAAGTTGGCCGGGAGGCCGGTGCCCAGCAGCAGCGTCAGGTTGTTCTGGTCTTGAGCGACCAGCCGTTGGTATTGCGCCAGTTTGACACGGGCACCTTCAACCGATGTCCGTGACTGGCTCACGTCCAGCGCAGAAGCGACGCCGACTTCATTGCTGCGGGCGGTGAGCCGGTAGCTCTCTTCGAACGCTTTAAGCGTGTCCTGAGTCAGCTTGAGCTGTTCCTTGTCTGCCTCCCATACTAGGTAGGCATTGGCGACGCTGGCCACCAAACTGATCTGCGTGCTGCGGCGAGCTTCCTCGCTGGAGAAGTAAGTCTCCAGCGCTTGCTCGCTGAGGCTGCGTACGCGGCCGAACAGATCCAGCTCATAGGCGCTGATGCCCAGGGTCGCCGAGTATTGACTGTTGATGCCCGCTTTGCCGCTGGTGGATAGGTCGGCTGGAACGCGTTGACGGCTGCCGCTGCCATCGGCCGAAACGGCCGGGAACAGGTCGGCGCGCTGAATGCGATATTGCGCACGGTAGGCGTCGATGTTCAGAGCCGCGACACGCAGGTCGCGGTTGTTGACCAGCGCGGTCTCAATCAGCTGTTGCAGGGCCGGGTCTTGAAAAAACTGACGCCAGCCTTGTTCGGCAGCGGCGACTGCGGCCGATTCAGTTGGCGAATAAGCCGGACCTTGTGGCCATTGCGCCGGCACCGGCGCTGCTGGCTGATTGTAATCGGGGATCAACGAGCAGCCGCCAAGAATGAACGCGGTGACTGCCAGAGCGATCAGGGACTTGCTCATTGGCCAGCCTCATCGTGTGGAGTTTCTGTCGGTTTTACCTTGCTTTTGAACAGCGAGGATATCGAAACAAAGAACAATGGCACCCAGAAAATCGCCAGGACCGTGGCCGTAATCATACCGCCGATTACCCCTGTACCGATCGAGTGCTGGCTGCCCGAGCCTGCACCCGTGGAAATCGCCAGCGGGACCACACCGAGGATGAACGCCATGGACGTCATCACAATTGGCCTCAACCGCATGCGGCAGGCTTCAATCGCCGCTTCGGTATAGCTTTTCCCCTGCTCATGCAGTTCCTTGGCGAACTCGACGATCAGAATGGCGTTCTTCGCCGACAGACCGACGGTCACCAACAAGCCCACCTGGAAGAACACGTCGTTGGACAGGCCACGCATGCTGGTGGCTATCAACGCACCGATAACCCCCAGTGGCACCACCAGCATGACCGAGATAGGAATTGACCAGCTTTCATACAAGGCTGCCAGACAGAGGAACACCACCAGCAGCGACAGGGCGTACAGCGCTGGCGCCTGAGAACCGGACAGACGTTCTTCATAGGACAGGCCGGTCCATGAGTAACCGATACCGGCCGGGAGTTTTTTGATGATGGATTCGACTTCGTCCATGGCCTGCCCGGTGCTATAGCCCGGTGCTGGCACACCCAATATCTCTTCAGCGGTTACGCCGTTGTAACGTGACAGTTTCGGCGAGCCATACACCCACTTGCCACTGGCAAAGGAGGCGAAGGGCACCATCTCACCGGTAGCGTTGCGCACATACCACTTCTTCAAGTCTTCAGGTGACATCCGGCTGCCGGCTTCACCCTGAACGTAGACCTTCTTGACCCGACCGCGGTCGATGAAGTCGTTGACGTAATTGCCACCTAGCGCAATCGACAGCGTGGTGTTGATGTCCAGCATCGTCACGCCCAAGGCATTGGCACGTTCGTCATCGATGACCAGTTGGTACTGGGGCTCATCGTTCAGACCGTTGGGGCGCACACCTGCAAGAATCTTGCTTTGGGCGGCCAGACCGAGGAACTGGTTACGAGCCTCCATCAGCTTGGCATGGCCGAGCCCTGCCTGATCCTGCAGGTAAAGGTCGAAACCCGTGGCGTTACCCAGTTCCAGTACCGAGGGTGGAACGACAGCGAATGTCATCGAGTCGCGGAAGCTGAAGAAGTGTGCCTGGGCACGCTTGGCCAGCGCGAACACGCTGTTCTCGGCCGTGCGCTCGTCCCATGGTTTAAGCATGATAAACGCCAGGCCCGAACTTTGGCCGCGACCGGCGAAGTTGAAGCCGTTCACGGTGAACACCGACTTGACCCCTGCGCCTTCCTTATCGAGCAGGTAGCTGCGCATATTGTCGAGTACGGTTTGCGTACGCTCTGAGGATGAGCCCGCGGGTGTCTGCACCTGGGCGAAGATCACGCCCTGGTCTTCTTCTGGCAGGAACGCGCTCGGGATGCTGTTGAACATCCAGACCATCCCGGCAAAGATCAGCGCATAGGCCAGATAAGCCGGAGTTTTGTGCTTGATCATGTTGCCGACGCCGCGCTCGTAACTCAGTACGCTGCGGTCGAAGGTGCGGTTGAACCAGCCGAAAAAACCACGCTTGGGTTGACCGTGTTTTTCGTGGTCAATCGGTTTGAGCAGGGTTGCACACAACGCTGGCGTGAAGATCAGGGCAACCAGCACCGAGAGCGCCATGGCTGAAACGATGGTGATCGAGAACTGTTTGTAAATCACCCCTGTGGAGCCGCCGAAGAACGCCATTGGCAGCAGAACCGCCGACAGTACCAAGGCAATACCGACCAGAGCCCCTTGAATCTGACCCATGGATTTTCGCGTGGCGTCTCTGGGTGACAGTTTTTCTTCGGCCATTACCCGTTCGACGTTCTCCACCACCACAATCGCATCGTCCACCAGCAAGCCGATGGCCAGCACCATGCCGAACATGGTCAGGGTGTTGATGGTAAAGCCCGCCGCCGCGAGGACACCGAACGTACCGAGCAAGACCACGGGCACGGTCATCGTGGTGATGATCGTGGCCCGCAAGTTCTGCAGGAACAGGTACATCACCAGGAACACCAGAACGATGGCTTCGACCAGGGTGTGGATTACACCCGAGATCGATTCAGTGACGACTGGCGTGGTGTCATACGGATACACCGCTTTCATGCCAGGCGGAAAAAAAGGTTCCAGTTGGGCAATCGTGGTGCGGATCGCTTTCGCGGTGTCCAGTGCGTTGGCGCCAGTGGCCAGTTTAATGGCAAGGCCGGAAGCCGCTTTGCCGTTGAACTGGGCACTGACGCTGTAGTTCTCGCCCCCCAGACCGACGCTGGCGACATCTTTCAGGCGTACCTGGGAGCCATCAAGGTTGACCTTGAGTAGGATTTTTTCGAATTGTTCGGCTGTTTGCAGACGGGTTTTGCCAATGATGGTGGCGTTCAGTTGTTGGCCGGGAAGCGCAGGCAGACCACCGATCTGACCCGATGAAACCTGAACGTTCTGTGCCGTGATAGCGGCTTTAACGTCCACCGGGGTCAGCTGGAAGTTGTTCAGCTTGGCCGGGTCCAGCCAGATACGCATGGCGTACTGGGCACCGAAGACCTGAAAGTCACCGACACCGGCGGTCCGTGAGATAGGGTCCTGCATGTTCGACACGATGTAGTTGGCCAAGTCATCCTTGGTCATGCTGCCGTCTTCGGACACCAAACCGACGACCATCAGGAAGTTTTTCACCGCCTTGGTCACACGAATACCTTGCTGCTGCACTTCTTGTGGCAGCAGGGGTGTTGCCAGGTTCAGTTTGTTCTGGACCTGAACCTGCGCGATATCAGGGTTGGTGCCCTGGTTGAACGTCGCAGTGATGGTCATGCTGCCATCGGAGTTACTTTCAGAACCGACATACCGCAGGTTGTCGATACCGTTGAGTTGTTGTTCGATGACCTGAACCACGGTGTCCTGCACGGTCTGTGCGGACGCACCTGGGTAGGTCACCTGGATCGCGATGGCGGGCGGTGCAATGGCCGGGTATTGGTTGATCGGCAGTTTGAGGATCGAGAGTGCCCCGACCAACATGATGATCAGGGCAATTACCCAGGCAAAGATTGGACGGTCGATAAAAAATTTCGACATGAATTACTCCCCTTTACTGCTCGCGGCTTTTTCAGTGGCCGGTGCAGGTGCCGGGTTTGTTGCCTTGACGTTGGTCGCTTCGGCGACCTTCACTTCAGCGCCAGGTTTGACGTACTGCAGACCTTCGGTAATGACACGGTCACCCGGGTTCAGACCGCTTTCGACCAGCCAGTCGTTGCCAACGGTGCGCGAGGCCACAAGGGTGCGCAGTTCGACCTTGTTGTCCTTGTTCACGATCAGCGAGGTCGGCGTGCCTTTCAGGTCACGCGTTACGCCCTGTTGCGGAACCAGAATCGCGGCTTTGTTCACGCCAGACTGCAGTTGAGCATGCACGAACATGCCTGGCAGTAAGGTGTGAGCCGGGTTCGGGAACTTGGCGCGCAAGGTGACGGAGCCTGTGGTCTGATCGACCGAGACTTCCGAGAACTCCAGTTTGCCTTCAAGTGGATAGGGGCTGTTGTCTTCCAGGGTCAACTTGACCTTGGCCGCGTTTTCTCCGGCTTTTTGCAGTTGGCCGCCTTCAAGTTCATGCCGCAGCTTGAGCATGTCGGTCGAAGACTGGACAACGTCGACGTAGATCGGGTCTAGTTGCTGAATCACTGCCATGGCGTTGGTCTGGGCGTTATTGACCAGCGCGCCTTCTGTGACGGCAGAGCGGCCGATACGCCCGGAGATCGGGGCGAGCACTTTGGTGTAGCGCAAGTTGATCTGAGCGGTCTGCAGGGCTGCCTGTGCTTCCAGGGCGGAAGCTTGTGCCGTGTCGTATTCCTGGCGGCTCACCGCCTGCTCGTTCACCAACTGCTTATAACGATCAGCCAGCGATTTTGCCGACTGCAGGGTCGCCTTGGCACTGTTGGCCGTCGCTTCGTAAAGCGCCGGGTCGATCTGGTAAAGCTGCTCGCCAGCCTTGACGTCACCGCCTTCAGTGAACAACCGCTTGAGAATGATGCCGTTGACCTGAGGACGCACTTCAGCAATGCGGTACGCCGTGGTACGGCCCGGCAGCTCAGTGGTCAGGGTATAAGCTTGCGTTTGCAGGGTAACGACACCGACCTGAGGAGGGGGCGGCGCTGGCGCAGCCTCTTGCTTTTTATTGCATCCGCTGAGCAGTGTTGCCAGGGCGACGGCAGTGACCAGAACGGTAACAGCTGGCTTGAATTGCATGAAGATCCTCGGCTCAGGAGCTTGAGTTGCTCAAGAAAGTAAAAAGGTGAAAAAAGGGGTGACTAGATAAGTAGCATGCTAAGGAATATACTTACGTTCATGGTTGTTTGTAAATACCCTGCACTGCGACACTCCAGCACGGCAAGGCATGAAAGTAGGTCCGGGACAAGGCAATACAAAGGCTGCCCGGTGCAGTCGCAGGCCGATTGACGTCATCAGCTTGCGACATTTTGATTGAGGTTTTACTGCCATGGTCCGTCGCACCAAAGAGGAAGCTCAGGAAACCCGAAGCCAGATTCTGGAAGCTGCCGAGAAGGCGTTCTATGAGCGCGGGGTGGCCCGCACCACGCTCGCGGACATTGCCAAGCTTGCGGGTGTGACTCGTGGCGCCATTTATTGGCACTTCAGCAATAAAGCTGATCTGGTGCAGGCGATGCTCGACAGCCTGCATGAGCCGCTCGATGAAATGGCCAAAGCCAGCGAAAGTGAGGACGAAGTTGACCCGCTGGGCTGCATGCGAAAATTGCTGATTCATTTGTTTCATCAAGTTGCACTAGACCCTAAAACCCGTCGCATCAATGAAATTCTGTTTCATAAGTGCGAATTCACCGATGAAATGTGTGACATGCGGCGACAGCGTCAAGCTGCAGCCGTCGACTGCAATGACCGCATCGGGCTGGCCCTGAGCAATGCCGTGCGTAAAAACCAATTGCCTGCCGATCTGAACACCACACGCGCCTCGATCTGTCTGCATGGCTATATTGACGGCATTCTTGGCCAGTGGTTGCTGATCCCGGACAGCTTTGCGCTCTGTAAAGAGGCCGAGCAACTGGTCGATACCGTTCTGGACATGCTTCGCTTGAGCCCCGCTTTGCGTTCTTGAACGGTGCTCAGGCAGCGCTATCCGAACGAATATAACCGGATGGCGCTTGGCCTGTATTTATATCTTCCTGCACGTTGTCGGGATAGTTAGTTTACTAAGTATTTACCTAGGGCCTGTTGCCGTTTCACATGGATAGTCAAAGGAAGGCGTAGGGGATCAAGTCGTCCTGGCTGTCCGGCAGCGCAAGCAGAGCGTCGCGCTCAGTGACCGAGAGTATCGAGCGACGGGCATGTATCAGTTATCCTTGCATAAGGACTGGCAAAGGTTTCCCTACTTATTACCGAGCTCATGGGCCAACTGGGCTTTCTGCTCGCCGGCAGAGGCTCGTTGCCGACGTACGACGGTCTGCTCGTCGGGCAGGTTTTTTTGCGGCCTCGGTAAGCGCCCGCTGCTTGGTCGGGGCAATGCCCTCGCGCCGTCGCTCGCGAAAGGCGACTCTATTCTTACGGAACAGCATCGCCTTCCCTGACATCCGGTTAGGGTGTACTTCAAACTTGCGTTTTCATGCTCCTGTTCTAAGCTGTTAGTGGCCTAAAAATACGCAGTACAGTGATCTGTCTGACCTCTTGCGGATAGGCACTCGCTCACGATAGAAATGGAGCAATACGCATGACTAAGGACCTTGAAAATAATTTCGTGAGCATTAACCAAATAAAAGAAGTCATTGCTCCGGAAGAGTTTGTTAAAACACTTCAAACTCAAGCAGGATATGAGGGCGCGCCTCGGCAAAAAAAAGCTCGAACACGAACTCAAAAGGCAACAGGGCCTGGCCCAGTTCCGTCAGGTACTTTCCAAGTAATTCGTTATGATTATGATTATGGCGATGACGTCTTGGAGCTGCCTGCTAACCCTCCTTTTAAGTCAGAATTTCGCGCGGCGGTGTATCTGCCGAAAGACACCGAAGAAGCTCACCCCGTTGTTATTTTCTTACATGGTCGTCATCACGTGTGCTATTCGGCTACACTTGGTCGCGAACCTAAAATTCAAGCATGGCCCTGTCCGCCCAATAAAGCACCCATCCCCAGTCATGAAGGTTACAGCACGGCAGCAACAGAACTGGCTAGTCATGGTTACGTCGTTGTGTCCCTGTCGGCTAACGCCATTTACGGCATAGGATCAAAGCAACTCCCTAACCTGGAAAGTACATCGCGGGCTCATTTGATTTTAGCTCACCTTGACTTACTCACCGAAGCGAACAAAGGTAATTGCCCAGATCTTCCGCTCCTGAAAGGCAGGCTTGACCTAAACAACATAGGGTTGATGGGGCATTCGCGCGGCGGCGAAGGCGTCGCGCGGACTATCACCCTGAATCGTCTGCTGAAAAGAGGTTATGGTATACCGGCGGCTTTATTATTAGGGGGTACTTCGTATGAAGGTATCAGCGTCCCCGATACCCACACAGCGTTCATTCATCCGTTTTTAGACAGTGACTCCAAAAATTTAAACGGTCAACAATCTTTAGATCTCTCCAGGCTCGCATTCAATGACAATGTATTGCGAAGTTCCGTATTGCTGATGGGCGCCAATCATAACTATTTTAATGAAATATGGTCGCCCGGTTATCCATTGGGAGAGGATGACGCTCTCGCTTGGGGTGATCTGACTGTCCCTCGACTGACACAAGAGGAACAGCGTCTTCTAGGGGCATTTTATATCGCTGGTTTTTTTCGCCTGACGCTCGGAGGTGAGCAGCAATTTTTGCCGTTCTTTGATGGTTCATCTGTAAGTGTACCTCTACTGCCCAAGGCCGAAGTTCGAAGTTCTGCACACGTTCAACGATCAAATACTTATAATGTCCAAAGTTTTGAAACTCTTTACTCTGATGACGCTTCATCTACACCAGGAAAATGGGCCTGGACCATCAGGCTGGGGGAGGGCGAAATAAAAAAACAGGCATCATTCAGCAAGTCAGAGCGCTATACACACCACCTCCATCACAGTTTTTTGAACTTGAAAAATACGATAGCATCATCGCCGGCCAAACTCGAACTCTACCCCCGCGACAATGAAGATCCCGTTGATATCTCACGCTACACGCATTTAAGTTTTTACGTCACTCATCTACTCGAAGAGAATCCTCAAGCGCTCGTAAAGCTTGATATTGCGTTAGGTAATCTCATATTAAACCCGGCTGCAAATCAAATCATGTTGTTGCCTGTCGTTGAAATAGTTCCTGGCGTTGAAACTTTCCTCTTGCAGCAAATTTTAGTGCCTCTCAGTAATTTAAATATTGATTTTTCTCAGCCCGTCAATATGCTCTCCTTTACGCTACCTGAAGGCGGAAATATCTATTTGTCCGACATCGCTTTTATCAGTCCAGCTGCAGTCGATACGCCCTCTTTCACCTCGCTACCTTTCATTGCCGTTGAAGACTCCTACATCGAGTCCAAGGAGACAGTTCAGGACCTGAACATTACGGTCACCCTATCAGAGGCTAGTGCGCTGAGCGTCTCCATGCGCCTGGAAACTGTAATATTTCATATGGTTAAAAAAATGATGAAGCTTGAGGCGCTTATTGTATTTGAGCCAGGGCAGGATAAAGTAATCGTCACGTTCTCGATACCTTCAGGTGCCTTGAGGGGCGAGAATGGAAACTCTTCTCTCATTCTCGTGCGAGGACTATCGAATGCTTTATTTCAACGTGACCAAGCAACCTTGTTTGTCACAAATCCCATAAAATAACAATCATGACGGTACAAGGGCCGCCGCTGAAACTAAGGGTGCTGCCTGACCTTTTAGGAACGGTCTGAAGTAAGACCTTCTTTTCACAGCGGCCCCGCGCTAAACGCTTAAAAAAGACGTATTGTTAACATCACGAAAAAATCGGCCTGCATTCATAAATTAGCCGCTTTTCAGAACCCATAACCCCACGGCTCTTTGCGTCCGTTGCCTGGGGCAGCGAAAACGCTGAAAAAGTCGCTATTTTTGTAGGACATGAGTAGGACACTTCTTGAAATGCGTGGCTGATTTCCCAAAGTAATTTTCGCGTATTGCCCCTCCCCGAAAGACCCTTCAGTCTCTGCAGTCAGAAAACTTCAGATTGAGAGGACAGGGCATGTCAGAAATTGTCTCTGATGACGTAAGCCCTTTGGGTCGGCTCAGGTATCAGGCTGCGAGTCTGGCGATCAACTCTGCTGAAGGCGATCCAGTCGTTCGCCTAGGGCTGATTACCACGCTCTACTTCAGGCACGGCCACACACTGGAAACCAAACAGCGGATAGAAGAATGTTTCGTCTGGTTTCGCCAGCAGTTCAAAGCCAGGCTCAAATGGCAGTTCTACAAGCACCTGCGAAAAATGACGCCCAGCAGCTTTGCCGGTTGTCGACGCAAGATTCTCGACAGTTCGCCGGACGAGCAATTTATCTGGTCGATTGGCAGTGGCACGTTGCAAGAAACTGCCGAGTATCGGCTGTTTGTCATGAACACGCCCCGAAGCCAGGCCGACATTGATCGCTCCTGTCTGAAAATGGTCTTGCCGTTGTCCATGCTGCTTGAGCCCGAAGGCGCTCAACGCTATGAGTGCTGGCTTAAATACCTGTGTGATCAGGTCCAGGCAGAGCATGGTTATGGTGGTCTGGCGTGCGTGTTTCCTAATGACGGTCATCACTACTTCCCGTTGGAATACCAACTGGCGCAGAAATATACCGGCCTGATGGTCGATCCCTTGCCGCATATAGACAGCTTGCGCTTGCTCGATCACATCAAAGGGGTGAATTGGTACACGATTATTGGTAACCGCTTTGTCGCGCGGTTGGGCGGCAGCGATGCATTGCGCCGACAGCTCAGCCGTTGCAGTGCCGTCGTTTTTCATGCCTATAACGATGGCTTGATCATCCGCGCCGGCGTCTTGCCGGACCTGGGCAGGCAGGGTGAGGCGTCGCCAGCGGCTTACGTTGATGTGAACGCTGCGCTCAAATCGATACGCGTACAGGACACCGGTTGTCTGCACCCCTATCCCGTGCATGGAGGCTTTAGCGAAGCGTCCACCGCGCGGTGGTATGCGCGCTTCGACGAACAGCCCAAGCCTGCGCTTAACGTGGGTGACCCCTGCACGCACACCGGTTACTGGTTCAGCAACGCCACGGCGCGCTCGCGGCGACTGTTTACCGAAGGTGACGTCATGCCGGCTTTCCCGCACTTGAAGGCTGGGCGGGTTCAATGGTTTTGGGTGGAAGGGGCCAAGTGATAGTGGGCTCAATGACTTTCTGAGGACCAGGGACCGACGCCAGGGGTACCCAAACTCGTCTCGATGAATACTGCGTTATCCCCATCAGCGGTCTACGCTCAGACGACACCGTAAAGCCACGACCCGAAACCTGCGCCGCTGCCCGCGATAACCTTGGGCATGGCGATCTTCGAGGAATAACAATTGAACAAAATCTACTCGACCGCCGAATCAGCTCTGCAAGGTCTCGTCGAAGATGGCATGACCCTGGCGGTTGGCGGCTTTGGCCTGTGTGGTATTCCGGAAGCCTTGATCGCCGCGCTACGAGACAGCGGCAAGCGTGAGTTGACCGTCATCAGCAACAACGCTGGCGTTGACGGCTTTGGCCTGGGCCAACTGCTCACCACCCGGCAGATCCGCAAAATGATCTCGTCCTACGTGGGCGAGAACAAAGAGTTCGAGCGTCAGTATCTGGCTGGAGAGCTGGAGCTTGAATTCACCCCTCAAGGAACACTGGCCGAAAAGTTGCGTGCGGGCGGCGCGGGTATCCCGGCGTTTTTTACCAAAACCGGTTACGGCACCTTGGTCGCCGAGGGCAAGGAAACCCGTGAGTTCGATGGCGAGTGGTTCGTGATGGAGCGCTCCCTGCGCGCCGACGTTGCCTTGGTCAAAGCCTGGAAGGCGGACAAATCCGGCAACCTGGTGTTCAACAAGACCGCGCGCAACTTTAACCCGCTGGCAGCCATGGCCGCGAAAGTCTGCGTGGTCGAAGTCGAAGAGATCGTCGAGCTCGGCGAGCTGGACCCGGATCAGATTCACTTGCCGGGCATTTACGTACAGCGTCTGGTGCTCAACGCCACGCCTGAAAAACGTATCGAACAACGCACTGTGCGGAGCGCCTGATCATGGCCTGGACTCGTGAAGAAATGGCGCAACGCGCTGCCCAAGAATTGCAGGACGGCTTTTACGTCAACCTCGGTATCGGTTTGCCGACGTTGGTCGCCAACTACATTCCCGAAGGCATGGACGTTTGGCTGCAAAGTGAAAATGGCCTGCTGGGTATCGGCCCGTTTCCGCGTGACAACGAAGTCGACCCTGACCTGATCAATGCGGGTAAACAGACCATCACCACGTTGCCCGGCAGCAGCTTTTTCAACAGTGCCGACTCGTTTGCGATGATCCGGGGCGGCCATATCAACCTGTCGATTCTTGGGGCCATGCAGGTTTCTGAAAAAGGTGATCTGGCCAACTGGATGATCCCTGGGAAGATGGTCAAGGGCATGGGGGGCGCCATGGACCTGGTAGCCGGGGTCAAGCGTGTTGTCGTATTGATGGAGCACACGGCCAAGGGCGGCGCCCACAAGCTGTTGAAAAACTGCGACCTGCCGTTGACCGGCGTTGGCGTGGTCAACCGGGTCATCACCGACCTGGCCGTGCTGGATGTCACCGAGGCCGGTTTGAAACTGGTGGAAATTGCCCCTGGAGTGAGCCTGCAAGCGCTGCAAGACGCTACGGGGTGCAAGGTGATTTCCGATTGAAACATTCTGCGAGGCCGGTCAGGCAGGCTCGGCTTAAGGGGGCGGTCCAGCGAACCTTGTCTTTGTGAATAATTCCCTATCTCCACCAGCCGTCTAAGCTATGACGACACTAATAAGATTGGGGAATGCGCAATGAGGGGTCTGCTGAAACAAGCTGTAGTGGGCGGATTGTTATGCCTGTGCTTCAGCCATGCTTGGGCGGCAGCTGAAACGACGGCGAAAACAGTCGATGATGGGCAGGCCGCCAAGGCCTTGCTGGTCAAAGCGCTGGCTCGATATCACGATCAGGGCGATAAGGCATTTGCCGAATTCAGCCGTCAGGGGGACTTCGTCAAGGGGGAACTCTATGTCTATGTGGTCGATACCAACGGCGTGATGCTGGCCAGCGGCGGGCCTTCCGTTGCGTTGATCGGACGTGACGTGTCCGATTTACTGGGACCTGATTTGCAAAAAGCGTTCAAGCAAGGCCTGGCGGCACCGCAAGCCGAGGGTATCCAGCAGGCAGAATACCGCTGGCAGAACTGGAGCGATGGCAAGGTCGAGCTCAAGCACGTGTACTACCAGCGTGTGGGTGACCGGATCCTGGCGGTCGGTTATTACCTGCCACGCGCATCGTCCGAACAGGCCAAGGCCTTGCTGGACAAAGCCTCCGCTGAACTGGCCAAGGACGAGCAGGGCACCCTCAGCGCCATCAACAGTTTGAAAGGCGGGTTCCTTCACGATGACCTCTATGTGTTCGTGGTCGATCTGAACAACCAGCGTTATGCCGCCCACGGTACCAATCTGCGGCTGATCAATACGGATTTCAGCAAGGTCAAAGACCCTGAAGGTAAGCCCGTGGGCGAGCCGATTCTGGCGTTGATCAAAAAACAGGACGAGGGCGAATACGAATACCGTTGGCGCAACCCGGTGACCAACAAGGTAGAGAACAAGCACGCGTACGTGCGCAAGGTCGGTCACTATCTGGTCGCGGTGGGTTACTACAGCCTATAACGTCATCAACCCTGTCGCTTCGTCAGGCCGCCGCGAATCAGCGACCTGGCGAAGCTGTTTCAGACGTCCCTGTCTTTGTCCCCGCGCCCGCGCAACAGGTTGTCAGGCATCGCCAGTGCGGCGGCCAGACCTAACAGCGAAATCCCCGCGCTGACCATCAGTAAATGCCGGAATGTCAGGAGCAATTCCCCTCGCAAGTATTGTTGCGCCGGTCCACTGGCGGCATTCAGGCTGTCCATCAATACGTTGCCCGAACTGCCTTCGGCGCCCATGGGGGTGCCGCTCAGTTGTGCGAGGCCGGACCGTTGCAGCATTGCCAGCAGCAGCGCCGACATCAGTGCCACACCGACTGCGCCACCCAGTGAGCGGAACAGGTTGGTGGTGCTGGTGGCGACGCCCATGTCTCGCTGCGCCACCGAATTTTGAGTGCCGACCAGCGACGTTGGGAACTGCAGGCCGCTGGCAAAACCGGTCAACACCATGAACGCACCGCTGAGCAGCGCTGCTTGCGGTGGGGTGTAGGCCATGCCCAGGATGGCAAGGGGCATCAACACTGCTCCGATGAGAATCATCGGTTTGTAGCGCCCGGTCATTGAGGTGCGCCGGCCGGCGAAATACGCGCCCATGGGCATGCCGATGGCCAATGGCATCAGGTGCAGGGCTGCGCTGTCGGCACCGCCGCCGGTCACGGTCTGGAAGCGCAGTGGCAGCAACACGATCAAGGAGATGGCCTGGAAACTGGTGAAGAACATCGTGCACCAGCACAACACCGCGTTGCGATTTGCAAACAGGTGCATCGGCAGCAAGGGCTCCTGGGTGCGATGCTCGTACCCGACAAACGTGATCAGGGCCAAGAGCGCGATCCCCAGCAGCGCGAGCACCTGGCTGTCGCGCCAGTCATGGCCTTGGCCGATTTCGGTAATGCCCAGCAACAGCGCACTCAGGCCGATGATCATCAGCAGCGTGCCGAGGTAGTCGATGATCGGCTTGCGTTGTGGAATAGGCAGCCCGACCAGCCTGCGGTGGGCGATCCACAAGGCGCTGATGCCCAGCGGCAGATTGATCAGGAATACCCAGCGCCACGACAGGTATTGGGTCATGAAGCCGCCGAGCACCGGCCCGGCCACGCTCGCCAGCGCGTACATGCCGCTGAAGTAACCTTGATAACGCCCGCGTTCGCGAGGCGGGATGATGTCGCCAATGATCGCCTGACTGACCGAAACCATGCCGCCCGCGCCGATGCCCTGAAGTATCCGCGCCAGCACCAGTTGCTCCATGCTTTGGGCCACGCCGCAGAACAATGAGGCCAGGGTGAACATTCCCAGACCAAACAGCATCAGGCGCCGGCGTCCATACAGATCGCCGAGCTTGCCATAAATAGGCACCGCAACAGTCATCGCCACCATGTAGGCAGAGATCACCCACGCGAGCAGGTCGAAATCGTTGAATTGCGCAGAGATCGCCGGCATCGAGACTGCAACAATGGTCTGATCCAGTGCGCTGAGAAAGACCGCCATCATCAGCGCGAATAACACGCCTCGGATCGCAGGTTTAGGTTGGTTGAGACTGGTCAAGTAGGGGCTCAACTAGCAGTGACCTCGCCGTAAAAGTCGGCAGGACAGGGCAGGCTATTCTAGACCGATAGCAGGCTACTCGATAGGGCGGTATGCATGCCGGCCGAATAACAAATTGCGAATCTCTGTCAAAGGTTCTCATCCCATTCGGGTCCTGCCTTGAACCGGTCGACGAGGAAGTCCAACAAACTGCGCAAGGTGGTGGGCATATGCTTGCGTGAGGCGTACACCGCATACAGGGTCAGGTCCAGAGGCCGCGCTTCGGGTAATAGCCGGATCAGCTCACCGTTGCGCAGAAACGGGCTGACCAGGTACGACGGTAGCATTGCCACGCCGGCTCCAGCCATGGTTGCACGCATCAGGGCGGTGGTTTCGTTGCCACTGATATTGCCGTGGATAGGCACAGCGACCTGTTCGCCATCCTGCTCGAAATGCCACAGGCTTTTACCGAAATAGGAATGTGTCAGGCAATTATGCTCGCTGAGGTCTTCCACTCGCAGTGGCGAGGGATGTTCGTGCAAGTAGCCCGGTGACGCGCAGATCACCGAGCGACAGACCGTTAGGCGCCGCGCAATCAGATTCGGGTCCAAGTCATTGCTGGCTCGAATGGCCAGATCAATGCGCTCGTCGATCAGATTCACCGTGCGGTCCAGGGCCTGCATATCGATGCTCACGCCGGGGTGCCGTTTAACGAAGTCGCTGACCGCATCGGCCATTTGCGCGTGACCGAAAGAGGTACTGACGCTGATGCGTAAAGCGCCGCGCAGCGTATCGGCCGGAACGCTGACAGCCGCCTGCATATCGGCCGACAGCTCTAATAACTGCCGGCAGCGTGGCAGGGTTTCGTTGCCTGCGGCGGTGAGGCTCAGTTTGCGCGTGGTGCGGTGCATCAGGCGTGCGCCGATCCAGTCTTCCAGCTCGGCCAGGTAGCGCGAAATCACTGGTCTCGACATGTCCAGATGGTCCGCCGCTGCTGACTGGCTGCCCCTGTCCACCACTGTCACGAACACCCGCATTGCGATTAGCCGATCCATGATTTGCCCGATTTTAGAAACAAACTATGCTCAAGCATCGCATTTTTTGTACTGAGTCGCGCAACTAAGCTCTGTTCATTACCTTACCTTCGGAGAACCACCATGAGCAAAATCGCAATTATCGGTGCCACCGGCCGTGCCGGAAGTCAGCTGTTAGAAGAAGCCCTGCGCCGTGGTCATAGCGTGACGGCCATTGCTCGGGACCCTTCCTCTCTCGCCGGACGTGCGGGCGTGGTCTGCAAAAACCTGGATGTCAGCGATGCCAAGGCCTATACCGATGCAGTCGCCGGGCATGACGTGGTGATCAGTGCGACGCATTTTTCCAGTGTGTCGGCCCGCGCGACCATCGAACCGGTGAAGCAGGCTGGGGTTCCCCGTCTGTTGGTGGTAGGCGGGGCTGGCAGTCTGTTCGTCGCGCCGGGTCTGCGGGTGATCGATACGCCAGACTTCCCTGAAGAGTACAAAGCCGAAGCCGGCGCGGGTGTGGCGTTTCTGGAGACGCTGAGTCAGGAAAAGTCGCTGGACTGGACCTTTCTTTCGCCGTCGGCGGAGTTCTTCGAAGGCGAACGCACCGGTGCATTTCGTCTGGGTAAAGACGATTTGCTGGTCAGTGCCGCCGGTAAAAGTTCGATCAGCTTTGCCGACTATGCCATCGCCATGCTCGATGAAGTTGAGCAGCACGCGCACCCGCGTCAGCGCTTTACAGTTGGCTATTGAGCGTCAGTTATTGACTGGCGCGCTCGGCCGCCTGGACGAGCAGCCAGTCGATCAGTTCGCGTAACTCGGGCGATGGGTCGGAGCGTTCGGGATACACCAGGTAATACGCGGCACCGGTGCGCACCTTGAGGTCGAAGGGCGCCACCAGCCGTCCGGCGCTGAGGTCCTCGCCGATCAGAGCCCAATCACCGATGGCCACGCCTGTCCCTTGTGATGCGACTGACATGGCGAGGTCCAGCGTGTCGAAATGCTGGCCCTTGGCGATATTACTGACGGTCGCTCCGGCGACCTTGAGCCAGCTTTCCCAATCACGCTGGTCGCGAGTCGGGTGCAGCAGCATGTGCTGCTCCAGATCGGCCAGGGTCTTGAGCGGTATCGGCCCGGCCAACAGTTGCTGAGAACAGACCGGGGTCAATTGCTCATCGAATAGATGATGTGCCGCCACCGAATTGGCCGGCGGTGCCCCATACACTACGGCGGCATCAAACTCTTCGCGGCGGAAATCCACGGCATGTTGCACGGTGGTGGTCAGCTCGACGGGGACATCCGGGCGCTCTTTCTGCCACTGCAACAAACGCGGCAGCAGCCAACGCATCATGCACGTCGGGGCCTTGAGTCGCAGGGTTTCGCGTTTCGCACCGACGTGTTCGACCGCTTCGTCGATCAACGAAAACACTTTCTGAATCCGTGGGAACAGCTCGCGCCCTTGGGCGGTCAGGCTCAGTCCGCGTGCCTGGCGCTGGAACAACGTATAGCCCAGATGACTTTCCAGCCCCGAGATCTGCCGGCTCACTGCGCCTTGGGTGATGTGCAGCAGTTCTGCGGCCCGCGTGAAATTGCAGCACTGGGCTGTAATCAGAAAAGTATGCAGGGCAGGTAAGGGCGGCAGGCGTTTCATCGGGGCTCAGGCATGAATGGAGGACATGCCTAGCATGACATTTTTTGCGTTGTCACCGCTACGGCATGCCGGGTCCAATTGGGCCTCATCTGCAGTGTGTCTGGCAGGCCTGAGCGCCGCGACAACGTGCAGTTCCCGAATAAAAGAAAGGCAGGCGAACATGGCAACGTGCGGCGAAGTATTGGTCAAATTGCTCGAGGGCTATGGCGTCGAGCAGGTCTTCGGTATCCCGGGTGTGCACACCGTCGAGCTCTATCGCGGGCTCGCCGGCTCGTCGATCAACCATGTCACGCCGCGCCATGAGCAAGGCGCCGGCTTCATGGCCGACGGTTATGCGCGCACCCGTGGCAAGCCGGGTGTGTGCTTCATCATCACCGGCCCTGGCATGACCAACATCACCACGGCCATGGGCCAGGCCTACGCTGACTCGATTCCGATGCTGGTGATTTCCAGTGTGCAATCGCGCAGCCAGTTGGGCGGCGGGCGCGGCAAGTTGCATGAGCTGCCATCGCAGAGCAATCTGGTCGCGGGCGTTGCCGCGTTTTCCCACACCTTGATGTCGGCGTCGGAATTACCGGCAGTGCTGGCTCGCGCGTTTGCGTTGTTTCAGGCCGGTCGTCCACGCCCGGTGCACATCGAAATCCCCCTTGATGTATTGGTAGAAAATGCCGACGCGTTGCTCACCAGCGAACCTGTGAATGTCAGCCGTGCCGGTGCGGCGCCCGAGGCCATCGCGCGAATGGTCAGCCTGCTGGCGGCGGCCAGGCGGCCATTGATTCTGGCCGGTGGTGGCGCCATCGATGCCGCGCCTGCGTTGGCACGGCTTGCTGAACAGTTGGAAGCCCCGGTAGCGCTGACCATCAATGCCAAGGGCATGCTGCCATCGCGTCACCCACTGTTGATCGGCTCAACCCAATCGCTGGTGGCGACGCGTGCGCTGGTAGCTGAGGCCGATGTGGTATTGGCCATCGGCACCGAACTGGCCGAAACCGATTACGACATCACCTTCGCCGGTGGTTTCGAGATCCCGGGTGCATTGCTGCGCATTGATATCGACCCTGATCAGACCGTGCGCAACTATGCGCCGCAGGTGGCGCTGGTCGCCGATGCCGACACGGCCGTGCAAGCTTTGTTGGCCGGGCTTGGCAAAAAAGAACTGGCTCCACGCTGCGCGGACTGGGGCCTCACGCGCGCCGCTGCGTTGCGCGAAACCCTGGCGACCACCTGGGACGACGCCACTCGCGGGCAGACTGTTTTTTTGCAGACGGTGCTCGACGTGTTACCCGATGCGGTGCTGGTCGGCGACTCGACTCAACCCGTCTACACCGGCAATTTGACCCTCAATCTGGAGCAGCCGCGTCGCTGGTTCAACTCATCGACCGGTTACGGCACCCTCGGTTACGCCTTGCCTGCCGCGATTGGCGCCTGGCTGGGGCGTGCTTCTGAAGCCAAGGCTCGTGGCGCCGTGGTGTGCCTGATAGGCGATGGGGGTTTGCAATTTACCCTCTCGGAACTGGCCAGCGCTGTGGAAGCGCGCACGCCGATCATCGTCCTGCTCTGGAATAATCAGGGCTACGAGGAAATCAAAAAATACATGGTCAACCGCTCGATTGAACCGGTGGGCGTCGACATTTATACCCCCGACTTTATCGGCGTCGCCAAAGCCTTGGGCTGTGAAGCAGAGAGGATTGCTGGCGTCGAGGAACTGAAGCTGGCGTTGCGAAAAGCGGGCGACCGCCAATGCCCGACCTTGATCGAAATAGACCAGACCCTCTGGATGACCGGAATGAAAGCATGCTGAACGCTCAAGCAAACCCGAATAGCACACCCCTTGCTGGGCTCTACATTGATGGCCAATGGTTGTCGGGCAGTGAGCAACTTAGGGTGATCAACCCGGCCACCGAAGCGCCGCTGGCGACGTTGGCTGGCGGCGATGCCACGGACGTCGAACACGCTGTGCGAGCCGCGCGTCTGGCACTCCCTATCTGGTCACAGACCACGGGAGCGGCCAGGGGCGTGCTGTTGCGCAAGATCGTCAGCGGGGTGCGGGAACGACGCGAGCGACTGATTGAGCTGCAATCGCGCAACAACGGTAAGCCGCTGTTTGAGGCCGCAATCGATGTCGATGATGTCATCGCCACATTCGACTATTACGCCAGCCTGGCCGAAGCGCTGGACGGGCAGCAAGACAGCACCGTGACGCTACCCAGTGAAGACTTCGCGGCGCGTCTACGGCGTGAACCGTGTGGCGTCGTCGGGTTGATCGTGCCGTGGAACTTCCCGATGGTCACCACTGCCTGGAAGCTGGCCCCCGCCTTGGCAGCCGGCTGTTGCGTGGTATTGAAACCGTCGGAAGTCACGCCGCTGCCGGAGCTCGAACTGGCCGACATCATTGCGCAAAGCGGTCTGCCCGCCGGGGTGTTCAACCTGGTCTGCGGGACCGGGCTGGCAGTCGGTGCGCCACTGTCGGCGCACCCGAACGTCGCGAAAATCTCATTTACCGGCAGCACTGCGGTGGGGGTTCAGGTTATGCAGCGGGCCGCTGAAACGGTCAAGGGCGTGAGCCTGGAACTCGGCGGTAAGTCCTCGCTGCTGGTGCTGGCCGATGCCGATCTGGATCTGGCGGTGGAGCTGGCCAGCGGTGGCGGATTTTTCAATGCCGGGCAGATGTGTTCAGCCACCAGTCGTGTATTGGTTGCCGATGAGTTGGTCGACGCATTCCTCGAAAAGCTCAAGGCGCGCGCCGAAGCCATCCGCGTGGCCGACCCCTTCGAGCCCGAAGTCGAGATGGGCGCACTGGTCAATCAGGCTCAATACCAACGGGTGCTCGGGCATATCGCGCGGGGTGTGAACGACGGCGCACGCCTGGTGTGCGGTGGTAAGCGGCCTGCGGATCTATCCCGCGGATATTTTATACAGCCCACGGTGTTCACCGATGTGCCCCTGGACAGTGCGTTATGGCGCGAAGAGATTTTCGGCCCTGTGCTGTGCGTGCGCCGTTTCGCCACGGAAGACGAGGCCATCGCCTTGGCCAACGACAGCGAATTCGGCCTTGTGGCCAGCGTGGTCAGTCGTAATCCGGGCACGGCTGATCGTGTCGCCAATGCACTGCAAGCAGGCCTGGTATGGATCAACGCGCCGCAGGTGATTTTTCCGCAGGCCGCGTGGGGTGGCTACAAGCAGAGCAGCATCGGTCGCGAGCTGGGGCCTTGGGGACTGCAGGCTTTTCAGGAACTCAAACACGTCATCCGCGCCGCCTTTTAGCACCAAAGCAGCTCACGCATGCCTCCTGTCGAGGCATGCGTTTGACACATGGCTTCAATGACAAATTTTCGATTGTTGCGTCTCAAGCCCCGCCTCAGGATGACCGTGTCGAATCAGCCACGGCCCCCGGAGCACGGGAGCTGTAGCGGGATCAACTGGCGCACTCAGCCTGGGGCGAAGCTGCGATCAATCCTCACTTTTAGAAAAACAAAAGGAGTCCGTCATGGGCGAGCATGATCTGAACAGAAGGCAATTCATCAAGACGGTGGGCGTTGCATCGGTCGCCGCGGCTGCGATGTCGATGCCCTTCATCAGGGCCAGTGCCAGTGATACCCGGTTTCAGGGGAAAACCCTGCGCTTGCTCACCTGGTCCGACGACACTGGCCTGGCGGCACTGCGCAATATCGCGGCCACCTTCGAAGCCAAAACCGGTGCCAAGGTTATTGCCGACCGTACTGGCAGCACCTCGGAAATGGTCGCCAAGCTCAAGGCCGGTGGTGATCGTCCGCAATACGACATCATCACCCTCGCCGGTGTCGGTGCTGAAGGCCTGGCCGCTGCCGGTCTGCTGGAAAAACCAGACCTCAATCGCATCCCCAATATTGTCGACGTGCCTGAAAAATACCGCACAGGCGCCAACGGTCACGGCATCGGTTATCTACTGTGGTGCAACAGCCTGATCTACAGTACCCGCACGGTAAAAGAAGCGCCGGACAGCTATGCCGCACTGTGGGATCGGGATCTGGCACCGAACATTTTCCTGCCGCCGCCGAACTGGACCGAGGCCATGGACCTGATCATCATCGCCGCCAAACTGGCCGGTGGCGATGAGCACAACATCGAACCCGGTTTCAAGAAACTGGCAGAGCTCAAGGACCGCGTAGTGACCTTGGGCGAGAACCCGAACCAGATTGCAGAGCTGTTCCGCACGGGCTCGCTGGACATGGGTGGCCTGTATGCCCCGGCGTTCTTTCCGAAACAGATTCGCGATCCGGCCTACGGTCTGGGTGCTACCTTTGGTATGAAAGAAGGCTTCTATACCGACCTGATGCAGTCGGTCATGCCGAAAAATCGTCCGGGCGACACCGATCTGGCTTACGCCTTCATCAACCATTCTCTCGACCCTTTGGTGCAGGGCAAGATGGCCGAAGACATCTTCAACGGCCCGGTCAACGCCAAGGCAATCATCTCGGCAGAAGCGCGCAAGAGCCCGTACATCCTTACGCCGGAACAGATTGCCGACAAAGCGATCATGCACGACAACGCTTTCCTGGCCACCGTTCACGATCAGTGGATTCGTCGTTACACGGAAATCTTCTCTTCCTGAGTTGCGAATCGCGGGCAAGCAAGCGCCTACATGCTCCTGTAGGAACGCGCTTGCCCGCGATGCTGAATCCATCTCCCACGAGATCACCGCCATGGAACACCCTCCTTTGATCAGCTCGGCCGCCGCGCCCTCGGTACGCCGGGCTAAAACGATTTCCCCCACGGCGCGCGCCTGGCTTTTTCTCTCGCCATCGATGCTGTTTCTCGCGGTGTTGATTGCCGCCAGCCTCCTGGTGTTGCGCATGAGTGTCGGCACCAAGGGCGCCGAATGGTCCGGCTTCAGCCTTGCCAGCTACGCACAACTGGCTGAGCCGTATTACCTGAAGTCATTACTGCTGACCTTGCGCCTGGCATTGTTCAGTGCGGTGATCGCGGTGGTACTGGCGATTCCGGTGGCGTACACCATGTCGCGCTTGCAGTCGCCTTTGTTGCGTCGGGTGTTTCTGGCTGCCGTGCTCCTGCCGCTGCTGGTCAACCTGCTGCTGCAAAGCTACGGCTGGCTGGTGATTCTCGGCCCGGGCGGCATGCTCAATCAGGCGTTGATGGGGCTGGGCATCATCACCCGTCCGGTGATGATGCTCTACAACCAAAATGGTGTGCTGATGGGCCTGGTGCAAACCGCTTTCCCATTGGCGGTATTACCGATTGCCAGCGCCATGCGCGGGGTTTCGCGCAGCTATGAAGAAGCCGCCGCCACCTTGGGCGCCAGTCGTTTTCAAGTGTTTCGCCAAGTAGTGTTGCCGATGAGCCTGCCTGGCATCATCACCGGCGCCACGCTGGTGTTCGCCTACAACGCCAGCAGTTTCGTCGTGCCGTTACTGCTCGGCGGTCGGCGGGTGCCCATGCTGGCGGTGATGGTCCACGACCAGATCGCGCCCCTGATGAACTGGCCTGCTGCCTCGGCTGCCGGTGTGGTGTTGATCGTCACCACCCTGGCAATCATGACCCTCTCTGAATACATCACCGGCCGTCGTCGCCGTCTGCTGGAGGCTTCGCAATGAGCAGCCCCTCGAAAAGCCGCTTGCGCTTTCAACCGATCCTACCTGGAGACACCGGTCGCTTGGCGGGTGTCCTCTCAGGCTTCATTCTGTTGCTGGCCGTGCTGCCGATTCTGACCATGATCGTCATGTCGTTCAGTGGTGCCTCGAACCTGGACTTTCCGCCCAGCAGCTACAGCCTGCAGTGGTACAAGGCCGCCTGGAATACCTTTGTTTCCCCCGACGCCAGTGATGTGTTGAGTCTAGGTAAAGCCATGACCACCAGTCTGTGGGTCGCGTGCCTGACCATGGTCCTGGCGACCCTGGTCGCGGTGCCTGCGTCCTATGCCCTGACACGCTGCGAATTTCGCGGCAAGGGTGTGGCACTGCAACTAATGTCGCTGCCGCTGGTGTTTCCCATGGTGGTGCTCGGTCTGGCGTTGCTGCTGATATTCGACAGCCTGCCGTTTCAGATGAATACTTCGCGGCTGGTTATCGCACACGTAATTCTGGCGCTGCCGTTCGTGGTGAAAAACTGCACTGCGGCGATGATGTCCATCGGCAGCGAAGTCGAGGAGGCCGCGCAAATGCTCGGCGCTTCACCGTTGCGGGCCATTGTCGACGTGGTTGTGCCGTTGATGAAATCGGGGATTCTTGCCGGGATGTTGTTGGCGTTTATCGTCTCGTTCAACGAGTTCACCGTCACCTACTTCCTCTACAACATCGACGTGATGACCGTGCCGATCTGGATGTACAGCCGCACCGTGTCATCGCTGGATCCGACCGTCTTTTCGTTTGCCGTGTTGATCGTGCTGATCGACTTCGTCCTGATTTGGGCGTTGGAGAAGCTGGTCGGTGAAGGTGGCGTTTCGTTCTAATTTTTTGAGGTTTAGGTAAATGACCGGATTAATCCTGGAAAACGTCGAGAAATTCTACGGCTCGGCCTGCGCGGTAACGGACGTCAACCTGCACCTGCCCGAAGGCAAACTGGTATGTTTTCTCGGCCCCTCCGGCTGCGGCAAGACCACCTTGTTGCGCATGATCGCGGGCCTGGAAACCTTGAGCGGCGGCGAGATTCGTCTCGATGGCGAGGACGTGAGCCATACCCCGGCGCACCAGCGCAACTTCGGCATGGTGTTCCAGTCACTGGCGCTGTTCCCGCACATGACGGTGGGGGAAAACATCGCGTACCCGTTGAAACTGCGTGGCGTAAGCAAGGCCGACCAGCAAGCGCGGGTCAAGGAATTGCTTGAGTTGATCCAGTTGCAGCAAATGGTTGATCGGCCAGTGGCCAAGCTTTCGGGTGGTCAGCGTCAGCGCGTGGCCATTGCGCGGGCGATTGCATCGCACCCCAAGCTGCTGCTGTTGGATGAGCCCTTGTCGGCACTCGATGCCAAGCTCCGCGAGTCGATGCAGGTGGAGATTCGCCAACTGCAACAACGGCTGAATATCACCACTATCCTGGTGACTCACGATCAGCGCGAAGCCATGACCATGGCCGACATTGTGGTGGTACTGGGACAGAATCGCGTGCAACAAGTTGGCACGCCGATTGAGATCTATCGCAACCCGGCCAACGAGTTCGTCGCCGACTTTATTGGCTCGGGCAATATCTTTCCTGCTATCGCACTGGGCAACGGGCGCGTCGGCTTGCCCGGCGGTGAAGCGTTGGACGTACCGATCTGCGCGAGCATTGAGGCGGGTGCCAAGATCAAAATGTTGGTGCGCCCGGAGGATCTGCAACTATCGTTGCCGCTGCCGACTGCTGGCAATCGTCTGTTGGGCACCGTGACCTTCGTTCGTGATATCGGCGCGACCATCGAAACCACTATCGATTGCGCCGGTGTTTCGCTGACCGCGCTGAGTACCCCGTGCCAGGGCTTCGGTCTGAGCATCGGCAATCCGGTGTCGATCACCATTCCTGCCGAGGCTTGCCGGGTACTGACGGCCTGAACGTGTATGACTGACCGCTGGTGGCGGGTTAAACGCGCTTGCGCAGCCGAGCCAGGTCGCGCAAGGGCGGTGCGCCGAACAGACGGCTGTACTCGCGACTGAACTGCGAAGGGCTTTCATAGCCGACCCGATAACCGGCTGCCGAGGCGTCCAGCCCGTCAGCCAGCATCAACCGTCGGGCTTCCTGCAACCGTAGCTGCTTTTGGTACTGCAAGGGACTCATGGCCGTCACCGACTTGAAGCGATGGTGCAGCGTTGACACGCTGAGGTTCACTTCGCGCGCCAGATCTTCGATCCGCAAGGGTTGCTCGTAGTTGCTGTTGAGCCATTTTATTGCCTGCGTGACGCGATGCGTCTGGCTGTTGGACATCGCGATTTCATACAGCTGATAGCCCTGCTGACTGCGTAACAGACGGTAAAGGATCTCGCGCTGAATCAGCGGCGCGAGCATGGCAATGTCTTTTGGAGTGGACAGCAAGCGTGTCAGACGCAGCACTGCATCGAGCAGTTGCGAATCAATGCGCTCGATATACAGCCCGCGTCCGGTCGGACGGGTCGGCACGCTCATGAGGCCGGCTTCGGCGATCAGGGTATTGATTTGCGCGGGGTCGATGTCCAGACGCAGCGCCAGGTTCGGGTGCTCCGGCGTGGCATGCTGAATACAGCCACTGAGCGGCATCGCCACCGAAAGCACCAGATAATTCAGCGGGTCATAGGTGTAGCTTTCGTCACCCAGGCGCACGTCCTTGCTGCCTTGGGCGAGGATGCACAGCGCCGGTTGCGCCAGCGTCGGAAACGATTGGACCGGATGATCGTAGCGAACCATGTACAGCGGCGCGACGGCAGTGGTGAAAATGCCATCTTCAGGCGCAAAGCGTCGAATGATATCGGCCAGCTCGGCACGCTGCTTTTCCATATCATCGTCCACCTGAACGCTAGGGGGCTCACGCTGTAACATGCCTCGAATCCTCTGATGGTTCACCGATGAGCACAGCCTATTTTTGTGCAAAAAAAAGCGCTACCTGGATTCTGCTCAATGCTTGCCTGATTCTGTCGGCGCGCGTGCAGAGAGGCAGCAACTCCCGCTTATCAAGGCCTGAACTTGCTTGATGCTCCGTTGTTCGACAGGCGCGGAATTGTTGCGCTCAGGTTCAGGTGCAACAGGCAGCAAACACCCTGATGCAGTAATAGGCAATAACCGGGCAGAAACCGGCTAACGGCAAATTCCCCTACCGGCCTAATCTCTGGTGCTGTAGCGAGTTGCGCCGCGCCCCATAAAAGCTGTCCACCTCAGGAGTGCAGATCATGCCCAATCCAGGCCCCGTGAGCCACCTTGCCTTTGCCCGTGCCCGAACCGGATGCAGTGCACACTTGGGCGTGCGATTGAGTCGCCTGATCGATCCGACGTTGAAGGCACCGGGCTGCCTGCACTTTGCGTTGCAGCAATCAATGTGCGACCCGGATTTGTGGTTGGTGTCTGGCTTATGGTCCAGCGAGCAGGCGATGAACGCTTACTTCTCGACCCCGGAACTAAGCGTTTTCGCCGACGTGGTGCAGGAACTGGTGGTCAGCAGTCTGGATTTTCATACCTTTGCCACTGTTAGCGCGGCGCAGGCTAACCAGATGCACGGTGTGGACATGACCACCGCCCTGCGGTCTGGCGTGCAAACGGTTTAGAATTGCCGCGATCCCATTAACAGGCAGGATAAGCGGCATGGCACGTAAAGAGTTCAAAGACGTCGAAGCGGTTTCCGCAGTCATGCCCGGTGAGGGCGGTTACGATGCGGCGATTGCCGTCAAAGCCCATGGCGCGGGTGGCGCGCCACGTTTTCATCGTGTGCTGGACGGGCAAAAATTCAAAACAGCGCATGAAGCCGACCAGGCCGCGACCGAGGTATTGGCCCGTCTGGTCGATGTCGATGCGCACGGCGAGTTGGTGTTTTAACCTGGTTTAAACGGTGGGCCGGTACATCTTAAACAGTGATTCCGGCCCCAGCTGAAAGTAATCGGCAGGGCCGCCTCCGCGCAAAATAGGCTCTGCGGCCGCAGTGTCGTAGATGCCGTCTTTCAACAGTGACTTGGCAATATGCACCGCCACCACTTCGCCAAGAATCAGCCAGCTCGACACCAACTCTCTGTTCGCGCGTTGCAGCTGCACGATCTGCGTGACCTTGCATTCGAACGACACCGGCGTCTCCAGCACGCGCGGCACCTTGATGATGCGCGATGCCACGGGGGTCAGGTTCGCCAACTCAAATTCATCAGTTCCCGGCGGGACGGCTGCGCAGCTCTTGTTCATTGCTTCGGCCAGTGGCCGGGTCGCCAGATTCCAGGCGAACTCGCCAGTCTGTTCGATGTTATTCAGGCTGTCCTTACGACCGACACTGCAAAAGCCAATGATTGGCGGAATGTAGTTAAAGGCGTTGAAGAAACTGTAAGGCGCCAGATTCAGATTGCCCTGAGCATCCTGGGATGAAATCCAGCCGATAGGACGCGGGCCGACGATGGCATTGAACGGGTCGTGGGGCAGGCGATGCCCTTGGGAAGGTTCGTAGAAATGGATATCGTCTGGCATGGCGGGATTCCTGATGACAACAGCTGCTTTGGGAAAGACTGCCATAGTGCAAGGCATCGACCAGCGTTTCCAGACTTTCATGCCGCGCAAAATTAAGCCCGGCATAAGCCGGGCTGGAAGGAGCAGTGTGAGCTGTTAGCTCACACGGTTTGCACCGACGTGGTCAGCACCATCAGCGGCGACACGGTTTGCACCGACGTGATCAGCGCCATCAGCGGCGACACGGTTTGCACCGACGTGATCAGCGCCATCAGCGCCATCAGCGGCGACACGGTTTGCACCGACGTGGTCAGCGCCATCAGCGGCGACACGGTTTGCACCGACGTGGTCAGCACCATCAGCGGCGACACGGTTTGCACCGACGTGATCAGCACCATCAGCGGCGACACGGTTTGCACCGACGTGATCAGCACCATCAGCAGCAACATGAGTAGCGCTAGTGTGAGCCGAACCATTTTCTGCAAAAGCGGGAAGGGCGAACGCGCTGCTGGCCAATACCGAGAACGCCAGGCCGAAGATAAGTTTTGAAGTTTTCATGATGTTTGCTCTGCATGTTCGTGGGTTGTAAGTTGCTATGGGGTGAATGTTACGCCGCTCGGTTTAATTAAGAAGTCATTAAGGATGCTAGCGACTATTGCTGAAATTAATAGTACGTAAATTCTAATATAAATCATGTGGTTGCTGTGGTAGTGGGCGTCGGGAACGGAGGGTAATGTGCACTGGGTACTCGCTTTTTCGGTGACGTCAGACACGAGGTTGGCAGCAGTAGAGTGAGCAGTAGAATTATTATTCTGGAGAGGTAGTGCACGCACTTTTCATACCGAAGTTACGTGTTGTTTGCCGGTGCAACAATACAACGGGCTTTCATAAACTCCGTAAAAGAATCAGCCCGGCATAGGCCGGGCTGAAGGTAAATCCAAGAGGTGTTACCTCAAACGGTTTGCACTGTCCGCGTCATCACTCAGCCGCTACGCCGCTCAGCTTTGTTAATAATTAAACAAAGGGTGCTATTAACTGTCATTAAAAATAATAATTAATAAAAGCCAATAAAATCATGTAGATGTGTGCAGTTGTCGGTGGGGTATGCAAACGTCTAATGGATATTTCCGACTTTCTTGCGACCCACTCATGCCCGATTGGGGAGGCCGTTGAGGTGTAAAGAAAAGGGGCGACCACTTGAAGTGGTCACCCCTTTTTTGACTGCGTGTCCCGATTAGAAATCGACATTCACGCTCAGTCGGTTTCAATCCGTGAGTGCTTTCGGGTGTCCTTCATGAACACGTAAACCAGCAGCGAAACGGCAATACAGGCGGTGACGTACCAGTAGTAGCCCGTCTCCATGCCGATGCTTTTGAACCACAGCGCGATGTATTCCGCGGTGCCGCCGAAGATCGATACGGTCAAGGCATAAGGCAAGCCCACGCCCAAGGCGCGAATTTCGGTGGGGAACAGTTCGGCCTTCACCACGGCATTGATCGAGGTGTAACCGCTGACAATAATCAGCGCCGCCATGATCAGGAAGAACGCACCCCACCAGCTCTGGACGGTGTGCAAGGTGGTCAGGATCGGCACCGTGAACAGCGTACCCAACACGCCGAACGCAATCAGGATAGGACGCCGTCCGATTTTGTCCGACAGTGCGCCGACCAAGGGCTGGATGCACATGAACAGAAACAGCGTGGCCGCTGAAATGGTGGTGGAGTCGGAGATGCTCATGCCGACGGTGTTCACCAGGTATTTCTGCATGTAGGTGGTGTAGGTGTAGAAGGCCAGGGTGCCGCCCATGGTCAGGCCGACCACGGTCATCAGCTCCTTCGGATGACGCATCAAGGTGCGCATCAGGCTTTCTTTTGGCTTCTCTTTTTTCTGGGTGAACGACTCGGTCTCTTCCATCCCGCGCCGCAGGTACAGCGCGACCACGGCACACAGCGCGCCGATCACGAACGGAATACGCCAGCCCCATGCGTACAGCTGCTCAGTGGTCAGGGTTTGCTGAAGGATGATCAGCACCGCCAGCGCGATGAGCTGGCCGGAGATCAGGGTGACGTACTGAAAGCTGGAGAAGAAGCCGCGACGCTCTTTGGTGGCCATCTCGCTCAGGTAAGTTGCCGAAGTGCCGTACTCGCCACCCACGGACAAGCCCTGCAGCAGGCGGGCGAATATCAGCAGAATCGGTGCGCCGACGCCGATGATTTCGTAACTCGGGGTCAAGGCGATGATCAGCGAGCCGAAGCACATCAAGAACACCGATATCATCAGTGCAGCTTTGCGTCCCTTGCGGTCGGCGTAAATGCCCATCAGCCAGCCGCCGATCGGGCGCATCAAAAAGCCCACAGCGAAGATCGCAGCGGTGTTGAGCAGTTGTGCGGTGGTGTCGCCCTGAGGGAAGAACGATTTTGCGAAGTACAACGAGAAAGCGGCGTAGACGTACCAGTCGTACCACTCGACCAGGTTGCCGACCGAGCCGCTGAAAATCGATTTCAGGCGACTGCCTGTGGTTTTTTCTTTGGTCGACGCGGCAGCCGACCCTTTAGACAGAGAGTTGGGGATGTCCATCACTGATCCTTTAAGTCATTGTTTTTAGTGGAGCACGCGCAAGCGCAGCCTGGCAGTCCTATAGCAGGAGCTGTGCCAGGCCGGTGATGGCCGGTCTAGAGGAGGTTGGTTGGTTTTTTAGGCGGGAATCCGCTCATTGGCGTGATTCCCATGAGCGGAAAGTTGCCGATAGAGGGGCTTATTCAGCGCCCAGCAGAAACATTTCCCGTTGCAGGCCGTGACGCTGCATTTTCTCGTTGAGGGTCCTGCGTGGCAGTTGCAGTTCGTGGAGGACGGCCTTGATGTCACCTTTGTGCCGGGTCAGTGCGCTGCGCAGGCAATGGGCTTCGAACGCCTCTTGCCGGGTGGCCAGTGACTGCCCCGAGTCGGTGGCTGTGGGCTCTGCCTGACCCAATCCCAAGACTTGACGTTCTGCCGCGTTGGCCAGTTCGCGGACATTACCCGGCCAGTCATGGCTGAGCAGATGGCTCAGTTGCGCGCCGCTCAATACCGGCGCCTTGCGCCCCAGGCGTTTGGCGGCGGTGCGGGCGAAATGGCCGAACAGCAGCGGAATGTCTTCGCGGCGCTCGCGCAACGGCGGTAAACGCAGTTCGGCCACGTTCAGGCGATACGCCAGGTCTTCGCGAAAACGCCCGGCCCGTGCCTCTTCCAGCAGATCCGGTTTGGTCGCGGCGATAATCCGGATGTCGACAGAGATGCTCCGGTTAGAGCCCAGCCGTTCGAGGCGCTGCTCCTGAATAACGCGCAGCAATTTGACCTGCTGGGCCAGCGGCATGCTTTCAATTTCGTCGAGAAACAACGTACCGCCGTCGGCGTACTCCAGCTTGCCAATACGTTTGCCCTGCGCCCCCGTGAAGGCACCGCTTTCGTGGCCGAACAGTTCGGCTTCGAACAACTGCTCGGGGATCGCCGCGCAGTTGAGTGCGACAAAGGGTTTGCCCGCCCGAGGGCCGAAGTCATGCAGGCAGCGCGCGACCAGTTCTTTGCCGCTGCCGGTTTCGCCGCGAATGACCACGTTGACGGGCAGTTGCGACAGCTCCAGCACTTGCCGACGCAGGGTGTGCAGACTGGGTGCAACGCCCAGCAGGGTTTCGTCCAGTTTGGACTTGGCATCGGCTTGTTCATGCAGGCGTCGGTTTTCCAGGACCAACTGCCGCTTCTCCAGCGCCCGGCGCAGGCTACTCATCAGCGTTTCCGGGCTGAAGGGTTTCTCCAGAAAGTCATAGGCACCGTCGCGCATGGCATCCACCGCCATGGGCACATCGCCATGCCCGGTCAGCAGGATCACCGGCAAGTCCGGGTCTAAGCGGTGCAGGCGGGCCAGAAACTCCAGGCCGCTTATCCCTGGCATGCGCACATCGCTGAGGATTACGCCGGGGAAATGATCGGGCAGGGCGGCCAGGCAATCTTCCGCGCGGCTGTGCACCTGCACACGGAACCCGGACAGCGACAGCCATTGTTGCACCGCATCGCGGATGCTGGCTTCGTCATCGACCACAATTACAGAATTCAGCATGCAGGATCAGGCCTCTGGATCAGTGGGAAGCGTCAGTGTGAATCGCGCGCCGCCGCCATGATTGTCGACGCACAGCGTGCCGCCGGATTCGTGGACGATGGCATAAGACACCGCAAGGCCCAGGCCCAAACCGTCGCCCACTGGTTTGGTGGTGAAGAACGGGTCGAAAACGTTGGCCAGATGCTCCTGCGCAATGCCGCCGCCACTGTCGCCAACTGTCAGCCGCCATTGCCTGGGCTTAGTGGAATTGTGTGCAGGCTGCTCAGCCTCAATGCGTACTTCCAGACGCTTGAGCGGTTTATCGCGCATGGCATCCAGCGCATTGCGCAGCAGGTTGATCAGCACCTGTTCCAGGCGGATCGCATCACCGCGCACGTACGCGGGTCGGGTCAGGTGCAAGACGCAACTGACGCGTTCATCACGCAGCCGGGGCTCGAGCAACAGCAACGCCTGATCAACCACCGCCGCCAGATCCAGCCGTTCCCGCAGGCCGCTGGGGCTTTTGCGGGCAAAGGTTTTCAAATGCCCGGTCAGCGCTGCCATGCGCGTCAGTTGTTGATCCAGCGGGGTCAGGGCCTGATAGGCGTCGTCGATGCGGCCATGATCAAGCAGCAGACGCAGGCTGGCCAGTTGCATGCGTTGGGCGGTCAGCGGCTGATTGATCTCGTGGGCCAGCGCCGCAGACATCTGCCCCAACGCCGCGAGTTTGGCCGACTGCACCAACCCGTCCTGAGCGGTACGCAGGTCGCGGGTGCGTTCTTCGACCAGTTGCTCCAGTTCTTCACGGTTGCGCTGATGCACGCGTGCCAAACGCCAACGCTGATAAAGAAACAGGCTCAGAAACACCAACGTCAGCCAGGTGCCGGCCGCTGCCAGAGCAGCATTGCGCATGTCTTCGGCCGCCACCTGTGGCTTGCGCAAAAGATGCAGGGTCCAGCCTTCGGCGGTGAGTGGCAAAGACTCCCACAGATAATCCACCGCACCGTCGGGGCCTTCGATCCTGACGAGATGGCCGTTGTCGTCGAACGCTTGGATCACTTGACGATGCAGGGCCGACAACGGTTGTTTGTCGTACTGGCGGGTGGCGGCCAGTTCCGCGCGGTCGCTGGCGGAAATCGGCTGCAACTCGCGATAGCGCCAGCCGGGCTGATTGGCGATGAACACAATGCCTTTGGCGTCGCTGACCAGCAGCAGGTCGCTGCCTTGGCCCCATTCGTGTTCCAGTTCGGGAAACTCCAGTTTCACCACCATGGCACCGAGAAAATCGCCCGCGTCGCTGGTGACGGCGTTCGATAAGAAATAACCGGGAATGCCGCTGGTCACGCCAACCGCATAAAAGCGCCCCACGCCTTGGGCTTTGGTCTGCAGAAAGTAGGGGCGGAACGCATAGTTATGGCCAACATAGCTACTCGGCAAACGCCAGTTACTGGCGCCGACCGCTAAACCGTTGCGGTCGAGCAGCTCCAGGGTGGATGACTGCGCCGCGCTGTTGATCCGTTCCAGTTTGCGGTTCACCGTGTCCTGAGTCGTTGAGCTGACCGGTCCGCTCAAGGCCGAACGCAGTTCAGGGTCCAGCGCCAGCACTGCGGGCAGCGCGCGATAGCGTTCGATCAGGGTGTGCAGCGTATTGCCATACAACGCCAGTTGCCCACGGGCTCGCCCGGCATCGTCGGCCAGGGCGTGACGTTCGGTCTGCTGCATCGCCAGTCCGGCGGCCAACACCGCGCCCGCCAGGATCAGCAGCACATAGAGAGGCAGGCGAAAGGTGCGGGAAGTGAAGGACATGGTGGCGGAGACGGAAGTGAGTCGGCAGGCACCTTAGCACGGGGCAGGGCCGAGAACGCTGGGTGAACGTCGAGATTTCATGTCGTGTGACGTTCAGTCTTCGCGAAGGATGCAACGCGGTCCAGAGGCTGGACCGCGCCTGATACAGGGCCGCTTATAACAACTCAAAGCTCTCTGTTTTCACGTCTTCAGAGTCGAGACCAATCATCACGTTGAATTCGCCCGGCTCAGCAGCGTATTTCAGGGCCGGGTTGTAGAACTTCAGGTCGTCTTCAGTGATGACGAAGTTGATGACTTTCTCTTCTTTCGGCTGGAGCATGACTTTCTGAAAGTTCTTCAGCTCTTTGACCGGGCGACTGATGGAGGCAGCAACATCGTGCAGATAAAGTTGCACCACCGTTTCGCCAGCAACCTTGCCGGTATTTTTTACCGCGATGCTGGCGGTCAACTGGCCGCCGCGTTTCATATGTTTATTGGATAACGTGACGTCCGACAGACTGAACTGGGTGTAGCTCAAGCCATAACCGAAGGGAAAGAGCGGGCCAGTGACTTCTTCTTCGAAGTAGTTTGACGTGTAGTTCGGGGGCGAACCGAGCGTGAAAGGACGGCCGGTGCGGAGGTGGTTGTAGTAAACCGGAATCTGCCCCACCGAACGAGGGAAGGACATCGGCAATTTGCCTGACGGGTTGTAGTCACCGAAGAGCACGTCAGCTATTGCGTTACCGCCTTCGGTGCCGGTGAACCAGGTTTCGAGCATCGCGTCAGCCTGTTTCTGTTCCTCGACCAGAGTCAGCGGGCGGCCGTTCATCAGCACCAGCACCAGGGGTTTTCCGGTGGCTTTGAGTGCCTTGATCAGGTCGCGCTGTCTACCGGGGATATTAAGGTCAGTGCGGCTCGCCGATTCGTGGGACATGCCCCGCGACTCGCCAACCACTGCTACCACCACATCAGCCTGCTGGGCAACCTTGACCGCCTCGGCAATCATTTCTTCGGCCGGGCGCGGGTCGATCTCGACTTCGGTGACCATGAAATTCAGGTAGTTAATGACTTTCGGGTTGTCAGAGACATTGGCGCCGCGAGCATAAACCAGCTTGGCCTTGTCGCCGACCGCATTGGCCAGACCGTCAAAAATAGTGACCGATTGTTTCGGTACGCCTGCAGCGGACCAGCTGCCCAGCATGTCCATCTGGCTTGTCGCCAGAGAGCCAATCACCGCGATGGTGCCTTGCTTCTTCAGCGGCAACGTCTGGTTATCGTTTTTCAGCAATACCATGGTCTTGCGTGCCACCTCACGCGCTTCTTTGCGGTGCAGGCGGCTTTCGGCGTTGGTGTCGACCGGGTCATGAGCGGCATTGCCGATACGACGGTACGGGTCGGCGAACAGGCCCATGTCGTACTTGGCGCCCAACACTTCGCGCACGGCGTTATCAATATCTTTTTGGGAAATCTCCCCGTCCTTGAGCAGACCAGGCAAGTGTTTGCCATAGGCCGAGTCATTCATGCTCAGGTCAATGCCGTTCCTGATCGCCAGCTTGGCGGCTTCACGTTCGTCGCTGGCCACACCGTGGCGGATCAGTTCCTTGATGGCGCCGTGGTCGCTGACGGTCACGCCCTTGAAGCCCCACTCCTTGCGCAACAGGTCCTGCATCAACCAGGTATTGGACGTGGCCGGTACGCCGTTGACCGAGTTGAGGGCGACCATTACCCCGCCTGCACCGGCATCGATCGCGGCGCGGTAAGGCGGCAGGTAGTCCTGGTACATGCGCACCGGACTCATGTCGACGGTGTTGTAGTCACGACCGCCTTCTACCGCGCCATACAGCGCAAAGTGTTTGACGCTGGCCATCAGGCTGTCAGCGCCACCGGGATGCTCGCCGCGATAAGCGTTGACCATCACCTTGGCAATGCGCGACACCAGGTAGGTGTCCTCGCCAAACCCTTCCGAACTGCGGCCCCAGCGGGGATCGCGGGAGATATCGACCATCGGTGCGAAGGTCATGTCCAGGCCATCGGCGCTGGCTTCAATGGCTGACGTACGACCGCTCAAGGCTATCGCGTCCATGTCCCAGCTCGCCGCAAGACCCAGGCTGATCGGAAAGGTCGTACGATGGCCGTGGACCACGTCGTAGGCGAAAAACATGGGAATCTTCAGGCGACTCTTCGCAACTGCCGCTTCCTGCAAAGGACGGTTTTCGGAACGGGTGATCGAGTTGAACGTGCCGCCGATTCTGCCGGCAGCAATTTCCTTGAGGATATTCGGCTGCGGCATTTCGGGGCCGATACTGATGAGTCGCAACTGCCCGATTTTTTCATCGAGGGTCATTTGTTTCATCAGGTCGGAAATGAAGACGTTTTTAGTCTGCAGGGTGGTGTCATTGGTCTCGGCCATTACCGAGTGACTGGCCAGGCCGACGACAAGGCCCAGCAAACACAGCTTATTCATGACTATTTTCTCAAGGCGTTCTTCAGCAACTTACGTTAAGTACTGGTCAGCCAAATGTTGGGTATTGAGCCTGTTGCGCTTATTGTCGATCAGGGCGAAGGGGTCGCCACTGAACTCTTTGTCGCGCAGAGCATCTTTAGCGCAGGGAGTTTTAGCGTATTGCGCGTTAGCAATCCAGTCTTGACCGCGGATTATGCAGCGGATCGTCTGGTTTGGCTAAAGTCAGTCTGTCGGGTCAGAATGAATAAGCATTTCAAACGGGGAGAAAAGGACATGCAAACACAACGGGGCTTTCGTTTCAGTTGGTCCATGACGGCGCTGATGCTGCTGAGCACGTTATTGGCCGGTTGTGGCATCAACAACATTCCGACCTATGACGAGCAGGTGAAGGCTGCCTGGGCGCAGGTGCAGAACCAGTATCAGCGTCGGGCCGACCTGATCCCCAATCTAGTCGAGACTGTGCGCGGTTATGCCAAACAGGAACAGACCACCCTGACCGCTGTCATTGAGGCGCGGGCCAAGGCCACGTCGATTCAGGTCGACGCCAGCACCTTGAACGATCCGGAAAAACTCAAGCAGTTCCAACAAGCTCAGGGTGAGCTCACTAGTGCGCTGAGTCGTCTGATGGTGGTCTCCGAGCGTTACCCGGACCTGAAATCCAACCAAAACTTCCTTGCCCTGCAATCGCAGCTTGAAGGCACGGAAAATCGCATCGCCGTGGCGCGCAAAGACTTCATCGCGTCGGTCGAGCGCTACAACACCGAAATTCGTACCTTCCCCGGTCGCCTCTGGCACACCGTGATGTACAGCGATCTGCCGATCCGGCCGAACTTTGAAGCCACGACGCCAGGCTCCGAGAAAGCCCCTGAAGTGAAATTCTGATGCGCGCCCTGCGGCTGTCCCTGGTGGGTTTACTGTTGGCTTGCGCCACGGTGACTCTGGCCGCGCTGGTGTTTCCGCCCATGACCGGACGCGTGGTCGACACCGTGCACCTGATAGATGCGCAAACAACAGCGCAACTGTCACACATGCTTGAGGCTCATGAGCAGGCGACCGGCGAGCAGGTTGTGGTGGTCACGCTGCCCAACCTGCAAGGCACCAGCATTGAGGATTATGGTTACCAACTCGGCCGTTTCTGGGGTGTCGGGCAAAAGGGCAAAGACAATGGCGCGTTGCTGATTGTTGCCCGCGATGATCATAAAGTGCGGATTGAGGTGGGCTACGGCCTTGAAGAACGCCTGACCGATGCCCAGTCTTCGGTGATCATCAACCAGATACTCACCCCGGCGTTCAAGGCCGGTAACTTCTCCGGCGGCATCAGCCAGGCCGTGCAGGCCATGATCCAGGTGCTCGGAGGCAACCCGCTGGCCGAGCCCGCCGCCGACAATGGCTCCGGCGATGCTATGCAGAACATGGTGTACCTGGCGCTGTTCTTGATCTTTATCGTGATGAACATGCTCTGGGGCAGAGGACGAGGCGGTGGCGGTGGCTTCATGGGCGGCATGGGCGGTTTTGGCTCTGGAGGCTCACGCTCTGGTGGTGGCGGCTTCAGTGGCGGTGGTGGCAGCTTCGGCGGCGGCGGCGCGTCCGGTAATTGGTAAATGATGGGTCCTATAGGTGATCGCACATGGCTTTACTGAATAAAGAAGAACAGCGCGAGGTCGCCGAGGCCGTTCGCCGGGTCGAACAACGAACCGATGCCGAACTGGTCACGGTGCTGGCCGCACAGGCCGACGATTACACGTACGCGCCGTTGATCGGGGCTGGGCTGGTGGCGCTGTTGCTGCCTGGACTGATCAACTATTACCCAGGCTGGCTGAACGCCAATCAGCTGCTGTTGGTGCAGATGGCCACTTTTATCGTTGCCGCACTGATCATGCGCGTTCCGGCGGTGACAACCCGTTTGATCCCCAAATCCGTACGCCATTGGCGTGCTGGTAACCTGGCTCGCCGCCAATTCCTCGAGCAGAATTTGCACCATACGCTCGGCGGTACCGGCATCCTGATCTTCGTCTGTGAAGCTGAGCGCTATGTTGAAATCATCGTAGACCGGGGCATCAGCAGCCGTGTGGACGACACTGTCTGGAAAGCGCTGATCGAGGTGTTCACTCAACAGGTCAGTGACGGGAAGACCTTGCAAGGGTTCCTGGGTTGCATTGAAGCCTGCGGCGAATTGTTGGCGACCCATGTGCCTGTGACGCAGACGCGCAATGAGTTGCCGAATCGGTTGGTGGTGCTGGGGTGACCGGCAAGTGAAAGCAGATGACGGTTTCCCAGGCATCTGCTTTTGCGGCGAGAGATTGATTAGAGTGTGCGGGTTACAGTGTAAAAAGAATGCACATAGGCCTTCAGTTGAACAAGGTGCTGAGAAAAATTCTCGTCGAGCAGAACGTCATTGCTGTTTGAACCTAGAAAGATCTGAAATGATTTAGCGACTTTTTGGGCCTCTTGCACCCAAACGGTTTTGGTCTGCTCGACATTGGCCAACCCCATAAGTTGATTGGACTGATCGATAAGGGTGTTGATCTCAGCGTCAATATCACGGGATTGGGTAGTAAGGGCGTTATAACGATTGCGCAGCTTATCCCTCTCGTTGATGAGGTCTACGTAGTTAAGCGTGCGACTGACATGCTCCAGTAACTTCTCCAGTCGGCCTGCCGCCAGCTGAATCGCCGCAATTTCTGGCATCTCTATATTCAAGGCACCCAACTCTGCGGCGGTAGGTAACGTGTCCTTGAACAGGTCCGCTATATTATATTTTTCAAAAACCTTGATGGCTTCACTCAGCGTGCGTCGATCATCGACAATGTTGCTGAGCTGAACATTAAGCCCGGCGTTTTTCTGGGTCAGTGTGTTGATTCGGTTTTGCAATGTAGTGTGTAACGTGCCGTCTTTCAATTTCAGGTTGATTGCACTGATGTCATCGGCACCCCGGGAGATGGATCTGGCGCCTTTTTGAATGGAGGTGATTACGGTGGCGATAATCCGCATTTTCTCTTGGTTCAGCAGATCAATGCCGCGTTGTTGTTGGGCTGCCGTTAATCGATCGCTGTCTTTGATTTGCTGGATTTTGGTGTCGATAGGCGCCAGGTGGGTAGTGTCCAATATGACGAAGACATTTCTTAATTCGTCCCGGAATACCTGATCCGCACGGTTGATGGTGATATCCAGGTGCTGAAGTTTTTCGTCCATTGCCGAAAGGAACGCCAGTCGCAGAGACATGGCTTGCACATTGATCAGTTGTTTGGACGCCGCCATGACCGACAAGTCAGGGCTGGAAAATGGCAAAGAGGTGTTCAGTTGATAAACGTTCATTTCATATCCTTATGAATCAATAATGCCGGCTAAGTTTGTATTCGGTGAGTGCGCTTTCGAACGCAATCAGTAATTCGTGGGTGTAATTTTTGATGGTATGCCACGGAGAAACGACGCGCTCAAATCGTACGGCAAACGTCAAAAGATCATGGGTGTTATTGATGCTCTCGAGTTCTTCCGCAGAACGATCGATGTACTTGGCCAGAACGGCCCACATGTCTTCAAGGTTCTTCGAGCTTTGTTCGGCATCCAACATGCGAATTTCCATATTTTGGAAATGTAAACTCAACCCGTGCAGAGCGGCAACGAGTGGACGTTTTATTTTAAGGGAGCTGATTTTTTTGTTTTTTTCAGCGATAAGACTATTTTTTTCCTTGCGGATTTTTTCCGCTTTAGCACCAATAATTCCACCGACAACGATGAGACCTATAGGGCCCCCAAACCCTCCCCATGCGACGTTAGTAGTTAGCGATTTGTATTCTTTGTTTTTTTGATCGATCACGCTCGTCAGTTCGTCAATATCCTTTTCCAAATCTGTCACTTTCTGATTGAGATTGGACGTGCTCGTGAGGGTGATTTTATCGTTCACGCTCGGGATCAACTGTTCCGCAAGCGTCTTTGCAAAATGTGTGATTTTTTGTTTTACGTCATGGGTTTCTTTTTTTGATTTCGCGATGTCGGCTGCGATTATATTTAAATAAGAAACCAGCGCCGTTTTGATTTTCTGGTCTTTTGGATTCAAGGGTGCCAATGGCAGGTCCTGAATGCTTTCAAGTGACAGGTCGGCGACGGTCAACTCCAGTTGGTCCAGAATGTCCATTCTGTCGATGATGTTCAGAATTCTTTGGCCGGAGACGGTAAAGCTGGTTGCAAATATATCCAGTGATGTGCCAACCAGTTTTATTTCACTTTCAAGGGGTGCCCAACGCTTGGCGTGGGCGTTGATGCTCGTATAGGTCTGCAGGATGTCTATGGGCTCAAGGCCCTTAATGTTACTGGTTTTGAAACCGAGGTGGTTCTCCACCTCAGCAAGTGTCAACGGGAAGTTCAAACTTTGTTTTTCATAACGCTTGATAGTCAGAATGTCTTCTTTTGTCAGAATGAGCGCTGAGCCGCGGCCACCATTTTGTTCTGCTGTCGTGGAGATTTTCAAGTAATCGAGCGGTTTTGTTACAGCGTGTTCCAAGGTGTCGTCGTTTTTTAGTTCAATAAGCTTGTTCATAGAGTGGGCACTTCCTGTGCGTGATAATAAAAATTAATAGCGGGCACTGCAGTCTGTTTGCTCATTAGACGCTCTTAAATATAGCCGGATTTCAGTCTGCGCACTTTACGTTTTGGGATTTGGCTCGGAAGTTATTTCATCAGTTGTTGTAGGAAATGTTCGCGTCATATTTTGTCTGGCTCGCTATGGGGCGCTTTACCTATAAGAAAATAATCGTACGCTTCTACCATCAACTCTTCTAAAATGGCCGCCTCGTTATTTTTAGCCCGTCCGAGGCGCTTTCCAATGTCAGCCACTGCAACGTCCACCCAGTCTGTGCCGGATCATCGTGCGCAGTTTTTGAGCCTGCTGGACACCAGTCTGTCGCAGAACTCCTTTATCAAGCTGGTACTGGCCAAGTACGTCGGCGCTGAAGTGGAGTTGCAGCGCATCATCATCAAGCTGACGACGATCAAGGAGCTGCCGCACCTGTCGTTCGTGTATCGCTATAAAACCCGCGACATCACCAAGAATTTCCCGCTGGCGGAAGGGGTCGAGGTGATCGCGGGTTTATTGCCCGAATCGTTCAAGAACGCGCACTTGTTATCGTTGACTGACGAAGTGCAGTTGGAATACAGCAAAAAAGGTAAAAGTACGCTGTTCACCAGCAAGGCCCAGCAGCAGCGCGAAGCGCCCTCGGTCGAGCATGATCGTGAGAAGAAGCGCTTTCTGGAGCTGAATCGACCATTTTTGACCGACTTGGGCGTGACCAATAAACAGCACGAACTGATCCCGTCCATGTCGCGTAAGTGGAAGCAGATCAACAAGTTCATTGAGGTGTTTTCCCACGCCTTGAGCACCTCGCCGCTGGCGCTGGATCAGCCGATCAAGGTCTCGGACTTTGGTTCGGGCAAGGGCTACCTGACCTTTGCGATTCACGATTACTTACGCAACACCTTGCACGCAGAAGGCCATGTCACCGGGGTCGAGTTGCGCGAGGACATGGTCACGCTGTGCAACAACGCCGCTGCGCGTTTGGAGCATCCGGGGCTGGTGTTCCAGCATGGCGATGTGCGCACTGTGGCGCCCAGTGCCATCGACGTGATGATTGCCTTGCACGCCTGCGATATCGCCACCGATTACGCGATCCACATGGGTATTCGTTCCGGGGCGTCGATCATCATGTGCTCGCCGTGCTGCCATAAACAGATCCGCTTGCAGATTCAAAGCCCGACGCTGTTGCGGCCAATGCTGCAATACGGTTTGCACATGGGCCAGCAGGCAGAAATGGTTACCGACAGTTTGCGTGCCCTGTTCCTTGAAGCCTGCGGTTACGAGACCAAGGTGTTCGAGTTCATCTCGCTGGAGCACACCAACAAGAACAAAATGATTCTTGCGGTCAAACGCGCCGAGCCGCTCAAACAGCCGGAGTTGTTGAGCAAAATCCAGGAATTGAAAGCGTTCTACGGTATTCAGGAACACTGCCTGGAAACCCTGCTCCAGGCAGACGGCTACATCAGCTGATTAGACTCGGGTGGTGATCGGCTTGGGCGCAATGACCGTGGTCTTGCGTCCCAACATCACCGTAGCGATGACGCCGGCCGCGAACACCCAGGTAATTGGCTCGATGTGCTCACCGAAAAACAGCGCTGAAAAGACGATGGTGAAGAAAATCTGCAGCAGTTGCACCTGACTGACTCGCGAGATGCCGCCCATGGCCAGGCCGGCATACCAGGCGAAGAAGCCGATGAATTGCGAGAAAATCGACACATAACCAAATGCCCACCACGTGCCGGTGGAGATCGGTCCTTGATGCTGCAATGCCAGATAAATCACCGGCCCGAGCAGCAGCGGGCTGGACAGGACCAAGGCCCAACAGATCACCTGCCAACCCCCCATCTGCTTGGCCAGACGGCCGCCTTCGGCATAACCCAGCCCGCCGATGGCCACCGCCGCCAGCATCCACACGTCGCCCGCCTGAATATTCCCCGCACCGCTGATCAACGCATAGCCGAGCACCAGCGCACTGCCCAATGCCGCACAGGCCCAGAAGGCTTTCGATGGGCGCTCATGTGAGAGCCACGCCGCATAGATCGCCACGCACAAGGGTTGCAGGCCATTGACCAGCGCGCCGTGGGACGCAGGCAGGGTTTTCATCGCCCAGGCGGACAGCACCGGAAAACCGACAATCACTCCAAGCGCTACCAGACTCAGACCTTTGATCTGCGCCCAGGTCGGCCACTTTTCGCGCTGCCAAAGCAACAGCGCCGCGGCTGGAATCGCCGCCAGTAATGCGCGGCCCAGGCCATTGAGGAGTGGGTGGATTTCCTGGACCACGATGCGGGTCATGGGCAGCGTCAGACTGAAAATAATCACCCCGATCAGGCCCAAGGCCATACCGGTGTTTTCGCGAGAGGACATGATCGAAACGTGGCCTTGTTGTTATGGGATACAAGAGCATCTCATCTAGCCACAAACCGACCCGCACGCGCCCTCACAGCTACAGAGAGATTTATCCGTACAGTTCGGGTGCTTCTTCAGGCGTGAATTGCTCTCAGCGCTTTGAGCCCACTGGTTTCGGTGCGCTTACAGTCGTATTCAGACGTTCGACGGGCACCGACAACTCAGGGCTGCCCAGCGGGTGGGTCTTGGCATCGAAGAACTTCAAGGTCACATCCAGCCCCGCGAAGACGCTGCTGTAGTGCCGCTTTTGGTGTTGGATAAAGGCGGCGCTGCGCGGGTAAATGGAGAGGGCGATGGTCTTGACCCCGGCATGCCTGATCGCGTCGACGATGTGTTTGTCCTGGGTGCCAAGGGCGTGGCCGAAGATGCACAGGGCGTCTTCATGAGTCGCAAGTTGCGAGTAGCAGAAAGACAGGTAATCCGAGTGGCGGATCATCTTCAGCTTGTTCTCGCTGTTGTCTTCGCTGATGAATAGCGGCACGTCGTCCAGGGCATTGATGGCGAAGCTGCCCAGCAGGGTGCTTTCCGATGACAGCAGTTTGCGAACGCTGCCATCAAGGTTTTTCACAAGGTGCAAGCCGCCGTGCAGATAAAGAATGCGCGTGGCATTGGTCGGCGTATTGCTGAGGTCGAAAGTGGCGTCATCGTCGAACAGGTCGTTGAAGGCCTGCGGCGACTGCATCACGGCCCAATAGCAGAGCAAGTCATAGTTGGTCGAATAAACAGTACGGTACTGGCTGAGTTCTTGATTGAGACGGGTCAGGGTACTTTCTTCCACCAGACGCCATGGAATGTGGACTGAACGCACGGCGTGGATCAGGGCTTCTTTAATCGCGAAATACCGATTACGTGGCGATGAAGAACTGATGGTCAGTGCTGCGTTGACCCTCATGGTGGTTTTCAGCGCACTCAGGATCGGCTCGAAATTGCTGGTGTTTATGGCCTTGAATACGGCGAGTTCGGTATGGCTCAACGGTTTGTTACGGGTGGTCTCGGCTTTTTCGAAGAGCGAGTCGTAAGAAAAGTTCTTCCACACCGCCATGCTCGCGCCGTTTCCGATCAGCAAACCGGAAAATGGGGTGGTCGCCCGCAGCTCATTCCAGTCTGCAAGCTCAGCGTCAAAATCCGTGAAGTCCATAGTCTCTGTTCGTCGTCAGGTCGGGGAAAGGCAGCGCCGGGACTTTATCACGCCTATCGGCTGATCCCGACGTTGATGCCGGTATTGAGCCAGATCAATGCGAAATGTTTGCAATCAGAAGATGCTGCACGCATTCGCCAAACCGGATCGACTGGCTTGGCTTGGTTACAGGGGACTTGCCATGAGCAGCACTTTCTTTATTCCTGCGGTGAACATCATGGGCATTGGCTGCATGGCCGAAGCGATGACCGCCATCCGCAACTTCGGATTTCACAAAGCGTTGATCGTAACCGACGTCGGGCTGGCCAAGGCCGGTGTTGCGGCGAAAATCGTCGGGTTGTTGGCCGAACAGGACATCGATGCCTTGGTGTTCGACGGCGCACAACCCAACCCTACCGTGGGTAACGTTGAGAAGGGCCTGGCGCTGCTCAAGAACAGCGGCTGCGATTTCGTAATCTCCCTCGGCGGCGGCTCGCCCCACGATTGCGCAAAAGGTATCGCATTGTGCGCGACCAACGGCGGGCACATCAGCGACTACGAAGGTGTCGATCAGTCGGCCAAGCCGCAGTTGCCTGTAGTTGCAATCAACACCACGGCGGGCACAGCCAGCGAGATGACGCGGTTTTGCATCATCACTGACGAAGTCCGCCACATCAAAATGGCCATCGTCGACCGTAATGTCACCCCCGTGCTCTCCGTCAACGATCCCGGATTGATGGTCGCGATGCCTAAAGCGCTCACGGCAGCCACGGGCATGGACGCACTGACCCACGCCATTGAAGCCTACGTCTCAACGGCCGCTACCCCGATCACCGATGCCTGCGCCCTGAAAGCCATGGCGCTGATCGCCGATAACCTGCGCCAGGCCGTGGCCAATGGCAGCGACATGGTTGCGCGGGAAAACATGGCGTATGCGCAGTTTCTCGCGGGCATGGCGTTCAACAACGCCTCCTTGGGTTACGTGCACGCGATGGCTCACCAATTGGGTGGCTTCTATAACTTGCCCCACGGCGTGTGCAACGCAATCTTGCTGCCCCATGTCGAAAGCTTCAACGCCAGCGTCTGCCCGTCACGGCTGACCGACATTGCCCACGCCATGGGTGAAGACACGCGCGGCCTCTCCCCCGACGACGGCAGCCGGGCGGCCATCGCCGCGATTCGCAATCTGTCCCGTGCCGTCGACATCCCTGCGGGCCTCAGAGAACTGGGCGTCAAGGAGGAAGACATTCCAACCCTGGCTGCCAACGCCTTGAAAGACGCCTGCGGCCTGACCAATCCGCGCCCGGCTGAACAGCTTCAGATCGAAGCGATTTTCCGCAGCGCACTTTGATACGTCCCAGAGGCTAACCATGAGCATTACCTCGAGCGTCATTTGTGACGCTTCCGACCTGCTTAAAGGCTTTGTCGGCTACCACCACAAAGCGGACCGGTACATCGTTCGTTTCAGCGAAGACGCCTTTGGCATGGACGTGCCCGACCATACCATCACGCCGACTCACGAATTCGTCTGGCAAGCTGGTGATAACCAGGTCATGACACTCAAGCGCGACCTGTTGGCGTTGTTGCTGGAGCAGAACATTGATGACCGGCTGAACATCACCGAGCCACTGCGGGTTTATGTAAGACGCGTGGATTTGCCGGAGATAACGGCAGTGCGGAAATTGAAGGGCGGGGTGTGAAGAGGCTCGAACGTCAGGACAGACCTGTGATTCCAGAACAGGAAACCGGTGTCTGTCCTTGATGGCACTGCGATAACGTCGGCTCAAATAGCAAAGTTGAACGCCACGGAAATCCTCGGCCGATCACCTTCGTAGCGACGCACAGCGTGCATTAGCCAGGAGGGAAACATCAGCAGCGTACCGCTTGAGGGCGTGACTGTGCTCGCGTAGCCTGCCGCCAGACAACCCGCGATGCGCATGCGCAGGGCGGGATTGAGCAGCGCCGGTGTGATCCCACGCGGGTCGATGAATTCCAGTTCGCCTCCGAGTTCAGGATTGTGCCCGCGACCGCCATCGTCTACCCAATACACTCCAGACCAAAATGCCCCCGGGTGCGCATGTAATGAGTTGGAGTGGCCCTTGCGGTTGATATTTGCCCATGCGCTGTAGCGCCACTGCAAATGAGCTTCTATGAGACCGTGCTCCGGCGAGCTGATGGCTGACAGCTGGTTGGCCAGCTCCTGTGCGAAGGCGACCAGTTTTGCGCCAGGCTCACCAGCCCACGTGGCGAAGTCGTCCTGAGATTGCCAGCCGCCATCGTTACTGTGCAATGTGCCAAGGTCGTGTGCCGAACGCTCCAGGATGACCGACCGCAGTTGTTCGTTCAGAAGCTCATGCTCTGGGTGGATCAAGCTGGCGATAGGCGTGGCGAATAGACGAGTGATCTTGATCAGGTCAGCATCGACCTGATCTGAACACGCGTGACTGTTGGCAGGCATGATGCGGATATCCGGGTTGAAGTGGATATTTTATACACTCCCCGGCGCGACTATCTCCAGTCTCATCGGGTAACGGTTCTGGTACGTATTCGGTACATGGGGCTAACCGATCACGATCATCGGCGATCCGTGTGGCCTCGACCCAAAAAGGCCTCGGTCTCAAGTTACGAGGCCCAAGGCCGTTACAAATATATAACTACAAGAATATGGCGGGTAACACCGTATGCGACTCTCGCCATCCTCCCGGCCGGTCCACTATGAGAACACTTATGTTCGATAACTTTTCTATCCGCCTGAAGATTGTATTGCTCTCAGGACTTTGCCTGCTGGGTGTGGTTGGATTGATCGTCGGGATGAATTTTTACCAGACTAACCAGAATGACCAACTGGTCGGCGCCTCAAGCAAGAAAATGCTCACCGACAGTGTGCAGAACCTGTTACAGGCAAAGGCGACGGAAAAAGCGCTACGGGTACAAAAGACATTTGGTGACAGTCTGCTGATCGTCAATGCAATGGCCGACCAAGTCGTCGACATACGCACCATGGCCGGTCACCGCTCACTGGACGCCGCCGCGCTGCGCGAAGAGCTCAACCACAGCCTGGGCACCGTCTTTGAACGCAACACCGGCGTGCTGGGTATCTGGCTATCCTTCGAGCCTAACGCACTGGATGGTCGAGACACTGAGTTTGCCAATGACGCCAAGCACAGTGCCAACGAAGTGGGACGGTTTTCCTCTTACTGGAGCCGTGCCGATGACACTAGCCTGAACACCGTCATTCTCGAAAGCGACATGACCAAGACTGAACTGAACCTCAGCGGTATGCCCTACAACACCTGGTACACCTGCGCGCTCCATAGTGGCAAGACCTGCCTGCTTGAGCCCTACGCCGACACGGTCGGCGGCAAACTGGTGTTGATGACAACCATCGCCGTGCCCGTTCGTGTCGACGGCAAGGTCATCGGTGTGGTGGGTGTGGACCTGGCCCTGAGTTCGCTACAGGCAGAGGCGGTCAGCTCCCAGAAAGAACTGTTCGACGGCGCCGGGCACATGCTGATTGTCTCGGGCAGTGGCTTGTTGACAGCCAACAGCGTCGACGCCGGCACCCTGGGCAAAGGCATTGAGCAGGTCTTGGGCGGCGACGGTAAGGACATCCTCCGGGCGATCGGCACCAACAAGGTCAGCGTGGTCAAACAGGGCGACGTGATCCGGGCGATTTTTCCGGTGACACCGATCCCCGGTGCTACCCCTTGGGGTGTGGTCATCGACTTGCCAGAACAGGTGCTCCTGGCCGACGCGGTCAAATTGCAGGCCGTGCTCGACGCCGCGAAAACCAGTGGCACCGTCAAGGCTCTGTTGGTCGCAGCCCTCGCGGGTCTACTGGGTCTGCTGCTGATCTGGCTGACGGCCTCGGGCGTGACTCGGCCGATCAACAGTGTGGCGGCCATGCTCAAGGACATTGCCAGCGGTGACGGCGACCTGACACAGCGCCTGAAATACGCCAAGCGCGATGAACTCGGTGAACTGGTCAGCTGGTTCAACCGCTTCCTCGACAAACTGCAACCGACCATCGCCCAGATCAAACAAAGCGTCACCGAAGCCCGTGCAACCGCCGACCAGTCTTCAGGCATCGCCCGTCGTACCAGTGATGGCATGCAGGTGCAGTTTCGCGAAATCGATCAGGTGGCAACAGCCTCCAACGAGATGAGCGCTACCGCTCAGGACGTTGCCAGCAATGCCTCAAGTGCGGCCAGTGCTGCTCGAGGTGCTGACCAGTCGGTCAAGGACGGTTTGACGATCATCGAGCGCAGTACACGCGATATCACCCTGCTGGCCGAAGAAGTCAGTAATGCCGTGACCGAAGTCGAAGCGTTGGCGGTCAATAGTGAGCAGGTGGGTTCGGTGCTGGAAGTGATCCGCAGCATTGCCGGGCAAACCAACCTGTTGGCCCTCAATGCCGCCATCGAGGCTGCGCGTGCCGGCGAAAGCGGGCGCGGTTTTGCGGTAGTCGCCGACGAGGTACGCAACCTCGCCAAGCGCACCCAGGATTCCGTGGAAGAGATTCGCCACGTGATCGAGCGCATCCAAAGCGGCACTCGCGGCGTCGTGCAGACCATGCATTCAAGCCACAGCAAGGCCCAGGAGAACGCTGAGCACATTCATCAAGCGGTTCAGGCTCTGAGCAAAATCAGTGACGCAGTCACGGTGATCAGCGACATGAACCTGCAGATCGCCAGCGCGGCCGAACAGCAAAGCGCCGTCGCCGAAGAGGTCAACCGCAACGTCTCGGCCATTCGCACCGTCACCGAGACCCTTGCCGGTCAGGCCACCGAGTCGGCGCAGGTCAGCCACCAACTCAACGCCTTGGCGACTCACCAGATGAAACTGATGGATCAGTTTCGCGTTTGAAGGTCCTGCGCGGTGAGTCAAATGCTCAGACGAGATTTGACTCACGGCAGCGGCTTGCGCGTTAAGCCGTCATTTCCCCATGGCCGACCGCTATACGAAAACTTACAGGCATAAAAAAACCGGCTAAGAGGCCGGTTTTTTGGTTTTCACTGCTCTCCTCTATACGCGGGAACATGTGAAGTCAGGAAAGTGGAGCGGGTGGCGGGAATCGAACCCGCGTGATCAGCTTGGGAAGCTGGAGTAATACCATTATACGACACCCGCTTTGAGCGGCTGACTTTGTACCAGATGTCGGCGCTGAACTGAAGCGCTATTTTTTCCAGGTGGGTTTTTCTGGCGTTTTTTTCGGGTAAACCTGCTGCGTGACAGATTACGTCGTCACGTGAAACACGCATTCCCTGTAGGCGCTGCCGAAAACTGCGCTCGATAGCGACCTACAAGGGCGAGTGATTTCAGTTCACAGTGCAAATGCATGGTGGCTCTGTACCTGGGTGTAGCGTGGCCGTTTTGCGACGGGTGTGGGCTTGAGGAAACTCAACAAGGCCTCTTGCGAGTCGCGGCAGGCGGCTTTGTGTTCCATGTCCAGAAAGTGGCCGGTGGCCCGGAGGGTGCAGAACTCGCTATGGCGCACGTGGTCGCCGAAAAGCTGGGCGTCGTCTGCTGCGGTGTATTCGTCCCACTCGCCGTTGAGGAATAACACGGGCACGTCGATGCGTTTCGCGGCGTCGACGTAGCACAGTTGGTCAGTGGTCAGCACTTGGCTGATATGAAAGTGCATTTGCACGTATTCATGGATATCCAGGCTGCTGACATGCCGGTAGTTGAAGCGCTTGAACAACGACGGCAAGTGTTTACCGATGGTGTTGTTCACCAGATAGCCGACCTCGTGGCGATCAAACGCACCGAGGTGCTTGACGCCGCGTTCGAGGTAATCGCGCATGTGTTCGTTGACCACGGGTGAGAACGAGCTGATGACAGCTTTTTCAATACGTCGTGGTTTCTGCGCCAGGGCAATCAAGGTTGCTGCACCGCCCCAGGAAAAGGACAGCACATGTTCGGCGGCGAAGTGGTCGATCAGCTCAAGCAGGATCTGACCTTCGAGCTCTTTGGTTAGCGGCTGCCGGTGCAGGTTGTGCGCTTTGGATTTGCCCGCGTAGGGTTGGTCGTACAGCACCACGTTGAATTGCGGGTGCAGGTTGCGAACGGTCTGAGCAAAGGACGCAGTAGTGGCCATCGAGCCGTTGACCAGAATAATGGTCTTTTCTGCGGCATCTGCGCGGTAGAACTCCGTGTAAACCCGGAACTGACCTTGTATATCAAGCACAGCGATTTCTGGCCTCATAACATAGACTCCTGGCGAAAACAGGTATGCGCGCAAAAGAGGTTGCACGAGTTTCGTGACAGGTAGGCATGCGCCTGGAAAGGGGGCCCCATGTCGATCCGAAACGATCTGTTCGACAGGTATTGTTATTGGCGGGCGGTTTGTCGGCACGGAACCTGAGGTTCTCGAGACGGCAAAAAGTTTCTTAGAATGAGTGGGTGACCAATCAGTCACATGGAGACTGACGATTGGATTCAAGCAGGCTCGGGGACAACCCGCAAGTGCCATTGGTAAATTGTTGGACAACTTCTGCTGAGTGGTCGGTTTGATCAGATCGCGAGGATTTCTTCGGTGCTCAAGGCGCGGTATTGCCCAGGCGCCAAATCGGCGTCCAGTTGCAGGGGGCCCATGCGCTCGCGATGCAGGCGCAGGACTTTATTGTTGAAGTGGCCGAACATGCGTTTGACCTGATGGTAGCGGCCCTCGACGATGCTCAGCCGCGCGCAGTGAGGCCCCAACAGGGTCAGTTCGGCGGGCTGAGTGGTGAGGTCTTCAAACGCGAAATAAAACCCTTCAGCGAATTTTTGTACGTAGTCGTCGCTGATCGTTTGCTCGGTTTCTACGTAGTAAATTTTTGCCAGCTTGGTCTGCGGCTGGGTCAATCGTCGCGACCACACACCGTCATTGGTGATCAGCATCAGGCCCGTGGTGTTGAAATCAAGTCGACCGGCGATGTGCAGGTCTTCTTTGTCCGGCTCATCCAGCAAGTCGAGCACCGTTGGATGCTGTGGGTCGAGCGTCGCGCTGACGCAGCCCGGTGGTTTGTGCAGCATGAAATAGCGTGCCGGTTTGCCGGCTTGCAATACGTCGTCGTCGCATTCCACACGGGTGAACTCACGCACCTCGTGAAGGGGGTCGTTGACGGTCTGACCGTCGACCTTGATGCGCTTGGCCACCAACGCAAATCGCACATCTTTGCGGCTGAAGCGCGGCAGGTTGCTGAGGAATCGATCAAGACGCATGGCAGTGACAGACGACCGGGAAAGGGGCGGGCATGGTACGCGATCTAGTCGTTGGGCTTCGACTGAACGTCGGTTTCGATCTGCGCGCAACGCGGGCACAGGCAGGCAGCATTGCGCACTTCCAGCGGCAGCGCTTGGAGTACAGTCGGGTCGATACTGACTGAAAAGCACCAGCAGGGTTGCGTCGCCGTACGTGGGTCGGCGAGGGTGCAGCGGTTGCTGGCGCCGCAGACCGGGCAGCGGTCAGGATCGATTGAGCTTTTTTCCATCGTCTGGCTGTGCATGGCGCGCCTATTCAAACTGAGACCGGGCCCTCTCCATGCACACCCGATTGCGCCCGGTGTGTTTGGCGCGATACAACGCGTGGTCGGCGCGGGCAATCAGGCTGTGCAGGGTGTCGTCAGGCTGCAGTTCAGTCAGGCCAACGCTGACGGTGATCTGCAACGACGTGGCGGAAAAGGTGTAGGAGTGCTGCTCTGCCAGCAGACGGATTTTTTCCGCGACTTGCTGAGCGCTGGCGCTGTTGGTGTCCTTGAGCAGGATGATGAACTCTTCGCCGCCCCAGCGACAAATGATATCCGACTGACGCAGGCAGCTTTGCAGGTCCTGAGCGAAGCCTACGAGCACTTCATCGCCCGCCAGATGGCCATGGTCGTCATTGAGACGCTTGAAATGGTCGATGTCGATCAGTAGCGCCGCCAAGGGCTTGGGCTCGCGTTGCGCTTCCTGCATGGCCTTGAGCGCCATCAAATCGAAGCCGCGGCGATTGGGCAGGCCCGTGAGGCTGTCGAGGGTGGCCTGGGCTTCGATCTTACGCTGATAGCGGCCGATGGCCCGGTGCAGCAAGAACATGACCACCAGTGTCACTACCAGGCAGATGAACAGGTTCAGGTACAGCGACTGGCGGATATCGGTGAGGGCGCCGCCTTCCTGTTTGTCGACGAACAGGTACCAGTTCAGTTCTGGGATGAAGCGCACGTTGAGAAAATGGTTCTGGCCTTGCGTCTGGTATTCGAAACTGCCGGTCTGTGGCCTCGGCAGTTTGTCGTGCAAGTCGTTCAGGCCCGGCATGTCCTTGAGGGACTGGCCGATGACGGCTCCCAGTGGTCCACCTTGAGCGCCCGTGAGCACAATCCGGCCGAAGGCGTCGACGAAATACACGCTCCGTTGATACCGCTGCTGATAACGATCGATTAGCTTGATCACCGCATCCACGGTCAGGCCCACACCCGTGGCGCCGATGAAGTTGTCTTTGTAATCGAACACCTTGTAGTTGATGAAGAAGGTCAGGTTGTCCTTGTTGGCCATGTCTGGATCGACGTTGATTTCGTAGGGCGCAGCCATGTCGCGTACCCGGTAGTACCAGATGTCGCGTGGCTCATTGGCGTCGATTTTCTTTAAGACGCCTTTGGCCTGGTAATACTTGAGGCTGGTATTGGAGACAAAAAAGGCCGTATAGGCGCTGTAGTGACTCATGACTTCGTTGAGGTAACGGGTCATTTGTTCCGGGTCGTGCTCGCCAGCCACCACCCAGTCACGCATGAAGGTGTCACGAGCCATCATTGATGAGATCAGGATCGGCCGGACCAGGTCTTTCTGGATCTCCGAATACACCGTGTCCGAGGTCAACGGCAGTTCGGTGTTGACGATGCTGTCGCGAATCGACGCCCGCGAGGCGTAATAACTGAGCAGAGATGTCGCCAGAAAACCGCTCCCCAGCAGGACCACCAACGTCAGGATCAACGAACGCTGGGAATTGAGTGGAGAGCGAAGTGGCATGACGAGTCCGGTGAGGAGAAGATCAATAGAGGTCGCATGCTAGCGTGTTGCTACTGTTCTGCGCTATGGCCGATTCAGGTTCACGGTGTAATCGGCATGTTCGCGGTCGGTGCTATATACGCGGGTGAGCGGCCTATCAAAGAGTTGATGGCAGAACAACGGCAGTGCACCAATAAAATTTTGTCGTAGTGGATACCCTGTTCAGACAATGATTTGAAAAGATCCTGCAGGTTCGGATAAGTCATGCCGAGGCGATTTCTGACAGTCAGTACGTCCATGGGCGTAGCGGGAAGACCGTTTAAAGGCGACAGGTTCGAATGACGCACCACGTGACTGATTTCTTGATACGTCTCGCCGCGAGTACTCTGGAATTTCATCAGCGAATAATTCTTGATATTGCCCGGAAGGGATGTTCCGGCCAGCACCTTATCGGTGATGGCATACGGCGGCAGCGGGCCTGGAGGACGCGCGAGGCTGTTGTTTGCGTTATTTAAAATAGAAAACGGTTTGACCCTCTGGCTCACGACTCGGTGAAGCGTTGGGTCGACCAGCTCATAACCATGGGGTGCGTAGGTTCTAAGTTCGGTGCCATTGGGGATCCGTGCAGTGTTAGTCCACGGCAAGTAATGCCCGTGTGTACTTACAACCAGGGTTCTGGCTTGAGCCTTGTCCGAGGTCCAGAGCAGGAATTTTCGACCAAGCTTCCATACTTTGACGGGTAAGGTGCCGAAGGTGCTATGACCGGGAATGTTCCAGGTCTTGAGCAGGCTGTTGGTATTGAAAAATGTTTCCAGGCGGGTTTTACGGGCATTCATTGATCGGCCAAGCCAGGAGCCGAAGCTTTTTGTGGCGGCGGACGTAGCGCTAGCCCCCGCTATGGCTGTTTTCCCCAGAACGTTGAATGTGTTGAACAAACGCAGCAATCGGGGGGTGTAGGGCGCCAGCTGCAACAGCCCTAAAGACAGCACGTTGAGCGCTGTCTGGGTTTTTTCGGTGTTCCGGTTTCCCGGTAATGCTGCTGTCGCGATGCCCAGGTAGATGGACCCGGCGTGAGTCGCAAGAGAGGCCAGCGCCACGGGCGTCAGCAGCAGCGACATGGGCGCCAGCAACAGCTGTAGGTGGTTGAGCTGACGCGTCCAATAGCGCAGCGAAACTTCTTTCGAGGTCACGATGTGTTCATTCGCATCATCTTGATAGTTGCGCTCAAGCGTCTCGCGCATGAAGACGAACGGCGACGAAGTAATGGGCTGCTCGCAGAGGGCTCGGGCTTTGGCTTTATGCAGGTCGTTGGCGTAAACCACGTCTGTCCAGGGCCGAAGCAGGGAGGAAGCCGGGTCGGGGATGCTGTTACCGCTCCAAACATCAAGAAGATACATAAACTTCTCGTGGAGTCTGACCGGTATATAGCTCAACAGCATGCGTTGCCACTGCTTATCCTTGGCGGCGGTTTGTATATAACGGGTAAGTTCGATGTCGCGACTGAATTCGATAAATGCCACCGACTGACCGGCCTGGTACAGCACCGTCAAGGGTGTGTCGGCGTGGGTGAATACCAGCAGACCGGCACAGGGTTGGCATTGCGTGCCTTCTATCAGCGAGGGTTTCAGGTAAAAACCCAACGCTTTGCAGCGGATGCTGGTAGACGTCGTGTCCAGCATTTCGACGATGAGATCGAATCCAGCGCGTGTTAACTGTTTCTGTTTGAGGCTGATCACTGCCTGCGCCATAAAGGTTGTCTTGAACGACTGCTCGATAGCAGTTCCCTGCTTCTCCCAAAACCGGTTGAGTTGTTTCGACATCAGGTCAAGAAAGTTAATGCTCCTGATGTGGCTTTCGATGACCTCCGGGGATATCTCAAGCGCAGCGCCTTCGGACCATTGCCCCTTGCCTGTGGGGTCGGTGTAAACCGTCGTACGGGCGCCGTTATCGATATAACCCACCGGCCGCTCGACCCGGTAGTTACTCAACAGGGCGTTGCTCAGGCTGATCGGGGTTTCGTCGGGGGGTTGAACATACGTGATGGGCGAGTGGGCGCTACCCAATGGGGTGGTCGATGTGCCTCGAACATAGCGAATGAAAACATGATCCGGATTCACATCCAGTTGATGGTCGTTTTTCAGGTAGCCGCGCATCAGTCGGTTGGCGGCCATCAGTGGGTTGGGTATCCGCTTCACGATATCCGGCTGAAGTTCCCAGCGATCAAGAACGCTCACCAGGGTCAGGCCGCGTTCGACCAGCATGAACAAGGCGTCCGTGTGGGTGTGTTGTGAGTGCTGCTTGAATGAAAACGCTTTCTGGGCGCGGGTGAGCGCGGAAAAAATATCCTCATCGAGAGTTTTTATATCGAGAGTGAAGGGCGAGTTCCCTTGTTTGTCGGCAGCGTCCAGATACGACGCGAGCCAGGGCGACGTGTTCAACGCGTCGAGGAGTTTTTGCCTCATTAACTCAGGGTTGTCGCTGATGTATTCGAAAACGGCAGGTTTTTGACCGGTGATGTGAATAAAACTGTGCGATGTATTTTTTGAGGTCAGCTGAAAGATGCCCGGCAGGATTTGGTCATTCAGCAGCACTACACGGACGACCGTGCGCTCGCCTTTGGCTGATGTTTCCAGGGTTTCAACGGTGGTGGGGAACCGGTCGAGTCCCATGGCTTCAAGCGTCAGGTTATAACCGTCCAGGCTGATCATTTTACGCGTGTGGTACCGGCCCAGCGTGTCGAGAAATGAAAGTTTGGCGAGGGTGCGATACGTCAGTTCATGCCTGGCCCAGAAGACGGCAAGTAGGGTCTCGTAGTGTCGAGGCCAGTCCGCCTTGTCGATCAGCGTGAGGACCAGGGTTGTGCTCAGCGAAGGTGTTGCCTCATCAAACAGGCGCTCAGGTTCAGCGCTCTGCATCAGGGCATAAAAACTGGCTGCATCGAAAGAGGTAACCGCCACGTCGGTGAGGGACAGACGCCGCGTGTAAAGTTCTTGCCCATCGACAAAGACGGCCGGACGCGTATCGGTCGTGAAGTTCATGTAAATATGGTCCGGCAGGGAGGGCTTGCCGGTCTGCTCAAATAAAAGCCGAGTCAGTTGTTCGTTGACATAGGCGTGCACTCCCGGCGGGCAGTCCATGTCCATCTGCCAGGCTTTCAAACTCAAGGTCGACATGGCGAGCAGTCTGGCGGCGCGGCTCTTTCTGAGCGTGGCGAGTTGTTTGTGGTTTAGCGCTGTGGCGGGTGGCGGTTCCTGCGACAGTCCCTCCAGATGATCGTCGGGCGTTGCGTAATAAAACGGCGACAGCGCAAAGGCTCCAGAGGAAGGTAGGGTATCGCTCTGTTCACTGTGGTTGCCGGTCAGGTGCGTAAGTGCGGGGTGTTCGAGGCTGTATGTTGGGGCGGGTGCAGGGCGTGCTGGAACAGGGGGGACTGGATTTTCTGGGTCATTCATGTGGATGGCTGAACGTGATGAGGGGCGCGTCACTGTGTCATCAGGGATCTCTTCATGTCGTACATCTATGTAACGACGGGGTGCGTGTAAACAGGGGTATGCAGGACGCTGTGGCTGCGCACTGAAACGTGCGCAGCCACGTTCGTCGTCGGGCTACTTAATGGTTGGGTCAGGCACTCAAATAGGCGCGCCATCCGCCTAGGTGGCTGATATCTGTCGCGCCCTCCAGGCCATAAGGTTCGCAGATGAAACCGCTTTCCCAGCGTCCGTCGGCCAACTGAACCTTGCCCAGGCCCAAGGGTGCCGGAATGCCGGTGAGGAATGACCCCAGTTCGCGGCTTGGCAGTTCCCAGACTTCCACGGCAATCGCTACGCCGCCTTGCGCGACCCGCAGCATGCCGGGCCGAAACGGTGGTCCACCGGCCAATGCGTAGAGCTGGTAATCCGCCGAGCTTTGGGTGACCTCCAGCAAGCGGCCACCGCGCTGCTTGAGTTGCCAGTTCAGCGCCAGGCCATCCAGGTGCGCGCCGCACACCACTAAGCGTGCCATGTCGTTGCGGGCGACAGTGGTCGGTGCTGACAGGTTGGGTGCGTGGCCGCCGATCACCGGCAGGCCGGTATGGCGTTGCAGGGCGTCGGCCAGGCTGAGCAGATAGTGATCAGTGAAGACCCGACCGAACAGGGTCATGCCCCACGGCAGGCCGTTGTCCATGAAGGCACTCGGTACGGCGACGGCGGCGTAGTCCAGCAGGTTCATGAAATTGGTGTAGTAACCCAATTCCGAGTTGCGCAGCACCGGTTCAGCCTCCAGTTCGGCGAGGGTCACCGGGCGACCGATGGAGGGCGTCACTACGCAGTCGAGACCTTCAAGGGCTTTGTCGCACAGGGCTTTGAGCGTTTGCAGGCGGTAGTGCGCACGGAACGTTTGCACGCCGGTCACGGCCGGTGCTTTCGACAGTACTGCGCGGATCACCGGCAATACCGCTTCTGGGTTGTGCTCCATCAGTTCGCCCGCAACGCTGTAGCGTTCGGCAACCCATGGGCCGTCATACAGCAGGCGCGCAGCTTCTAGGAAGGGTGACAGGTCCAGCGTCACTGCTTCGCCGCCCATCGCGGTCAGACGGTCGATGGCATCGCCGAACAGCAGGGGCCCTTGCTCGCAGCCGAAGAACGCCAGGTCCTGCGCACGGGGTACGCCGAAACGAAACGGGCGGGGCGCACCGAACGCAGAGGCGTCGTTCCACAGCGGGTTGCTGCGGCTGTATTCGTCACGCGAATCGAGTCGGGCTACCAGGCCGAGCAACTGGCTGGCTTCGCGCGCGGTGGCGGTGAAAGTGGTCACGCAATCAAGGGTGCGGCAGGCGGGCACCACCCCGGCAGTGGAGATCAGGCCCTTACTGGCCTTGAGTCCCACCAGATTGTTCAGTGCTGCGGGCACTCGGCCGGACCCGGCGGTGTCGGTGCCGAGGGCGAAGCTGGCGACGCCGAGCGCCACGGCCAACGATGATCCTGCGCTGGAGCCGCCTGACGGGTACTCGGCCAGCACACTGTTCGGGCAGGCCCCATAGGGGGAGCGGCTGCCATTCAGCCCGGTGGCAAACTGGTCGAGGTTGGTTTTGCCCAACGGAATTGCGCCGAGGCCGATCAACTGCTCGACGATGGTCGCCGAGCGCTCCGGGGTATAGGTGAATGCCGGGCAGGCGGCGGTCGTGGGGATGCCGGCCAGGTCGATGTTGTCTTTGATCGCGAACGGCACGCCATACAGCGGCAGGTCGTTGAGGTCGCTGTTTTCCAGCGCGGCCAGATAGGGTTCCAGCTCGGTAGCACTCAGCAGATGGATGAACAGGTGATAGTCCGGGTTCAACGCAGCGGCTTTTTCGCGCAGGGCGAGGATCAGTTGCCGAGGTGTCTGGCGACCGTCTTGATACGCGGCGCGAACGCTGTCGAGGCGCAGGTCGCTTGAATGCAGGTCATGGCTCATGGCGTAATTCCGTCAAAAAAATAAGTAAGTTCAGTCAGCTTCAAGCACCACGACCCGCTGCCCGGCGCGCACCGCCGAGCCGGGCTGCACCCTTACTTCAAGCACGGTGCCAGCCAGGGTTGCCAGTAGCGGAATTTCCATCTTCATCGACTCCAGAATCACCAGCACATCGCCCACTTCAACCCGATGGCCGACCTCGACCTGCACCTGCCACAGGTTGCCGGCGATATGGCTGTCGATGCCGTGCTGGCCTGCGTCAAGAGGGGCGTCGTCGGTGGCTGGGATAGCGGCTTCGTCGCTTTCAAAATGTGCCTGACCGCTGGCGATCCAACGTTCGCGTTCGGCGTTGAAGGCCCCTTGCTGCTGAGCACGAAATGCGGCGATACCCTCGGCTTCACGGGCGAGAAAAGCCTGATAGTCAGCCAGGTTCAAGGTGCTGTGCTCGATGCTTAGCGGGTACCGGCCCAAGGGAAAATCGCGGCGGATGCGCAGCAGCTCTTCGGCGCTGACCGGGTAAAAACGAATCTGATCGAAGAAGCGCAGCAGCCACGGTTTGCCATCGAACGCCGCGACTTCGCGGTAGCGGTTCCACATCTGCAACGTGCGCCCGACAAACTGATAACCACCGGGGCCTTCCATGCCGTACACGCACATATAGGCGCCACCGATGCCGACCGAGTTCTCTGCCGTCCAGGTCCGTGCCGGGTTGTACTTGGTCGTCACCAGCCGGTGCCGTGGGTCGAGCGGGGTGGCGACAGGCGCGCCGAGGTACACGTCGCCCAGGCCCATCACCAAGTAGCTGGCGTCGAACACCGTGCGCTGCACTTGGTCGAGGTTGGGCAGGTCGTTGATGCGGCGGATGAACTCCAGGTTGCTTGGGCACCACGGGGCGTCCTTGCGCACGGTAGTCATGTATTTCTCGATGGCCAACTGGCACGCCGGATCATCCCAGGACAGCGGCAAGTGCACGATTCGCGACGGCACTTGCAGGTCTTTGGCGGCGCACACGGCGTCCCATTCGCCGACGACGATATCCAGTAAATCCGCAAGCGGCAGTTGTTCGGGCTGGTAATGCACTTGCAGGGAACGAATGCCCGGCGTCAGGTCGATCACGCCCTGTAGCGCTTTGGCTTCGAGGGCCTGCATCAGCGCATGACCGCGAAAGCGCAGTACCAGGTCCAGCTCGGGTGCGCCGATTTCCAGGAGCAAATGAGTGTCGCCAGACAGACGCGCCATCAGCCGTGTGTCGTCCTGGCCGATGTCCAATACAACAGGTGAAATTAACCCTTGTGCTAGCGAGCTCATTCGCGATGAGGCCAGATCTGGCACCGCGTCGCTTTCCTCGTGAGCACGTTCGCTCATGCAGAAGATCGTGCGTGCAGCATCGATACTGACCGGATGGAACTGCACGTTGTCGCCGGCCTTGAGTTGCCCCAGTTGCCAGAGGTCGGCTTCGATGATGGTCACCGGGCAGACGAAACCGCCCAGGCTCGGGCCATCCGGGCCAAGGATGACCGGCATGTCGCCAGTGAAATCCACGGCGCCGATGGCGTACGGGTTGTCGTGGATGTTCGAGGGGTGCAAGCCCGCTTCGCCACCGTCGGCGCGGACCCATTCCGGCTTGGGACCAATCAGGCGGACGCCTGTACGGCTGGAGTTGAAATGCACTTCCCATTGGGTGGCGAAGAAGGTCTCGATGTAGCGCTCGGTGAAATATTCCGGCGCGCCATGGGGGCCGTAAATGACCCGGATCTGACGCACGGCAGGCAAGGCGTGAAGCTGGTCGTCCGGTACGCGCTGACCGATGCTGCGGTCACTCAGGGCTGGAATGTGCAGCACGTCGCCAGCCCGCAAAGCGCGGCCGCCATGCCCGCCAAATTGACCCAGGGTGAACGTGCTTTTGCTGCCCAGATAGTCCGGCAGCTCCAACCCGCCGCGCACACAGAGGTAGCTTCGTGCACCGGCGCCCGCGATGGTGCCCAGCGCCAGGGTTGAACCGGCGGGTACCAGCAACGCGGTATTCAGCGCCTGAGGCTGACCGTCCAGGGTCAGCGGAATCGGCGCGCCGGTGATGGCAACCACGGCGTCGGTGTTGAAGCGCAGCAGCGGGCCGCTCATGGTGATTTCCAGCGCGGCACAGCCTTCGGCGTTGCCCAGCAGGCGGTTGCCCAGACGCAGTGCGCGACTGTCCATTGGCCCGGACGGCGGCACACCGACCGCCCAGTAACCGAGACGCCCGGGATAGTCCTGCACGCTGGTCTGGGTACCGCCACTCAGCACTTCAAAGGTGTTGGCGCGATACACCAGACCTTCCAGGCACCGAGTCCATGGCTGGCCACTGGCGAAGGGCGCGTCGAGCAGAATCTGCCGCAGGTAATCGCGGTTGGTTTCCACGCCATACAGGTGGCTGTCGCTCAGCGCTTGAGCAAGTCCGGCGCTGGCCTGCTCACGGGTTGGCGCCCAACTGATCAGCTTGGCAATCATGGGGTCGAAGAACGGCGGGATCTCGCAACCGGCTTCGACCCAGGTGTCGATGCGCAAGGTCTTGCCATCGGCGGTCGGGAAATTCACCGCAGTCAGCAAGCCGGGGCAGGGCTGGAAATCCCGGCCCGGGTCTTCGGCATACAGCCGCGCCTGAATCGCATGACCGTTCGCCTGCAAGCCCGTGCGCAACTGACTGAGTGGCGGTAGATCACCCGCTGCCAGCTGGACCATCCAGCTGACCAGATCGACGCCCCACACTTGTTCAGTGACCCCGTGCTCGACCTGCAAGCGGGTGTTCACTTCGAGGAAATAGAAACGCTGGTCCTCGCTGTCGAACACGAACTCCACGGTCCCGGCGCTGCGGTAATTGACCGCTTTGGCCAGCTTGATCGCTGCCGCACACAGTTCGTCGGCCATGCCGTCTGGCAGGTTCGGCGCCGGGGTTTCTTCGAGGACTTTCTGGTTGCGCCGTTGTACCGAGCAATCACGCACACCGAGGGCGATAACGTCGCCCTGGCCGTCGCCGAACACCTGTACTTCCAAGTGCCGGGCGCGCTGGATGTACTTCTCGATAAAGACGCCAGCGTCGCTGAAGTTGTTCTGTCCCAGACGTTTCACCGCGTCGAACGATTCGCTCAGTTCGAGCGCACTGCGGCACACGCGCATGCCGATCCCGCCACCGCCTGCTGTGCTTTTCAGCATCACCGGGTAGCCGATCTGTTCGCCCGCGTTGAGGGCGTCGTCGAGGCTGTCGAGCAGTTCGGTGCCCTTAAGCATCGGCACGCCGTGTTGCTTGGCCAGTGCGCGTGCCGTGTGTTTGAGGCCGAACACCCGAAGCTGGTCGGGTGTCGGGCCGACGAAGGCGATGCCAGCGTCTTCGCAGGCTTGGGCGAACGCGGCGTTTTCGGAGAGGAAGCCGTAACCGGGATGGATCGCCGTGGCGCCGCTGGCTTTGGCGATGGCGAGTATTTTATCCACCGCCAAATAGGTCCCGGCTGCGCCACCTTCACCCAGGCTATGGGCTTCATCGGCTTGAAGAATATGCAGGCTGGCGGCATCGGCTTCGGAATAGACCGCCACGCCCTTGACCTGCAAGGCGCGCAAGGTACGCAGGATGCGGCAGGCAATGGCGCCACGGTTGGCGATCAGCAGTGTCTTGAACATGGCATAAACCCCAGAAACCGATGGCTGATCGGTTTCTTGCCGGGAAGCGGGCCGTCCCGCTGTTTTCGTAGTGCCTCGAGGCCGTCCCCGATGGCGAAACCTGGTGCTCTTACAGGGGAGGCTGGCGCTTTGACGCCACGCACTGCCCGGAGCGGCTTTGGCACAGGCTGAATAACCAGCTGCGTAGCTTCAAAAGATTCAGTTCCATATCAGCAACTGCGCAGGTGTCGGGTTGTAGGCGTTGCACGGGTTGTTCAGTTGCGGGCAGTTGGAAATCAGCACGATCACGTCCATTTCCGCGCGCAGTTCGACGTATTTACCGGGCGCCGAGATGCCATCTTCGAAGGTCAGGCCGCCGTCTGCGGTGACCGGCACGTTCATGAAGAAATTGATGTTCGGGCCGATGTCACCTTTGCTCAGGCGACCGTCATGGGCACAGGCGCGCAGGTAGTTGTCGCGGCAACTGTGCATGTGACGTTTTTCCAGAGAGTAGCGCACGGTGTTGCTCTCCTGCGCGCAAGCGCCGCCGAGGGTGTCATGGCGTCCGCAGGTGTCTTCGACGATGGTCAGCATCGGTTTGCCGAGGTTGGAATACAGCACGCTGCCGGTGGTCAGGTACACGCTGTTCTGCCGCCGCAAGGTACGCTGCACGTCATACCGTTCGCGGGGGTTGGCCAGGCTGTAGAACAGCGTATCGACTGCTTGATTGCCTTCCAGGTCGAGGATGCGCAGGGTTTGTCCGGCCTTGACTTCGCTCAGCCAGGGCTCGCCTGCGGGGATGGTCGCGTTGTAGATCGCCGCTTCCGGCTGTTTGGAGAGTGTGGTCATGGCAGCGATCCTCAGGCGAACAGGCGATCAGTGTTGATAAAACCGCGCTCGTTTTCCGGGCGCGAGGTACGGCAGTACTCGGCGATGCTGGGATCGGCGTTCATCCAGCCGAGCTTGAGCGGTTTGGGGGCGTACTGTGGATCAGGGTCCATCGGGTGCTGCAGGGCGGTCAGCACCACCAGGGTGTCCATCGGCGCATACAGCTCGATGTAGTCACCGGCTTTGGAGTTGTTCGCAACGAAGTGAAAGTGTCCGTCTTCGTCGACCCGGACTTTGCTGAACAGGTTCAGGGTCATCAGCAGGTCGGACAGGCCCAGGCCCCATTTACCCAGTTCCACCAGCAGGTTATCGGTGCCGTTGCGAAAGAAGCCGTTGCGCAGTTCCTGATAGCGGCCTTGGCCATATTTTTCCGCGACCTCTTCAGCGCACAGCACCCCACCGAAGCTGTCGCTCCAGCCGCAGGTGTCCGCCGTGATCGCTGCCAGCACCCGGCCCATGTCCGAGTACAGGCAGTGGCCGGTGGTCAGTTTTGCGGTGTGTTGGCATTTGAGGCTGTCCGGCAGGTTCAGCCGTTCGGTTTTCTCGTTGGCGTTAAGCAGGGTCAGGCTGACGTTGGCGCCGCCACGGACGTCGGTCAGGCGCAGCAGTTGGCCGCGCTTGAGCACGAACGAACGGTGGCCGCCGCCGGGCAGGATTTCTTCAGCAAAGACGGGGAACAGGGATGTTGAGTCGGTCATGTGCGCGTTCATAAAAAAGATCCTCTAAACCGTTTGCAGCGAATCAATGGCGGCGCGTGCGGCGCGGCGATCGCTGTTCAAGGGAATGTCGTAGGTGATGCGGGCGCCATAAGCGCCGGGCGCATGGGGGTCATGGCGAACCTTGTCGAACACCAGCAGACGGGTGCCGAGGTTGAAACCCTCGGACAGGTCGTGGGTGACCATGAACACAGTCAGGCGAGTCTCGCGCCACAGCTCCAGCAACAAGACATGCATGTCCTTGCGGATACCCGGATCGAGCGCGCCGAAGGGCTCGTCCAGCAGCAACACGCGCGGTTTCATGATCAGCGCTTGAGCGATGGCCAGCCGTTGCTGCATGCCGCCCGACAATTGCGTCGGGTACTTGTCCTGCGCATGGGCCAGGCCCACTTTGCTCAGCAGGGCCGCGGCCTGTTCCCGAGCCTCGCGTTTGGCCGTGCCGAACAGGCGTCCAAGCAGTGGCGAGCGTGGCAATTCCAGACCCAGAGCAACGTTGTCCAGCACTGACAGATGCGGAAACACTGAGTAGCGCTGAAACACCACGCCACGGCTGGCGTCCGGTTCGCCAGCCAGCGGCTTGCCGTCGAGATGGATCTGGCCGCGACTGGGCACTTCCTGGCCGAGCAGCAAGCGCAAGAAAGTGGATTTGCCGCAGCCCGAGGCGCCGACCAAGGTGCAGAACTCACCTTCGTTGACGCTCAGGTTCAGGCCTTCGAGCACCACTTGATCGTCGTACTGTTGCCAGACGTTTTTCACCGAAATAAAGCTCATCCGCGTGCCCCTTCATACCAGGGGAATGCACGCCGGGTCAGGGCCTTGAGCCCCCAATCCATCAGCCAGGCGAGCAGGGTGATCCAGACCACGTAGGGCAGGATCACGTCCATGGCCAGGTAGCGTCGTACCAGAAAAATCCGATACCCCAAGCCGTCGGTGGAGGCAATGGCTTCGGCCGCGATCAGGAACAACCAAGCCGAACCCAGCACCAGACGCAAGGCAATCAGCAGGCGTGGCAGCAGTTGCGGCAGGATCACCCGCAGGACCAAGGTCCAGGTCGAGGCGCCGAGGGTCTGCGCCTTGATCAGCAGCTCGACCGGAATCTCCCGGGCGCGCTGCTCCAGATCCCGCGCCAGGATCGGTGTAATGCCAATCACAATCAGCATGACTTTCGACAGCTCACCTAAGCCAAACACGATGAACAGGATCGGCAGAATCGCCAGCGGCGGGACCATCGACAACACCGTCAGCAGCGGCGACAACGGTGCGCCGAACAGCGGCAGAATCCCCGACGCGATACCCAGGCACAGGCCGAGCAGGGCGCTGATGCCAAGACCAATCGCCAAGCGTTGCAGGCTGGAGGCAGTGTCTTGCCACAGCAGATAACCACCGCTGCGTTGGTCTTCGGTAAAGGCCATGCGCTTGACCGCATCGGTCATCTGCACCGCACTGGGCAGCAGTTTGTCGTTGGGGTTTTCCGTCAGCCGAGTCGCCGAGCCCATGAAATAGGCGAACAGCAACAGGGCGAACGGCAGGATCACCAAAATCAGACGGCTGGCGCGATCCGGGCGGCGGTTTATCAAGCGCATGGCAATAACCTTTGGGCTGGGACGCGATTACAATTTGCCTTCGGCAGCCATCTGTACGTAGCTCGGGTCGAAGCGCAGCTTGAGGTTGGTCTTGTCGCCGCTGGTCACGCCGTTGGCGAAAGACATGCCGATTGCACTGGTGTCCTTGGCGCCCTCACCAAGCAGCCCATGTTGAAAGGAGAACTCAGCGACCTTGCGCATGGTCTGTGGCAGTTGAGCGCTGGTGGCGAAGTCGAGCGCTTCCTTGGGGGTCGCGAACAGCTTGGTGGTGTTCAGCTGCGACTGGAAGCCAGCCAGGTCGGTGCCCGAGGCTTTGGCCATGTGCTCCAGCGCGGCGGTGCTTGCGGCGGACTTGCTGTTCATCAGTGCGACCACTTCGAACCAGGCGCCGGTCAGGGCCTTGCCCAGTGCCGGGTTGTCTTTCAGGGTCTGGGTGTTGACCACCATCATGTCCATGATTTCGCCAGGGATCTTGCTCGAATCGAACACTTCGGTCACGGCGGGCTTGGCCTTGATGTCCGAAAGCATCGGGTTCCAGGTGGTCACTGCTTTGACGTCATTGGTATTGAACGCCGCAGAAATGTCGGCATCCGAGGTGTTGACGACCTTAAGGTCTTTCTCGGTAAGGTCAGCGCTGTCCAGGGCACGGGCCAGCAAGTAGTGAGAAACCGACAGCTCGACCAGATTGACCTTCATGCCTTTGAGGTCGGCGACTTTCTTGCCTTCACCCTTGATCACGATGCCGTCGTTGCCGTTGGAGAAATCGCTGACGATCAGCGCGGTGCTGTCGACGCCACCTGCGGCCGGAATAGTCAGCGCATCCATGTTGGTCATGGAGCAGCCATCGAATTGGCCAGCGGTGTATTGGTTGATCGATTCGACGTAGTCGTTGATCTGGGTGACATCAATGGTGATGCCGTATTTCTTCGCCCATTTGTCGACGATGCCTTGGGTGCCTGCGTATTCCCAGGGCATCCAGCCGGCATAGATGGTCCAGCAAACGTTGAAGTGTTCTTTCGGGGCAGCGTGTGCCGAGAGGCTCAATGCCGCGACGAGGCCAGCGGCGAGCATGGCGAACAGACGGGGCTTTTTAATGTTGCTCTGCATATAAGAACCTCCAGTAGGAAAAAAACGAGCGGTCAGGAGTCACGCGACACCACTGGTGTCCTGTCTCCCGGGCTTTTATCCCGCCGTGTAACCTCTACTGGAGGTCGCCAACTCTCGGACCAGCCACTCGCGCCAAGCGAATCGGAACCCTAGTCAGCTATTGCAAATTGTGGTGCCGCGAACCTGTTTTGACTCCTGCACATCAAGTCATAAGCGAGAGGCGTGCCAAGTCTGGCCACGCCTTGCGACAGTTGGGTTTCGCAGTTGAGGGGGGAGTGAAAACGGAAGTGGGTGCTTTAGCGTGGTGCGTGTACGCACCTGTTTGGGGCGCATCTTGAGTGGGATATAGTTTTTGGGGCAGGGCACTCGGTGGATTATTTGCGGTCTGATTTTTCGTCAGTCAGCGGTTTTGACCGATGCCGACCAGCGTCGCTGGTTTGAGCTCTCTAGCGGTCCAGGAGGCCGCCATGTATCGACGACCCTTGCTTATAGTTGTGCTTGGTTTAATCCTTGCTGGTTGTTATGCAGGTCCCGGTTATTACGAATCCGATGTCTACACACAGCCGGTTTACGGTGGCGCTTACTACGGCAGTTATGACCGGTCCTACCGTCCGAGCTATTACGTAGCGCCTCCCCGCTATTACGGGCCGCGTCCGGCGCCTTATTACGCCCCTCGGCCTGATTATGGTCCGAGACCTATGCCTTACGCCGGGCGGGGTTACTACCGCGGTGATCAGGGTGGCCACGAGGGTCGTGGCGGACACTACAACCCTTCCTGGAATGAAGGCCGGAATGATGGTGACCGTGGCCACGGTGGTGGCAGTCGCGGTCATGACAATGGTTCAGGCGGCCGGGGTGATCATGGCAATCGCGGAGGCGACGGCCGTGGCGGCGATGGTCGGGGTGGAAACAGGTGAAGCGTCGCTGCGGCGGCGCTTCACCTGCTTTAAGTGTCTAGTAGTCTAGAAGGTCCGCCAGAGGGTGCCGCCCTTCCCATACCTTGGCGAAGTGCGCATCGATCACCGCGTCCGGGATGTTGGCGACGTCTTGCCAATGCCAATGAGGCTTTTGATCCTTATCGATCAGGCGCGCCCGTACGCCCTCGCTGAACTCGGGATGACGACAGCAATTCAGGCTCAGGGTGTATTCCATCTGGAATACCTGAGCCAGCGACATATGTCGGGCACGGATGATCTGCTCCCACACCAGATGGGCAGTCAGTGGGCAACCTTCAGTCAGATTCTTTGCCGCACGGCTGAGCAGGGCATCGCCGTGCGTGTTCCATTGACTGATGGCACGCCAGGCGCACGGCAGAGTCGCGACGTCCAGCAACTCATCGATCTGCGCTCGACGCGGCAGCCATTGCGCATCAGGCAATTGCCCGATGGCTTCCTGTTGCAGCGCCTTGAGCAGGCTATTGAGTTGCACCGGGCTTTGTTCCTGCCAGTTTAGTTGCAGCAGTCCCTCGACCAATTCCTCTTGCTGTTCATCCAGCAGAAAACGGTCGGCCAGGTCCAGATCCAGCGCGTCGCGCCCGTTGATGTGTGAACCGGTCAGCCCGAGGAACAGGCCCAGTTTGCCGGGCAGTCGGGAAAGGAACCAACTGGCGCCGACATCAGGGTATAAGCCGATACTGACTTCCGGCATTGCCAGGCGACTGGTCGGGGTGACGATGCGAATGCCTGCGCCTTGCAACAAGCCCATGCCGCCACCCAGCACGTAACCATGGCCCCAGCAGATCAAGGGTTTGGGGTACGTGTGCAGACGGTAATCGAGCCGGTATTCCGCCGCGAAAAAATGCGCGGCCAGCGGTGGGACTTCGCCGGGATGGGCACGGCAGGCGTCGACCAATGCTCGTACATCGCCGCCGGCACAAAAAGATTTAGAGCCATTGCCGCGCAGCAGTACACAAACGATTTGCGGGTCATCGGCCCATTTTTCAAGACGATCCATCAGCGCCTGGATCATCGGCAGCGACAACGCATTCAGAGACTTTTCCGCATCCAGGCTGGCAACACCAATGCGCGCGCCGTCTTGGGCGTGGAGTTCTTCAAATTGCAGATTCATCATGACCTCTCGGGGGGCGGGGCAACTGTCCATTGGGTCTGTGATACCCCTATGCGGGGGTAAGTTGCAAACGGTGATTACAGGGAGTGTAGGAAAGAGGCAGGGGCCGCGTGGTGCAATGACATTGGTCGATTGACATCGGCGGCCAGCTTTCCTAGTGTCCGCGCATTGATTTTTGCAGGTGTGCCATGACAAACGATGACCGTATCAAACTCGAATCCGGCTGGAAGCACGCGTTGCGTGAGGAATTCGAAAAACCGTATATGAACGAACTGCGTGAGTTCTTGCGCCAGGAGCACACCGCAGGCAAGGAAATCTATCCACCGGGCCCGATGATCTTCAATGCGTTGAACTCGACGCCGCTGGACAAGGTCAAGGTGGTGATCCTTGGCCAGGATCCGTACCACGGCCCAGGTCAGGCCCATGGCTTGTGCTTCTCGGTGCAGCCAGGCGTGCCAACGCCGCCATCGCTGGTCAATATCTATAAAGAGCTCAAGCGTGACCTGAACATCGACATCGCCAATCACGGCTGCTTGCAGTCCTGGGCCGATCAGGGCGTGCTGCTGCTCAACACCACCATGACCGTCGAACGCGCGAACGCTGCTTCACACGCAAAAAAAGGCTGGCAGATCTTCACCGATAAGGTGATTGAGGTCGTCAGCGAACATCAGCCGCATCTGGTGTTTATGCTGTGGGGTGCTCATGCCCAAAGCAAACAGAAACTGATCGACGCCAGCAAACACCTGGTACTGACCTCGGTACACCCCTCGCCGCTGTCCGCCTACAAAGGCTTTCTCGGCAACGGACACTTTGGCCGGGCCAACAAGTTCTTGCAACAGAATGGATTGACACCGATTGACTGGAGATTGCCGCCGGTTTGACCTGAATGCAGTGGCGGGCATCCTGCCATCTTCGCGAATGAATTCGTTCCCACAGAAAATAGCGAGCTCATTCGCGAACGGGTCAACCCGGTCTCTACTCAGCCCGCTTATCCCAGTGCCGAAACAGCGGCTCGGCGAGGAACAGTACAAACAGCAGGCGCATGACCTGCATTGCCGTGACCAGCGGCACCGACAGTTGTAAGACTTCCGCTGTCAGGCTCATTTCGGCGATGCCGCCGGGCATCATGCCCAGGGTCAGTGAGCGCAGGTCCAGATGGGTCATCACACTCAGGCACCCAGCGGCGAGGGCGGCGATCAGCATGGTCAGTGCAGTGCCCAGCAATGTTCGGCCAATAAACGACGGCGCCCGCCGAAAGAACGAACGATTGAAATGGCAGCCCAGGCCGCTTCCGATCAGCCATTGGCCGATCTGGCTGCCGCCTTGCGGTAAGCCGATGTGCAAGTCCCAAGTGATGCTTGCGGCCGCACTGAGCAATAGCGGTCCGAACAGCCATGGATTGGGTTGCTTCAGCCGTTGCCAGAGCCACGCCAGCAGTCCGCCTGCGGGAAACAGCACCAGCAGCCAGGACCAGTCAACGGCTGCCGGATTCGATGCAGGCGCACCGTCGCCCAGCAGATACTTGAACAGTGCGGGCACGCACAGCACCACCATCAACACTCGCAAACTCTGTCCCGCCGCGACGCTGCTGAGGATTGCGCCGTTGCGCGCCCCGAGGTTGACCATTTCGCCAGAGCCGCCCGGCATGCTGGAAAAGAACGCCGTTGCGCGATCTTCGCCGCTACGTCGCATCAGCCAGACTCCGACCACGCTGGAAACACTGGTGACCAGTGCTCCGAAGAAGATCAGGCCGAAATGCGACATGACCTGTTCGATGACAACCGGCGTGAAGTGCAGGCCGATGCCAATCCCGACAATCCACTGCCCGCCTTTACGGCCGCCGGGGATTTCCGCAAGTTGCCAGGGCGTCAGGCAGCGCACCAGGATGATCGCCAGCAGCGAGCCCACCATCCACGGCAGCGGCCAGCCGACCTGGCTGGCGAGGTAACCGCCCAGCAGGCCGACCAGCGGGGTTCCCCACCACGTATTTAAGGAGCGATCAGACATTGGCCACGGCACGACGCTGCAGGGAGCGCTTGCGCCAGATCCGCACGACAGGCATCAGTAGCATGATGGCCGTCAGCACCCATATCCCGAAGGTAATCGGGCTGGACCAAAGAATTTCCAGCGCACCGTTGGAGATCGACAGGGCACGGCGCAGGTTCTGTTCCATCAAGCCGCCGAGGATAAAGCCCAGCAGGACCGGCGACAGAGGAAAGTCCATCTTGCGCAGGATGTAGCCGAAGATACCGATACCAACCATCAAGAACAGGTCGAAGGTGGTGGCATGCACGGCGTAGACGCCAATCGCAGTGATGATCGCGATCACCGGCACCAGTGCCCAGTTCGGCACGGCGAGGATGCGGGTGAAGATGCGGATCATCGGGATGTTGAGGATCACCAGCATGACGTTGGCGACGAACAATGAGGCGATCAGGCCCCAGACGATGTCGGGCTGCTGTTGAAACAGCAATGGGCCGGGCGTGATGTTGTACAGCGACAAAGCGCCGATCATCACTGCTGTCGTGCCCGAGCCCGGAACACCAAGGGTCAGCATCGGCACCAGTGCGCCACATGCCGCACCGCCGATGGCGGTTTCCGGGGCCGCGAGGCCGCGTATGTCACCTTGTCCGAATTTGCCGGTCTTGCCCGCCAGACGCTTCTCGGTCATGTAGGCCACGGCGCTGGCCAGTGTCGCGCCAGCACCCGGCAGCACGCCCATGATGAAACCGAGCACACCGCAACGCAGGTTCACCACGAACACCGAGCTGGCTTCTTTGAAGTTGAACATCATGCGGCCGGTGGCTTTGACCGCCTCTTGCCCGCGATGGGTTTTTTCCAGCAGCAATAGAATTTCGCTGATCGAGAACAGCCCCAGAACCAACACCACGAACTGAATCCCGTCAGTCAGGTGGATATTGTCGCCGGTGAAACGGTACACACCGCTGTTGGCGTCGATGCCGACCGTGGACAGAAACAGCCCGATCAGCGCCGCGATAAACGTCTTCAGTGGACGATCACCGGCCATGCCGCCGAGGCAGACGATTGCGAACACCATCAGTACGAAATATTCCGCCGGTCCGAAGGCAATCGCCCACTTCGCCAGCAAGGGCGCGAACAGCACCATGCCGCAGGTGGCAATGAACGCACCGATAAACGAGCTCCACGCCGACAGCGACAAGGCGACACCGGCCAGACCCTGGCGAGCCATCGGGTAACCGTCGAGAGTGGTCATCACCGTGGACGCTTCGCCCGGAATGTTCAGCAGGATCGAGCTGATCCGGCCGCCGTATTCGCAGCCCAGGTACACCGCCGCCAGCAGGATCAACGCTGACTCCGGGGGTAACCCGAGGGCGAACGCGATAGGGATCAACAGCGCCACGCCATTGATCGGGCCAAGGCCGGGCAGCAAACCGACAACGGTGCCAATCAGGGTGCCACACAGGGCGGTGATCAAGTTGTAAGGGGTCAGCGCAACGCCGAAGCCTTGGCTCAGGTAGCTAAAAGTGTCCACATTAATTCTCCAGAACGTCGAGCAGGCCCAGCGGCAACGGAACGTCCATGGCTTTATCGAACAACAGGTAAAGGCCGACGCTGATCAAGGTCACGACCACCACGCTCAGCTTCCAGCGACCGCCGTACAGACGGGCCATGGGGATGCCGATCAGGATGCTGCTGAGGATGAAACCCAAGGGTTCGAACAGGCCGGCGAAAATAAGGAGCAAAACCGTGCAAGTGGCGATTTTGATCAGGGTAGGGCGGTCCAGTTGAGGGTCTTCTTCGCTGTGGACGAGGGGTGTCGGGCGAAACAGCATGTACAGCAAGCCCAGGCCCATCAGCCCCAGCATCAGCAGGGGGAACGCCCGAGGTCCTACAGGTTCATAGGAAAATGCGGCCTGATAAGGCCAGGCCATGAGCGCAAGACCGACGCACGCCAGCAGCAACGCCGAGGCGAAAATTCGTTGTAAGAGCATGGGTAACTCCTGTGTCGCGTCGCCTCGAATGGGCGACGCAACCACTGATATCAATTGAGTTCAATCACTGAATCAGGCCGAATTCCTTGGCCAGGATCTTGTAGTCGGCGACCTGCTTCTTCACGTACGCGTCCAGTTCCGGGCCCGTCATGGCAAAGGGAAACAGTTCGCGCTGGTCACGTAGCTTGGCGAAGTCATCGGAGGCCAGCAGTTTGTCGAAGGCCGCTTTCCACCAGGCGTAGTCTTCGTCGCTGACTTTTGGCCCGAGGTAGAAGCCGCGTACCACCGGCCAGACGATGTCGTAGCCTTGTTCCTTGGCGGTCGGAATGTCTTTCATTTCCGGCTCGTCCAGGCGTTTTTCGGAGAACACGGCGAGCAAGCGCATGTCTCCGCTAAGGATGTGCGGCATGGAGTCGGAGATGTCGGTGCTGCCTACTTGAATGTGCCCGCCGAGCAACGCGGTGGCGATTTCACCGCCGCCTTCAAGGGCAACATAACGCAGGTCACGCGGGTTGATGCCCGCGGCTTTGGCGATCAGGGCGGTCTGCATCCAGTCTTGGCTGCCGACGGTGCCCCCGGAGCCGATCACCACTTTGCTAGGGTCTTTTTTCAGCGCTTCGACCAGGTCGTTGAGGTTCTTGTAGGGCGAGTCGCTTTTCACGGCGATGGCGCCATAGCTGGTGCCGACCGCCGCGAGCCAGCGCACGGCGTTCTCATCGAAGCGGCCGAACTTGCCCTGTGCCAGGTTCAGCAGCGAGCCGCTGGACCAGGCCACCAGCGTGCCGGCGTCGGCCGGTCGCTGGGCAACCACTGCGTTGTACGCCACTGCGCCGACACCGCCGGGCATGTAGGTCACGCGCATCGGTTTGCTCAGCAGCTTTTCGTTGACCAGCGCGCTCTGTGCCAGCTTGCAGGTCAGGTCAAATCCGCCCCCCGGTGAGGCCGGAGCGATGCATTCCGGGCGCTTGGGTTCAGCTGCGAGCAGTTGGGTAGCCACTAGCATGCAGCTGGCGGCGAGGGCGAAACGACGCAAAGATAAAGTCATGGTTGTCTCCAGGGGAGTTGTTATTTTGGGCCCAGCTGTTCTAACGATTACCAGATCGCGACCGTGTAACTGACGAGCAGGCGCACTTCATCGGCGTCCCGGGCGAAGTTCGATCGGTACGTGGCGTTGCGCAGGCGCACGGCGACGTTTTTCAGCGCGCCGCTCTGTACCACGTATTTGATTTCGCTGTCGCGTTCCCACTCTTTGCCTTCGCCGTCATGGCTCGCCACTTTAGCGTTGTCACCACTGACGTAGCGGCTCATGAATGTCAGGCCGGGGACGCCCAGCTTGGCGAAGTCATAGTCGTAACGCGCTTGCCAGGAATGCTCGTTGGCTTCGGCGAAATCACCGATCTGTACGAAGTTGATGAGGAACGGATCGCTGCCATCCACATACGGGAAGGCGCTGTCACCGGACATGTGCTGATAGCCCGCGCTGAACTTATGACCAGTGAGGCTGTAGCTGACGATGCCATTGAATGATTTGTTGTCGATGTTACCGCCGCGAGCCGAACCCTGATCGCCGCTGACCGCGAAACGCACATCAGTGGCCAGGGTGCCTGGGCCCACGGGTTGCGAGGCGACAAGGCCGACAAAATGCTGGTCGTAGACCTGATCAAGTTGAGCAAAGTGATAGCTGGCAGTGATTTTGTCGGTGAGTTTGTAATCAAACCCGGCCATGTCGAAGTGATCACCCGTCACCGTGCCAGCGAAGCGTTTGTTCTTGTTGTTCAGCGCGATGTCTTCGCTGCTGGTGTCATCGCGGTCCTTGACCTTCTCCAGACGACCGCCGGTAAAAGTCAGGTTCTTGAACTCTCTGGAGGTGAGCATACCGCCTTCAAAGGTCTGCGGCAGGATGCGCCCGTCATTGGGCTTCAACGTTTGCAGCTCAGGGATCAGCGTGCCGACTTTCAGTTCGGTGGCCGAGATTTTCATCTTGCCCGTCAGGCCCCACTTGGAATATTCGTCGGCGGCGCGGCCATTGTCGTGGGTCGGTAGTAGGCCGGTGCCAGTGCGATCCGGGCTTGAGTCGAGCTTGATCCCCAACATGCCAATGGCATCCACGCCGAACCCGACGGTGCCTGCTGTGTAGCCTGACTGGACGTTGAGGATAAAGCCCTGGGCCCACTCGTCGCGCTTGGATTGCTGGGCGCTGGTGCCGTCGCGGAAGTCGCGGTTGAAGTACATGTTGCGGGTTTCCAGGCTGGCGCTGCTGTCGTCGATAAAATCGGCGTAACTGAGCGGGCTGAAACCGGCAAGGGCAACGGCGCTGGCAAGCGCGGAGGGGTTTAGGCGAAGGGGACGAGCAGGCGAGGCGGCCTGAGTCTGCAAGGACAGCGTCATGAAATACTCCGTTGTTGTTATTATTTTTTTAATAAAACCTTTGAAAACGCTTCAAGGCGCTTTTCAGTTTTGCGGCAGGTATAAGCCACCGTAGCGCGATGCTAGAAGGTGAAACTTTCACTAACCTTTCAGCTGTCGTTGATTTTTTCTGTGCTTCACAGCCAACGATGCGGCTGTAAACTCCGCGCCTTATAAGCCCAAGAATCTGGAGAAGTCGATGCGTGTTCTTCTCGTCGAAGACCATCTGCAATTAGCCGAAAGCGTGGCTCAAGCCCTCAAAAGTATGGGTTTGACCGTGGACGTTTTGCACGATGGGGTGGCCGCCGATTTGGCGTTGAGCAGTGAGGAATATGCCGTCGCGATTCTGGACGTGGGCTTGCCTCGCATGGACGGTTTTGAAGTGTTGGGCCGCTTGCGGGCCCGAGGGAAAAATCTGCCAGTGCTGATGCTGACCGCGCGGAGCGATGTCAAAGATCGTGTGCACGGCCTCAATCTGGGTGCTGATGATTATTTGGCCAAACCCTTTGAACTGACCGAGTTGGAAGCACGGGTCAAGGCGTTGCTCCGCCGTAGCGTGCTCGGCGGCGAACGCCAGCAGCGTTGCGGGGTGCTGGTCTATGACCTCGACACTCGGCGCTTCACCCTGGGCGATGAGCTGCTGGCCCTCACGTCTCGTGAACAGGCGGTGCTTGAAGCGCTAATCGCCCGACCCGGCCGGGTGATGAGTAAAGAACAGTTGGCGGCGCAAGTGTTTGGCCTCGATGAAGATGCCAGTCCCGACGCCATCGAAATCTACGTACACCGCCTGCGCAAAAAGCTTGATGGCCAACCTGTTGTCATTGTTACGTTCCGCGGTCTTGGCTATTTGCTGGAAAGCCGTGATGCTTAAGCTGCCTACCCACAGCAGCCTGCGTTGGCGGTTGTTGTGGAACCTGGGTCTGCTGCTCACCGTATTGATGCTGGCCAGCGGCTTGAGCGCTTACTGGAATGGTCGCGAAGCGGCCGACACGGCCTATGACCGAACCTTGCTGGCGTCGGCGCGAACCATTGCCGCCGGGCTTTCGCAGCGCGACGGCGGTTTGAGCGCGGATGTGCCGTATGTCGCACTGGACACCTTTGCGTATGACAGTGCGGGGCGGATCTATTACCAAGTCAACGACATCGACAAAAAGCTGATCTCTGGCTACGAAAATCTACCCGCGCCGCCGCCGGGCACCTTGCGCACAGATGACTACCCGGCGCTGGCGAGCTTTTACAATGGGCGGTATCAGGGGCAGGACGTACGGGTGGTCAGCCTGCTCAAGCCCGTCAGTGAACCGAACATGAACGGTATGGCGGAGATTCGCGTGGCCGAGACGGAGGAAGCCCGGGTGCGTATGGCGCGCAGCCTGATGGCTGACACGTTATTGCGTCTGGGCATGCTCGGCATGGGCGCGTTGGTGTTGGTGTGGTTCACCGTCAGCGCGGCGTTGCGTCCGCTGGAGCGTTTGCGTACTGCGGTCGAAGAGCGCCAGCCCGACGATCTAAGGGCGTTGCCGCTTGTGGAAGTCCAGCGTGAGTTGCGCCCGCTGGTGGGTGCGCTCAATCACTTCACCGAACGTCTGCGCGTGCAGTTTGAGCGTCAGGCGCAATTCATCGCAGATGCCGCCCATGAGTTACGCACACCATTAGCCGCGCTCAAGGCGCGTATCGAATTGGGGTTGCGTGATACCGATCCGGCAAACTGGCGCACCACTCTGGAATCAGCTGCGCAGGGCACTGATCGTCTGACGCATCTGGCCAATCAATTACTGTCTCTGGCACGTATCGAAAACGGTGCGCGGGCGATTGCTGAAGGGGGCGCCCAGTTGCTCGACTTGAGCCAACTGGCTCGCGAGCTGGGCATGGCCATGGCGCCGCTGGCCCATGCGCGTGGTGTTGCGTTGGCGCTGGAGGCCGAAGACCCTGTGTGGCTGCGCGGCGAGCCGACATTGCTCAACGAATTGCTGAGCAATCTGGTGGATAACGCCCTGGCGCATACTCCGACGGGTGGCAATGTGATTCTGCGGGTGAGGGCACCCTGCATTCTTGAAGTCGAGGACGACGGCCTGGGGATCCCTGAAACAGAGCGTGAACGGGTGTTTGAACGCTTCTATCGGCGTCAGCAGCAGGGTGCGGGGTCAGGCTTGGGTTTGGCGATTGTCGGTGAGATCTGTCGCGCACATCTGGCGCAGATCAGCCTGCATGACGGTGCCGAAGGCGGTTTGAAGGTGCGGGTGAGTTTTGTCCCTGTTCAAAACGGCGCTCAATAGAGCATGTTCATGGCTTCATTCATTTCGGAAACAAGACGGCCATCGCCAAGGTCCAGACCCAGCCGGGCGAAGGCAGGCAAGCTGCTCAGTTCAATTCCAGCATAAGGATGGCTGGTGCCGTGGTAGCTGTGCACCGTTGCAATCTGCACCAGATCGACGTAATCGGCACACTCCGACTGGCGGGTGAAATCCTGGAACTGCCCCGGCACCTTGGCGAGCGGCTCCGGGAACTCCCAGCTGATGAGCAGTTTTTCACCGATAATCGGGTGAATATGCTCGATCACATGGTTGAGGCTGACGGAGTCCGAGAGCAGTTCGTAATGGTCTTCGGCGTACGTCAGGATTGGCAGTACACCAATCAGGTGCACCATGCCCGCCAAGGTCGCTTGATCCGGTTTAAGCTTCGAGTAGGTGCGGCACAGCTTGTAGCTGATACCCGCAACTTGCAGGCTTTGCTTCCAGATATCGCGCATCTTGCGCTCTACCACCTTGGATTTGGCCTGAAACATCTGCTCCACCACCAGTCCGATTGCCAGATTGCAGCTGTAATTGATCCCCAGCCGGGTGATGGCGGTGTGCAGGTCGCTGACCTCGACACTGGCGCGCATCTGCGGGCTATTCACTACTTTGATCAGGCGTGCTGAAAGCGCGGTATCGCCGCCGATTACCTTGCTCAGTTCGCTGACGCTGATGTCAGGATTTTCGGCGGCGAGACGAATTTTCAGCGCAACTTCCGGCAGTGTTGGCAGAAACAGAGCATCGTTATTGATCGCCTTGATCAAGTCCGCTTGCACGTTGTCAGCCATGTCGCTCATGTCGAATCTCTTGGTATTGCGTGATCCGAGCCCTAAGCGCTCGACGAGCGCTTGGGGTGATTTTTCGGTTTTTTGGTTTGAGCGGGGAAGAGGGTACTTGCCGCGATCAACGCTGGGTTTCGAGCTTGGCGTCCAATGTATAAGGCAGGTCGGTCAACAGCAGCGCCGGGCCTTCCAGAGTGCCGAGTCGGATATTCCCGTCCTCCACCGCTTCGGCCTGCAACACCGCCAACAGCTCGATACCGTTGGTTGCCTGCGCGGCAATCACGACTTCGCCCACGGCGCTGGCATGAACCGGCGAGAACAGTGGCGTGCCGGGCTCAGGGATTTCAGCGCCAGTCAGGGTCAAGCGATACAGTCGTCGCTTGAGTTTGCCCAGGTACTGCATGCGCGCGACGATTTCCTGGCCGGTGTAGCAGCCTTTCTTGAAGCTCACGCCGCCCACGGCTTGCAGGTTGATCATCTGCGGAATGAAGGTTTCCCGAGTACCGCCCGTCACTTGACCGATGCCGGCGCGAATCTGACCCAGCAGCCAGTCATTCAATGTGCCCTGAGCCAGTTGCGCCGCAAGACGAGCCCGTACGTTTTCGGCCTGATCGGCCGGCACCCACAGTTCAGTACGGGCAGGAGATACGCGAATGGCGATCAGGCCATTGGCCCGCGTCACGCTGTCTGACGCTTGCGGCACATCCAGCCCCAGCGCTATCAGTGTGTCGTCGCCGTTGCTGAGGCCGAAACGGACCCAGGCCGGGCTTTCGTCGGTCAGCTTTGATTTGGAGAACACCGCATATTTCTTTAAATCAGCCAATTGCGGCTCAATCAGTTCAGACGCCATTGCCAGCAGGCAGCCATCGCCTTCAAGCAGGATGCGGAAGCTCGATTGCATGCGGCCTTTCTGCGTGCAGCGTGCACCCAGGGTCGCGGTGGTGTCGTTCAGGTAATTGAGATTGCAGCTCAATTGGCCCTGTAGGAACTTGCTGGCGTCAGGACCGCGGACGGCGAGAATGCCCTCGTGGGACAGCGTGCAGAAAAAAGCTGAGTCGGCCATTAGTCATCGCAGAGTAAAAAGTCTGGGCACCATGATAGTGCGGTGTCTGCAGAATGGGTACAGGCGCGATCACACGTCGTTGAAAACTGCTGCGACCAAAGCGCAGTGCGCCTTCTGGAACTGCGCCTGTATACTTGCCGCCTATTTGAGGAGCGCTCCATGGTCGATGACGTTGAACTCAACCGGCTTTATTGGCACAGCCGTCGTGGCATGCTTGAGCTGGACGTGTTGCTGGTACCTTTTGTAAGGGAGGTTTATTCCACCCTTAATGCCGAAGATCGCGATCTTTATCGCAAATTGCTGACGTGTGAAGATCAGGATATGTTCGGCTGGTTCATGCAGCGCGCCGAATCTGAAGATCCGGAGCTGCAGCGCATGGTTCGCATGATTCTGGATCGTGTCCAGCCGAAGTGATCGTTTCGAATGCCGTTGGCAGGCCTCACGGCTCCTGCTGACGGCCTATCTGATCGCTCAGGCGTTGGCCCTGGTTTCGTTATATTTTCTTGATGTCCCCGACTGGGCAGGCGCGCTCGGTGTTTTGCTGTGCCTGATGCATGGAGGCTGGGCACTGCCGCGCTTCATTTTACTGAGCAGTCCCTCGGCGTTCACCGGTTTACGCCGTGATGCTGACGGTTGGCAGCTTTGGAGTGCTCGTTCAGGCTGGAAGGCGGTGCAACTGCGTCGAGACAGTCTGGCGCTGCCCTTTGGCGGTGGTGCTGCGTTTTCGTCTGGCAGGAGCGTCTGGCGTCGTTGGGCGGCGGGTGCGCAGTGTGTGCATTCCACGCGACGCGTTGGCGCCGGAAGTACACCGGCGTTTGCGCGTGCGGTTGAAGTTCAGCCGACGTAGGTGGGCGGCACCAGAATAGTGTCCAGGGCCTCAGGCAGCATGTCTGGGTAGTCCAGCGTGTAGTGCAATCCCCGGCTTTCCTTGCGTTCCATGGCCGAGCGGATCATCAACTCTGCCACTTGCGCTAGGTTGCGCAGTTCGATCAGGTCGCGGCTGACTTTATAGTTGCTGTAGAACTCGTCGATCTCGTCCAGCAGCAAGCGCACCCGATGCTGGGCACGTTGCAAGCGCTTGTTGGTGCGCACGATACCCACGTAGTCCCACATGAACCGCCGCAACTCATCCCAGTTGTGGGCAATGATCACGTCTTCGTCGGAGTCGGTGACCTGGCTTGCATCCCAGGTCGGTAGCGCCTCAGGCTGGGGTACATTGGGCAGTTGCTCAACGATATCGGCGGCGGCAGAGCGGGCGTAGACGAAGCATTCCAGCAGCGAATTACTGGCCATGCGGTTGGCGCCGTGCAGGCCGGTGAAACTGGTTTCGCCGATGGCGTAAAGGCCTGGCACGTCGGTGCGGCTCTGTTCGTTGACCATCACGCCGCCACATGTGTAATGCGCGGCCGGCACCACCGGGATCGGCTGCTTGGTGATGTCGATGGAAAACTCAAGGCAGCGCTCGTAGACCGTCGGGAAATGGGTCTTGATGAATTCTGCCGGTTTATGGCTGATGTCCAGGTACACGCAATCAACGCCCAGACGCTTCATTTCATGGTCGATAGCTCGGGCCACGATGTCTCGTGGCGCCAGTTCGGCCCGAGGATCGAAGCGCTGCATGAAGCGCTCGCCGTTCGGCAGTTTTAGCCAGGCGCCTTCTCCGCGCAGGGCTTCGGTTACCAGAAAACTTTTGGCTTGTGGGTGATACAGGCAAGTAGGGTGAAACTGGTTGAATTCCAGATTCGCCACCCGGCAACCGGAGCGCCAGGCCATCGCTATGCCGTCACCGCAGGCTCCGTCAGGGTTGCTGGTGTACAGGTAAACCTTCGCCGCGCCACCGGACGCCAAGGCGGTAAAGCGCGCGCCGTAGGTGTCGACTTCGCCGGTGGCGCGATTGAGCACGTAGGCGCCCAGGCACCGTTGACCGTCCAGACCCAAGCGACGTTCGGTGATCAGATCGACCGCGACGCGCTGTTCCAGTAGTTCAATGTTGGGCCTGAGCCGGGCTTGCGCGAGCAGGGTTTTGAAAATCGCAGCGCCTGTTGCATCGGCGGCATGGATGATACGCCGATGGCTATGGCCACCTTCTCGGGTCAGGTGAAACTCGAAACCGCCGTCTTCCGTGGTTGACTGGTCATCGCGAGTAAACGGCACGCCTTGGTCGATCAGCCACTGAATGGCCTCGCGGCTGTGCTCGACGGTGAAGCGCACAGCGTCTTCATGGCACAGGCCACCGCCAGCATTCAGGGTGTCTTCGACATGGGATTGCACGGTGTCGGTGTCGTCCAGCACGGCGGCAACGCCGCCCTGGGCCCAGAATGTCGAGCCGCTGGCCAGGTCGCCCTTGCTCAAAACGGCAACGCGTAAATGGCTCGGTAAGGTTAGCGCAAGGCTCAGCCCTGCGGCACCGCTGCCAATTACCAGGACGTCGTGTTGGAAATGTTGGCTCATGTCTGAATTCCGAGCTTGGCGGCCACTAGTATATAGAGGGGTGGATCGGCACAATAGCCGCGCTTTTATGGCATTGTGAAACCACGGCGGGCTCGGATTGTGCTCCAGTCGGAACGATGATGCACACCGTTTTCCCTGCAAAAGGGTCCGTGTTGCGATTGTTTCAAGGCTGAATCAGCATTTACTCGAGAGCCGCAGTGAGCTTCTTACACCTGAGCGCGGACCCCGGGAACTTTTCATGCACGCCTGGGCTCAATAGCAGGTTGCCTATAAAGGAACATGTTGGGTATTTGCGGGGGGTCAAAAGCAGCTTCCACCACGCGCGTATTCGACGACAAGATTATTCACGTAGCCGGCCATGTCCGGGCTGCGTTTTTCGTGCGGGTCTGATGACTGCCCGCAGGAAACTTGCTGAGAGGGGAGAACTTTTGCGCAAAGCCCGAGTCTATGTTTGCAAGCCTGTTCAAGGGTTGATGCAACACTCCTTCAGCTTCAATGAGGAGCGTTCATGTTGACCCAGGAAGAAGATCAGCAGCTGGTCGAGCGCGTACAACGCGGCGACAAGCGAGCTTTTGATCTGCTCGTGCTGAAATACCAGCACAAGATTCTTGGTTTGATCGTGCGATTTGTGCACGACACCCATGAAGCGCAGGATGTTGCACAGGAGGCCTTTATCAAGGCTTATCGTGCACTGGGTAACTTTCGCGGCGACAGCGCTTTTTATACATGGCTGTACCGCATCGCTATTAATACGGCAAAAAACTATTTGGTGTCGCGCGGTCGGCGACCACCGGACAGCGATGTAAGGTCTGAAGACGCGGAGTTCTACGATGGCGATCATGGCCTCAAGGATATCGAGTCGCCAGAGCGCGCATTGTTGAGGGATGAGATCGAGGGCACTGTCCATCGAACTATCCAGTTACTTCCAGAAGATTTACGGACAGCCCTAACTTTACGTGAATTCGATGGTCTGAGTTACGAGGACATTGCGAGCGTCATGCAGTGTCCGGTGGGTACCGTGCGCTCTCGCATTTTCCGCGCTCGGGAAGCCATAGACAAAGCCCTGCAACCCTTGTTGCAGGACTCCTGAGACAGCGGCGATAGCCAAGAGAGGAACCGCCATGAGTCGTGAAGCCCTGCAGGAATCGCTGTCCGCGGTGATGGATAACGAAGCGGATGAATTGGAATTGCGCCGGGTATTGAATGCCTTCGGCGATGCGGATACACGTGCCACATGGTCGCGTTATCAAGTTGCCCGTGCAGCCATGCACAAAGACTTGTTGCTGCCTCATCTGGATATATCGGCGGCTGTTTCTGCTGCGATCGCCGATGAAGTTACTCCGCTCAAGACAAGCCGTAGCCCTTGGCGCAGCTTGGGCCGACTGGCCGTTGCCGCGTCGGTAACCGTTGCTGTGTTGGCCGGTGTACGTTTGTACAATCAGGATGAAATCGCGGGTGTTGAATTGGCGCAGCAAGCCGCTCAGCCAGCGAATCTGTCGGTACCACAAGTAAAAGGCCCTGCAGTATTGGCCGGTTACAACGAAAGCGCCGAGCAAGCCCCGGGTCCGATGGCCAGTGGTGTCTTGCAAGGTCAGACTGGCTGGCATGATCAGCGTCTGCCAGGCTATCTGCGTCAACATGCTCAGCAAGCCGCTTTGAAGGGCACCGAAAGTGCCTTGCCGTATGCTCGTGCTGCCAGCCTGGAAAACCGTTAAGGAGGATCATGCGCGCCATCCCTCTATTACCGCTTCTACTCGTTGGATGGCTGGTTCTTCCGGCGCATGCCGATGACGCGCAAAACATGCTCAAGCGTTTTGCGCAGGCTGACCAGACACAAAGTTTCCAAGGCACTTTCGTTTACGAGCGTAACGGTAGTTTCTCTACCCACCGTATTTGGCATCGTGTGACTGATGGCAAGGTTCGTGAGCATCTGCTTCAGCTGGATGGTTCTGCACAGGAAGTGCTGCGCGTTGATGGGCTTACCCAATGCGTCAGCGGCACGCTTGTAGCCGGGGTAGTCAATGTGCGCGACTCGTCGGCACGGGGTCTTGACTCGAAAAAGCTATCTGCTTGGTATGATATGAAAGTCGTCGGGAAATCGCGGGTTGCGGGTCGTGATGCAATCATCATTTCGATGACGCCTCGAGATCAACACCGCTACGGCGTCGAATTGCACCTGGACAGCGAAACAGCATTGCCGTTGAAGTCGTTGCTGTTGAACGATAAAGGTCAGCTGCTCGAACGCTTCCAGTTTACCGAGCTTGATACCCGGGACATCCCAACCGATCAAATGCTTGAAGTCAGTCCTGATTGCAAGCCGGTACAGATGGTCAAAACCAGGGACGAAGCACCGAATGTTCGTTCCACGTGGCGCTCTGACTGGTTGCCGGACGGCTTCGAGTTGAGCAGCAGTGCGGTGCGCAAGGATCCGGTTACCAAGACTTTGGTGACTAGTTTGATGTACGACGACGGGCTTGCACGATTCTCTGTTTTTATCGAGCCGTTGAACGGAGATGCTGTTACTGATATCCGGACCCAGTTCGGTCCGACAGTGGCGGTGTCGCGTCGGGTGACGACAGCTGTCGGAGACGCCATGGTCACTGTGGTGGGAGAAATACCGATAGGCACCGCAGAGCGGATTGCGCTCTCGATGCGTAGCGCTGATGATCAAGCCCAGCCAGCCACCAAGTGAGCGGCTGGGTAAGCAAGGATTGGAGGCAGTGCCCGGGATGAGAGACGTTTATTTCAGGCTGTTTTCTCTGCAAGGCAAGCCTGTGCTTGTCTTGCGGCCGAGATGCTGACATGTTTGGTGATACTTCCAGGTTGCAAAAAACTTCGATTTTTTTTATAGGTCATGGCTTGGCAGCTCTGGCCTTCGTCGTTTCTGGGGTAAAAAAATGCCCCACAGAGGCGCGCAGCGATTGCTTGTGATGCGCACATGCTCCGCGGGCCCCTTGGCCCGTACTGTTTAACCATGCTCGTTGTGAACGGGAGCCGTATGTTGATTCCACGCTTGAAGTCTTACCTGTCAATTGTCACTGCAGTCCTGATACTGGGTCAGATGGCCACCGCGCAGGCGGAGGCTTTGCCTGACTTCACCGATCTGGTTGTGCAGGCCTCGCCCGCTGTAGTGAACATCAGTACCCGCCAGAAAATGCCTGAGCGCTCTGTCGCGAACGCTCAAATGCCTGATCTGGAAGGGTTGCCACCTCAGCTTCGAGAGTTCTTTGAACGCAACATGCCTAAGGGGCAACGCACGCCCAAAGGTGATCGTCAGCGCGAAATCCAGTCTTTGGGTTCCGGCTTTATTATTTCTGCCGACGGTTATGTGTTGACCAACAACCATGTCATCGACGGCGCGGATGAAATTCTCGTGCGTCTTTCCGACCGTAGCGAGTTGAAGGCCAAATTGATTGGCACTGATCCGCGTACGGATGTCGCGGTCTTGAAGATCGAGGGCAAAGACCTGCCAGTCGTCAAGATTGGCAACTCCGACAAACTGAAAGTCGGTGAGTGGGTGCTGGCCATTGGTTCACCATTCGGCTTCGATCACTCGGTGACCAAGGGTATCGTCAGCGCCAAGGGCCGCAGCCTGCCGAACGATACTTATGTACCGTTCATCCAGACCGATGTCGCGATCAATCCGGGTAACTCCGGCGGTCCGCTGTTCAACATGTCTGGCGAAGTGGTCGGGATCAACTCCCAGATATTCACCCGCTCCGGTGGTTTCATGGGTTTGTCGTTTGCCATCCCGATCGACGTCGCGATGGATGTCGCGAACCAGTTGAAAGCGGGCGGCAAGGTCAATCGTGGCTGGTTGGGGGTGGTGATTCAGGAGGTCAACAAAGACCTGGCTGAATCCTTCGGTCTGGATAAGCCGGCCGGTGCGTTGGTGGCTCAGGTGTTGGAGAACGGTCCTGCGGCGAAAGGCGGCGTGCTGGTGGGTGACGTTATCCTCAGTGCCAATGGTCAGCCGATTGTGATGTCTGCCGACTTGCCACATCTGGTCGGCAATCTGAAAGACGGCAGCAAGGCCGATCTGGAAGTGATCCGTGACGGCAAGCGTAAACACTTGACCGTGACCATCGGCGCGCTGCCCGAAGAAGGTCAGGAAATGGATGTTCCGGATTCTGGCGTCGAGCGCAGCAGCAATCGCCTGGGTGTGTCGGTAGCCGATCTGACCGCTGAACAGAAAAAAAGCTACGACCTCAAGGGTGGCGTGGTCATCAAGGAAGTGCAGGACGGTCCTGCAGCCTTGATCGGCTTGCAACCGGGCGATGTGATCACTCATCTGAACAATCAGGCGATCACGTCGGCCACGAACTTCACCGAGGTTGCCAAGGAGTTGCCGAAGAATCGTTCCGTGTCCATGCGCGTTCTGCGTCAGGGTCGGGCTAGCTTCATCACCTTCAAATTGGCCGAGTAACAGATTGGCGTGACGAAAAGGGCGGTGATCACCGCCCTTTTTTGCACCTGTCGTCCAGAGAATGCGGTTACTGACCGCTGGTGTGGCCTGCGAACGTGACGCCCCAGTCTTCCATCAGGTACAATTCCCGGCTATTTTTCGGCGGGCAATCTGCCTGCAACCTTTTTGAGTGTTGATCCGTGAGTGATTTGAGTCATATCCGCAATTTCTCCATCATCGCCCACATTGACCATGGCAAGTCGACGCTGGCCGACCGCTTCATTCAGATGTGCGGTGGCTTGTCCGAGCGCGAAATGGAAGCTCAAGTCCTCGATTCCATGGACCTGGAACGCGAACGCGGCATCACCATCAAGGCCCATAGCGTTACCCTGTATTACAAAGCGCTGGACGGCAAAACCTACCAGCTGAACTTCATCGACACCCCAGGTCACGTAGACTTCACCTATGAAGTCAGCCGGTCTCTTGCGGCCTGCGAAGGCGCGTTGTTGGTTGTCGATGCGGGTCAAGGGGTCGAAGCCCAGTCCGTCGCTAACTGCTACACCGCTATCGAGCAGGGCCTTGAGGTCATGCCGGTACTCAACAAGATCGACTTGCCGCAGGCCGACCCGGACCGCGTCAAGGAAGAAATCGAGAAAATCATCGGTATCGATGCAACCGACGCGGTCGCCTGCTCGGCCAAGACCGGTCTGGGCGTCGATGAAGTGCTTGAACGTCTGGTTCACACCATTCCCGCGCCGACCGGCAACATCGAAGATCCGCTGCAAGCGTTGATCATCGATTCCTGGTTTGACAACTACCTGGGCGTTGTCTCGCTGGTGCGTGTACGCCACGGTTGCGTACGCAAGGGCGACAAAATCCTGGTCAAGTCCACCGGCAAGGTGCATCTGGTCGACAGCGTGGGTGTTTTCTCCCCCAAACATACGCAGACCGTTGACCTGAAAGCCGGTGAAGTAGGCTTCATCATCGCGGGTATCAAGGATATTCACGGCGCCCCTGTCGGCGACACCCTGACCTTGAACACTACGCCCGACGTGGATGTACTGCCAGGCTTCAAACGTGTTCAGCCGCAGGTGTATGCCGGTCTGTTCCCGGTCAGCTCGGATGACTTCGAGGACTTCCGCGAAGCGTTGCAAAAACTGACGCTCAACGACTCGTCCCTGCAGTATTCGCCAGAAAGCTCCGACGCACTGGGTTTCGGCTTCCGTTGCGGATTCCTGGGCATGCTCCACATGGAGATCATCCAGGAGCGTCTGGAGCGCGAGTACGATCTGGACCTGATCACCACCGCGCCAACGGTAATTTTTGAATTACTGTTGAAGACCGGTGAAACGATTTACGTCGACAACCCGTCCAAGCTTCCTGATCAGTCCGTAATCGAAGACATGCGCGAGCCGATCGTGCGGGCGAATATTCTTGTGCCGCAAGAGCACCTGGGCAACGTCATTACATTGTGCATTGAAAAGCGTGGTGTACAGCACGACATGTTGTTCCTGGGGACTCAGGTGCAAGTGACTTACGACCTGCCGATGAACGAAGTGGTCCTGGACTTCTTCGACCGTCTCAAGTCAGTGAGCCGTGGTTATGCGTCTCTGGACTATCATTTCAACCGTTATCAGTCAGCAAATCTGGTCAAGCTCGATGTATTGATCAACGGTGAAAAAGTCGACGCCCTGGCGTTGATCGTGCATCGCGATACGGCGAATTATAAAGGTCGCGCGTTGACCGAAAAGATGAAGGAACTGATCCCGCGGCAGATGTTCGACGTAGCAATCCAGGCCGCCATTGGCGGGCAGGTTATAGCGCGTACATCCGTCAAGGCACTCAGAAAGAACGTACTGGCCAAATGTTACGGCGGTGACGTAAGCCGTAAGCGTAAACTGCTCGAGAAGCAAAAGGCCGGTAAAAAACGCATGAAGCAAGTAGGTAACGTGGAAATTCCACAGGAAGCCTTCCTTGCAGTGCTCAGGTTGGATAGTTAGGTCCTATGTCACTAAATTTCCCGCTGTTGTTGGTCATCGCTGTCGTCGTATGCGGTTCACTTGCATTGCTCGATTTGCTCATTCTGGCACCACGCCGGCGGACTGCCATCGCGACTTATCAGGGCAGCGTCAGCCAGCCGGATGTCGCGGTATTGGAACGCCTGGACAAAGAGCCTTTGCTGGTTGAATACGGCAAATCATTCTTTCCGGTGCTGTTTATCGTGCTGGTGCTGCGCTCATTTCTGGTCGAGCCCTTCCAGATCCCTTCAGGGTCGATGAAGCCAACACTGGACGTGGGTGATTTCATCCTCGTGAACAAGTTCTCCTACGGTATTCGCCTGCCGGTGCTGGATCAGAAAGTGATTCGGATCGGTGATCCTCAACGCGGCGATGTGATGGTGTTCCGTTACCCAAGCGACCCGACCGTCAACTACATCAAGCGTGTGGTCGGTTTGCCAGGTGATCAGATCCGTTACACCAGCGACAAGCGTCTGTTCGTCAACGGTGATTTGGTGGCCAAACAACTGATTGGCTCCGAGCCGGGGACCTTGGGCAGCGCGGATCTTTATCTTGAGCAGCTTGGTGCCGTTGAACACCAGATTCGCCAGGAAATGAGCCGCTACCGTGCACCACCAGATCATGAGTGGACTGTGCCGGCCGGGCACTACTTCATGATGGGTGACAACCGGGACAACTCGAACGACAGCCGTTTCTGGGATGATCCAAACATTCCCAAGGATGAGCTGGGCATGGTTCCCGACAAGAATATCGTCGGCAAGGCCTTTGCTGTCTGGATGAGCTGGCCTGAGCCGAAACTGAGCCACCTGCCGAACTTCTCGCGGGTTGGGCTGATCAAGTAGCCAATACGGCGCTGTACTCAACAGCGCCGTACGTCGTTTGGGCTGCGTTGAAACGATGGCAATGGAACACCTTGCCGGCACTATGGAACAGCTACGCTTGAGGTCGAACATGACACCTGCCGGTTCGCAGAAAGGCTTGTCGTTCGTGGGGTGGTTGCTGGCTTTGGCTTTGATCGCGTTTGCGGCAAGCACGGCCTTCAAACTGATTCCGCATTACCTCGACTATATGTCGATGAAGAAAATCATTAGCTCGGTCGAAACCGACAAAACGCTGGAAATTACAACGGTCAGCGATTTTTACAGCCATGTCAGTAAAGGCATGCAGGTCAACAGCATTCGGGATTTGGATTTGAACAAGGCGTTAAGTGTGACGGTGGAGAACAACAAGTTTCTCGCCCATTTGAAATACGAAAATCGTGAGCCACTGATCCAGAACATTGATCTGGTGGTCAAGTTCGACCACGAATTCAGCGTGGGCAAACCGTGAGCGTTTCCTTGAGTCGCCTGGAGCGTCAGCTCGGCTACACCTTTAAAGACCAGGAACTGATGATCCTGGCCCTGACTCACCGCAGTTTTGCCGGGCGTAATAACGAGCGCCTGGAATTCCTCGGCGATGCCATTCTCAATTTCGTCGCCGGTGAAGCCTTGTTCGACCGCTTCCCTCTGGCGCGCGAAGGCCAGTTGTCGCGCTTGCGGGCGCGGCTGGTGAAGGGCGAGACACTGGCCCTGCTGGCCCGTGGTTTCGACTTGGGCGAGTACTTGCGCCTGGGCTCCGGCGAATTGAAAAGCGGTGGTTTTCGCCGCGAATCGATTCTGGCCGACGCCCTGGAAGCGCTGATCGGTGCGATCTACCTGGATGCTGGCATGGACATGGCGCGTGAGCGCGTGTTGGCCTGGCTGACCACCGAGTTCGACAGCCTGACCCTGGTCGATACCAACAAAGATCCTAAAACCCGGCTGCAGGAGTTTCTCCAGTCGCGTGCCTGTGACCTGCCGCGTTACGAAGTGGTGGATATCCAGGGCGAGCCGCACTGCCGAATGTTTTTCGTCGAGTGCGAGATTAACTTATTGAATGAAAAAAGCCGGGGTCAGGGTGTTAGCCGTCGTATTGCCGAACAGGTAGCAGCGGCCGCAGCACTCATTGCCCTTGGCGTGGAGAACGGCCATGACTGATTCAACTGCAACACGCTGTGGCTATGTTGCCATTGTTGGCCGGCCCAACGTGGGCAAGTCCACGCTGCTGAACCACATCCTTGGGCAAAAACTGGCGATCACGTCGCGCAAGCCGCAGACCACTCGCCACAACATGCTCGGTATCAAGACCGAAGGCTTGGTACAGGCGGTCTACGTCGATACCCCGGGCATGCACAAGAACGGCGAGAAAGCGCTCAACCGTTACATGAACAAGACTGCCTCGGCCGCGTTGAAAGACGTCGACGTGGTGATTTTCGTGGTTGACCGTACCCGTTGGACCGATGAAGACCAGATGGTGCTCGAGCGTGTGCAATACGTGCAAGGCCCGGTGATTCTCGCGATCAACAAGACTGACCGCCTTGAAGACAAAGCCGCGCTGATGCCGCACCTGGAGTGGCTGCAAGGCCAACTGCCGAATGCGCAGATCGTGCCGATTTCTGCTCAACAGGGTCATAACCTCGAAGCACTTGAAGGCCTGATCGCCGCCCATTTGCCGGAAAACGATCACTTTTTCCCGGAAGATCAAATCACCGACCGCAGCAGCCGTTTCCTGGCCGCCGAGTTGGTCCGCGAGAAGATCATGCGTCAGCTCGGTGCCGAGTTGCCATACCAGATCACCGTGGAAATCGAAGAATTCAAGCAGCAGGGCAAGACCCTGCACATCCACGCGCTGATTCTGGTCGAGCGTGATGGTCAGAAAAAAATCATCATTGGCGACAAAGGTGAGCGGATCAAACGTATCGGCACAGATGCACGCCGGGACATGGAGTTGTTGTTTGACTCCAAGGTCATGCTCAACCTGTGGGTCAAGGTCAAAGGTGGCTGGTCCGATGACGAGCGCGCCCTGCGTTCGTTGGGCTACGGCGACCTGTAAGTCTCATGGCCTGGTGATTGGTCGCTTAGCCGTCGATCACCGGGCAACGCCGCATCTTTTCCTGGCTATGCCCTTCCTACTGCTGCGATCTGCGAGCCTGCCTGAACGATGAGCACGCCCACCGGCCAACTTGCTTATGTGCTGCACAGCCGGGCGTACCGCGAAAGCAGCGCATTGGTCGATTTCCTTACCCCGCAAGGCCGATTGCGAGCTGTGCTGCGCAGCGCTCGCGGCAAGGCCGGCACCCTGGCACGTCCCTTTGTCCCGCTTGAAATCGAGTTTCGCGGGCGGGGCGAACTGAAAAATGTCGGGCGCATGGAAAGCGCAGGCCTTTCCACCTGGCTGGTTGGCGAAGCCTTGTTCAGCGGTCTTTACTTGAATGAACTGCTGATCCGTCTGCTGCCCGCCGAAGATCCTCACCCCGCTGTTTTCGATCATTACGCCGCCACCTTGCTGGCACTGGCTGAAGGTCGGCCGCTCGAACCCTTGTTGCGCTCCTTTGAATGGCGACTGCTCGATGATCTGGGCTACGGCTTCGATCTGGACGCTGACATCAACGGTGATCCGGTGGAAGCCGACGGCTTGTATCGCTTGCAAGTGGATGCCGGGCTGGAGCGAGTATGGTTGTTGCAGCCGGGGCTGTTTCAGGGGGCTGAGTTGTTGGCCATGGCTGAAGCCGATTGGAGCGCCACGGGTGCCCTGGCAGCAGCCAAGCGATTGATGCGTCAAGCGTTGGCCGTGCACCTTGGCGGTCGCCCGTTAGTCAGCCGTGAACTGTTTCGCAAGCCGTGAGCAAGCTTTATGCTTGCGCGGTCTGTTTTGATCAAATTTCTAGGAGCGATCCGTGACCCATAACACTCGCATTCTTCTTGGCGTGAACATCGACCATGTCGCCACCCTGCGTCAGGCCCGTGGTACCCGCTATCCGGACCCGGTGAAAGCAGCGCTGGATGCTGAAGAGGCGGGTGCCGATGGCATCACCGTGCATTTGCGTGAAGACCGTCGGCATATTCAGGAGCGCGACGTACTGTTGCTCAAGGATGTACTGCAAACACGCATGAACTTCGAAATGGGCGTCACCGAAGAAATGCTCGTGTTCGCCGAGCGTCTGCGTCCGGCACACATTTGCCTGGTCCCGGAAACCCGTCAGGAACTGACCACCGAAGGCGGTCTGGACGTTGCCGGTCAAGAGGCGCGGATCAAGGCTGCAGTGGACCGTCTGGCGAAAGTCGGCTGTGAAGTATCGTTGTTCATCGACCCTGATGAGCGGCAGATAGCCGCGTCGAAACGCATAGGTGCGCCCGCCATCGAGTTGCACACCGGCCGTTATGCCGACGCGCAAACACCGAGCGAAGTCGCGGAAGAATTGAAACGCATCGCTGACGGGGTGGCGTTTGGCCTGGCCCAGGGCCTGATCGTCAACGCGGGTCACGGTTTGCACTACCACAACGTCGAAGCGGTGGCGGCGATTAAGGGCATCAACGAGTTGAACATTGGCCACGCGCTGGTGGCTCATGCGCTTTTCGTCGGCTTCAAGTCCGCCGTGGCTGAAATGAAGGCATTGATACTGGCAGCGGCTGCCAAGGGCTGAATTAGATAGACCTCCATTCAACCCATTCGCGAAGACCGATTTTCAGACGATGAGGTCTAAGGCTTGCGCGCCACGATCACCGCGCGCATCGGTGCGGGCAGGCCTTCCACCGTGCGACTGTGGTCGGCCGGGTCGAGGTAGTCGCTCAATGACTGAAAGCGCATCCAGTCGGTGCCACGCTGTTCCTCGACGGTGGTAATGCTGACATCCACGCAGCGCACATCGACAAATCCGGCACGGCGCAACCATAGTTCAAGGGCCGGTACCGACGGCAGGAACCAGACGTTGCGCATCTGCGCGTAGCGATCTTCCGGCACCAGCACTTGCTGCACATCACCTTTCACCACTAACGTCTCCAGCACCAGTTCGCCACCTTTGACCAGGCAGTCTTTCAACGCCAGTAAATGGTCAATGGGAGAGCGCCGGTGATAAAGCACGCCCATGGAAAATACTGTGTCGAAGCCTTCGAGATTGGCTGGCAGGTCTTCCAGGGCGAACGGCAGGTGCCAGGCAGGCAGGTCGGGCAAATAGCGTTGCATCGCCTGGAACTGGCAAAAGAACAGCCAGTTTGGATCGACGCCGATCACGCTGTCGGCCCCGGCACCGAGCATGCGCCATTGGTAATAGCCGTTGCCGCAACCCACATCCAGTACGCGCTTGCCCTTTAAATCGAGGTGCGGTGACACCCGCGACCATTTCCAGTCCGAGCGCCATTCGGTGTCGATATGCACACCAAACACATCGAACGGTCCTTTGCGCCACGGTGACAGGCCCATCAGCGCTTTGTGCAACTGCGCCCGCGTATCGGCATCGCAGTCGTTATCAAGGGTGAAGCTTTCAACCAGATCAATGCGTGTCGGCACTAATTCAGGCAGGGCGTCCAGCGCGCTTTGCCAGCGCTGCAGGTCGCCGTGGCTTTTGCTCATTTTGGCATCAAGTTGTGCTTGCAGGCCGTTGGCCCATTCAGCCAGGGGAGTGCCCGCCAAACGGCGGACCAGTGGAGCGAGATCAATCATGGCAGGGCAATCAACGAGGCAAAGTTAAGGCATTGAAACCATGGGACCACCTTGGAAAACCCGGCCGCCAATAGGCGATCACGGTGTTCTTCGAGGCTGTCTGGTTTCATGACGTTTTCAATGGCGCTGCGCTTCTGGGAAATCTCCAAGTCGCTGTAGCCGTTGGCGCGTTTGAACGCGATGTGTAAATCAGTGAGCAGGGCATGTTCCTGATCATCGTTAAAACGCAGTTTTTCCGAAAGAATCAGCGCGCCACCGGGCACCAGTGCCTGGCGGATGCGACCGAGTAAAGCCAACCGTTGTTCCGGGGCAACGAACTGCAAGGTGAAGTTCAGCGCCACCACCGAAGCGGGCTGGAATTGCAGCGCAAGAATATCGCCCTCAATCACTTCAACCGGCAACAACTCCTGGAACATCGAGTCTTGAGCTTTCAGGTATTCACGGCAGCGCTCAACCATCGCGCTCGAGTTATCCACAGCGATCACGCGACAGCCTTCACTGCGCACGTGACGGCGCAACGATTGGGTGACGGCACCGAGGGAGCTGCCCAGGTCATAAAGAATGCTATTAGGTTGAGCGAATTGCGCCGCAAGCACACCCAGGTTTTCGACAATAGTCGGGTAGCCCGGTACCGAACGTTTGATCATGTCCGGAAACACCCGCACCACGTCCTCGTTAAAGGCGAAGTCCGGCACCTGGGCCAGGGGCTGGGCGAAAATGCGGTCGGGTTCTTTGCTCACGGCGGTTCCAGCGGAGAGGGCGAAAAGGCGGGCATTTTAGCCAGTTTGCGCTCAGGATGCGACGTGTCCTGTCAGACGGGTCGCATCAGGGCTTTCGCGAATGTGGGCGCTGAGCCTCAGTTAACCGTGATCGCACAATCGAAGGTCTGAACAGGTGCCACTTCAGGCGCCCACGGCTGTTGATACATCATCAACAGCTGCCCATCTCCCGCGCTGGCAGCCTGGTAGCGCCATACCGATTGCCCGGAGCTCCCCACAAGCCCTGCCTCTTCCGGGTTGCTATAGACCTCCGGCCCTAAACTGCGCAGCACGCCCGACGCAGGCGTCTGCACCTTCCATCGATAACCGGTAGTGGGTGTACTGGGCAGGGTCAGGATCAAGGTTTGCCCGGTTTTCAGCTTCAACGGGCACTGGCTTTGCTTTTCAACGGAGACGATTTGCCTTGGTTGTTGCGCACACGCAGCAAGCAGGACAAGGCTCAGAGGGACGAGCAGGCGGACAGCAGTCATGGAAGCTCCAGTCGTTTTCAACGAACAGGGAGCATAACCTTTCTCACCATCAAGTTGGCGCCTACAGATAAGCGAGGTCTTCTGTAGGGGTCAACGTGCTGGCGAGACCATTGGCGCTTAGAACAAAATCTTCGCGACGTCAGCAAAGCGTTTAGCGAAGTGCACGGTGATGCCTTCCTTGAGGTAGTCGGGCAGTTCTTCGAAGTTGCCACGGTTTGGCTCAGGCAAGATCAACTCGTGGATCTTCTGCCGACGCGCCGCGATAACCTTTTCGCGCACACCGCCAATCGGCAATACATGCCCTGTCAGTGTCAGTTCGCCGGTCATGGCCACGCCTTTTTTTGGCGCTTGATTGCGGGCCAGGGACAGCAACGCGCTGGCCATGGTCACCCCTGCACTCGGGCCGTCTTTAGGCGTCGCGCCTTCGGGCACGTGCACGTGCACAAAAGCCTCGTCAAAGAAACGCGGATCACCACCGAATTGCGCCAGGTTCGCGCTGATGTAGCTGTAGGCAATTTCCGCCGACTCTTTCATCACATCGCCCAGCTGCCCGGTGAGTTTGAAGCCGCGGTTGAGCGTGTGGATTCGGGTCGCCTCGATCGGTAATGTGGCACCACCCATGCTGGTCCACGCCAGACCGGTGATGACGCCGGTACCTGACAGCACTTGTTCGTTACGAAATACTGGCATGCCCAGCGAAGCTTCCAGGTCTTTGGGCGCGATCTTGATCACCGAATTCGGCTCATCCAGCAGCTTGACCACGGATTTACGCACCAGCTTGCCCAGTTGTTTCTCCAACTGCCGGACCCCGGCTTCACGGGCATATCCATCGATGACGGCCCGCAACGCAGTGTCACTGATGGACAGGCTGCTTTTGGCCACACCAGCCTTCTCCAATTGCTTAGGCCACAGGTGGCGTTTGGCGATGGCGACTTTCTCTTCGGTGATATAGCCAGACAGGCGAATCACTTCCATTCGGTCGATCAATGGGCCGGGGATTGAATCCAGGGTGTTGGCGGTGCAGATGAACAGGACTTTCGACAAGTCCAGACGCAGGTCCAGGTAGTGATCGAGGAATTCCACGTTCTGTTCCGGGTCGAGGGTTTCCAGCAACGCCGAGGCTGGGTCGCCCTGGTAGCTCTGGCCCATCTTGTCGATCTCGTCGAGCATGATCACCGGGTTCATCACTTCGACGTCTTTGAGCGCCTGGACCAGTTTGCCCGGTTGCGCGCCGATGTACGTGCGACGGTGGCCCTTGATCTCTGCCTCGTCGCGCATGCCGCCGACGCTGAATCGATAGAACGGCCGACCCAATGATTCGGCAATCGAGCGGCCTACGCTGGTTTTGCCCACGCCCGGCGGGCCGACCAGCAAGACGATGGAGCCGCTGATCTCCCCCTTGTAAGCGCCCACCGCGAGAAACTCGAGAATTCGGCTCTTGATGTCATCCAGGCCCGCATGGTGCTGATCGAGCACCTTGCGCGCGTGCTTCAAATCGAGCTTGTCCTTGCCATAAACGCCCCACGGCACCGAACTGGCCCAATCCAGATAGTTGCGCGTCACCGCGTATTCCGGTGAGCCGGTTTCCAGTATCGAGAGTTTGTTTATTTCTTCGTCGATCCGCTTGCGTGCCTGAGGCGGCAGGGTTTTGCCCTCCAGGCGCTGCTCGAACTGCTCGATGTCGGCGCTGCGATCATCTTTGCTCAAGCCCAGCTCTTGCTGGATCACTTTGAGCTGCTCCTTGAGGAAAAATTCGCGCTGGTGTTCACCGATCTTGCGGTTCACTTCAGCAGAGATTTCTTTCTGCAGGCGCGCGACTTCGACTTCCTTGCGCAGCATAGGCAGGACTTTGCCCATGCGCTTGAGCATGGGTACGCAATCGAGCACTTCTTGCAGTTCGACGCCGTTGGCCGAGGTCAGTGCTGCTGCGAAATCGGTGAGCGGCGACGGATCGTTTGGGCTGAAGCGGTTCAGATAGTTCTTCAGCTCTTCGCTGTACAGCGGGTTGAGCGGCAGCAGTTCCTTGATCGCATTGATCAGGGCCATGCCATAGGCCTTGACCTCATCAGTCGTCTCATTGGGTTGATGCGGGTACTCGACTTCCACCAGATACGGCGGGCGATGGTGCTTGAGCCAGGTGCGAATACGTACCCGACTTAGACCCTGGGCCACGAATTGCAGTTTGCCGTTCTCGCGACTGGCGTGGTGGACCTTTACCAGCGTGCCGTATTCAGGCAGGGCATTGGTGTCGAAATGGCGGGGATCGTCGGGGGGCGTGTCCATGAAAAACAGCGCCAGTGAATGATGGTCCGACTTGCTGACCAGCTCGAGGGTCTCGGCCCAAGGCTCTTCGTTGACAATGACCGGCAGCACTTGAGCCGGGAAGAACGGGCGGTTGTGGATCGGGATGATGTAGACCTTGTCCGGGAGGTTTTGCCCCGGAAGGGCCAGGCTGGTGTTGGTTGAACCCTGGTCTATGTCGTGCTCGGCATTAACGTCATCTGACAAATTTTGTGAGTCTGTTTGCTGGTCGCTCATGGGGCACCTGCACAATTGAACATGGAGTTTAGATGGGGCGCAGCAGCAAGGGTTTCAATGGTGAGTACAAATAGATTCGGTCGAGCCTGGATTCTCGTTCAATGCGCCGATAATTTTTTGTAAGCCCTGGCAGGATGATAGTTAAAGGCCGTGCTCAGTATAGGAGCGCTTGTGGCAACCCCATGGCAGATGTCCACAAAGCTCCGAACGGGACAAGCCCTGCAAAAAAGGCGGCTACTTTTCGGTAGCCGCCTTTTTCATTGGGTCACTGCATCATCAGTCCGGCAGTTTGAACGCCAGGATGTAATCGCCTTGTTTGGTGCCCAGTGAACCGTGACCGCCCGCCATGACCAGCACGTACTGCTTGCCGTCCTTGCCGGTGTAGGTCATCGGCGTGGTCTGGGCGCCTGCTGGCAGGCGACCTTCCCACAGTTGCTTGCCGTTACGAACATCGTAGGCGCGCAGGTACTGGTCGAGGGTGCCGCTCAGGAACGCCACGCCACCCTTGGTGACAAACGTTCCGCCCAGGCTAGGTACGCCCATGGTCAACGGGATCGGTACTGGCGCACTGTCACGCACAGTGCCGTTCTGGTGTTTCCAGATCGTGGTGTGATTGGTCAGGTCCACGGCTGCGACGTAACCCCAGGCTGGCGCTTGGCAAGGCAGGCCCATCGGCGACAGCATCGCTTCGAGGATCACACCATAAGGTGCTCCTTTGTTGGGTTGTACGCCTTGGGTTTCGCTTTTACGGCCTGGGCCACCTTCAACTTCGGCTGCTGGAACCAGTTTGGATTTGAAGGCCATGTAGCTTGGGTTTACGAACGCGATCTGACGCACCGGATCAACCGATATACCGCCCCAGTCGAACACGCCGAAATTGCCTGGATAGACGATCGAACCTTGCAGCGATGGGGGAGTGAAGGGGCCGTCATAGCGCAGGGATTTGAAGTCGATCCGGCACAGCATTTGATCGAATGGCGTCACGCCCCACATGTCGCGCTCTTTCAGGGGCGGCGGCATGAAGTTCAGGTCGGACTTGGGCTGGGTCGGCGACGTGTGATCGCCGGCAACCGCGCCTTGTGGTACCGGGATTTCGTTGATCGGCACGATCGGTTGACCGTTGCTGCGGTCCAGCACGTAGATGCTGCCCTGCTTGGTCGATGCCAGGACGGCTTGTTTCATGCCATCCGCGGTTTTCATGTCCATCAGCGTCGGTTGGCCGCCAACGTCCATGTCCCACAAATCGTGATGGGTGAACTGGAAGTTCCAGCGTACGTGGCCGGTAGCGATGTCCAGCGCAACGAGGCCGGCGCTGTACTTCTCTGATTCAGGGGTGCGATTGCCGCCCCACTGGTCAGGCATCTGGTTACCCATCGGCAGGTAAAGCATGCCGAGTTTTTCGTCGACGCTGAACATCGACCACATGTTGGGAGAGTTACGGGTGTAGGTTTTGCCCGCAGCAATCGGCGTGGTGTCGTTCGGATTGCCGCTGTCCCAGTTCCAGACCAGACGACCGGTGTGCACGTCGAACGCGCGAATCACCCCGGACGGCTCATCGGTGGAGAGGTTGTCAGTGACATGACCACCGATGACGACCAGATTTTGGGTCACGGCAGGCGGCGAGGTGGAGTAGTAGCCACCTGGCGTGAAGGCACCGATGTTGGCGCCCAGATCAATCGAGCCGTTAACACCGAAGTCTTCGCACGGCTTGCCGGTGTCGGCGTTCAGCGCGATCAGACGGGTGTCCGCGGTTGGCAGTAACAGGCGACGTGGGCACGAGTTTGCGCTGGTCGCCGATGTTGCTGCTGGCACGGGGCTTCGCGCAGGTACTGCCGACGGCGCGGGAGCGGGAGCGGGAGTCGCAGCGTAAGCGGCGTCATCGTGATACGACACGCCGCGGCAGGTCATGTGCGCCCAACCCTTGAAGTTAGCCGCTTTCTGCGTGCTGATCTTCGGGTCGAAACGCCAGATTTCCTTGCCTGTGTCCGGGTCCAGTGCGATCACCTGGCTGTGCGGTGTGCACACATAGAGCATCCCGTTGACCTTGAGCGGGGTGTTCTCGGCTGTGGTTTCACCCGGATCGTTCGGTCCAGGGATATCCCCTGTGCGGTAGGTCCAGGCAGGCACCAGCTTACCCGCGTTTTCAGGAGTTATCTGCGCCAGCGGCGAATAGCGATCACCGAACGCGGTGCGCCCATAGGATTGCCAATCACCGTCGGGCATGGCCGGGGCGGTGTTGGTGGTGCCTGCGGTTTCGCGGTCCAGTTGGCCTTTGATCTCACCAGGGTGGGTGAACTGGCTGGCCAACGCTGTAAGGCCGGCCAGCACCACGGCGATGCTTAATGCGCCGGTGGCCATGGGGGCGGGTTGCCCACGCAGCAGGGGACGACGGAACCACGGCAGCAAAAGCACGATGCCCAACGCGAACCACAGCGCCAGACGCGGCACCAGTTGCCACCAATCCAGGCCCACTTCCCACAGCGCCCAGAGCGTGCTGGCGAGCAGAAGCAGCGCGTACAGGCCTAGCGCGGCACGGCGTGCTGCGATGAGCAACACGCCAGTCAGGGCAAAGCCGATACCGGCCAGCAGGTAGTACAGCGAGCCGCCCAGCAGCGTCAGCTTGATGCCTCCTGCCAACATGGCCAGGCCCATCAGCAGCAACACCAGACCGAGCAATGTCGGTAACAGGCGTGTTCTGCTTAAAGCACCATCAGTGCTCATAATGTGTTTCTCCAGGACGATTAAGGGGATGTCGCTTGGTGCGTAACGTCTGTTTGTGAGCCTAGTCCAGTCACATGCATGCGCATTGAAGCCACTGATTTTGGCGATTGGATGCGTTCCATCGGCGGGGGCGCAGTCAGGATTTGACGGGGTTATTTCATAGGCAGCTATCGATGCACAGAGTTCAGGCCTCTGTGCCAAACATGAGGCGTATTCGTTGATTAATCGATTCAGCAGTGATTTGTAATGATAGAGACCTGAGCCAATAAGCGAAAGGGAAGGATGCGCCAAGGTTTGTTGCGGATTTAGTAACAGTGAAAGGCAGGCAGTGCAGGTGACGGGGTTATGTCCTACAACTTCTATCGGTGTTCGTCTGATGCCAATCTGATGCCTTGGGGCGTTAAGCTCTTCCCGCTACGGGGAGGCTCGGCTAAGGTGCGCACCTTACGGGGCAAACCCCGCTTAAATCAGTTCGAAGGCCTGGTATGACGACATCCAACAACAACCCTCTGCATGGCGTAACACTGGAGCAGATCCTCACCGCGCTGGTGGCGCACTACGAATGGTCGGGATTGGCGGAGCGCATTGATATTCGCTGTTTCAAAAGCGATCCGAGCATCAAGTCCAGCCTGACGTTTTTGCGCAAGACCCCGTGGGCGCGGGAGAAGGTCGAAGGTTTGTACGTGAAGCTGGCACGCAGCAAAGGCTGGTGAGGGCCCTGCTTTCTCTGCCGATACCCAAGGATGATTAAAACGATGCACAGCGAACATTCGCAACAGTCGCAAGGACAGCGCAGCTTCATCATCATCGCAGCACTGCTGGGATGGTCGGCATTGGCTATCCAGCTGTATCTGATTTTTTTCGCGCGGTGGGCGGATCAAGCGAGTCTGCTCGGTGGGCTGGTAAGGTTCTTCAGTTTTTTTACCATACTCACTAACACCTTGGTGGCGATTGCCCTGACCTGCGCGGTCGTTAGCAGAAGCGATGGTGTTCATCGCTTTTTCCGAACGCCTTGGGTGTGCAGCGGCATTGCTGCCAGCATTGTCCTGGTGGGGCTCGCTTACAACGTGCTCCTGCGCCATTTGTGGCAGCCCCAGGGCTGGCAATGGATCGCGGACGAATTGCTGCACGACATCATGCCGCTGCTGTTTCTTGTGTACTGGTGGCTATACGTCCAGAAAGGGGGATTGCGCTTGAGCCACGTGCTGCTGTGGGGGATTTACCCGCTGGTGTATTTCGCTTACGTGCTGTTGCGGGGGGATTTGATTGGCGACTATATGTACCCCTTTATTGATGTCGGCACCCTCGGTTATGCCAAGGCCTTTATCAATGCAGGTGGCGTGCTGGCCGGGTTTTTCATGATCTCGCTGGTACTGGTCGGGCTGGACAGGGTCAAGGGCCACAGCGTCAGACGGTGAAGGAATGCGGTCTGTTCAAGACCGCATCGCCGACATCGTTCAACCGTTGTCGGCCTCATTCAGGCGCCAGTAACCGACGGTTTTTACCAGACTTTCCTCCAGGCCAAATTCATTCAGCAATACACGACGAATCTTGCGTGACAACGCCGCTTCAGTTGCCACCCAGGCGTATAGCTTGCCTTCCGGCATTTCCAGCCTGCGGGTAACCTTCACCAGATCCTGCTCGCCCCGCACAATCCAGATCACGTCGACCTGAGCCAGACTGTGCAAGGTCTGCTGCTCGGACGAGTCGGCGATCTCGACCACCACCAGCGCACTGCGGTTTGCCGGCAGGCTTTCTACACGGCGGGCAATGGCGGGGAGGGCGGTTTCATCGCCGATCAGCAAGTAGCTGTCGAAGATATCCGGGACGATCATCGAGCCCCGTGGCCCGGCGATGTACAGCGTTTGCCCCGGTTTGGCCTGCGCTGCCCACGTGGCGGCAGGCCCCTCGCCGTGGAGGACGAAATCGATATCCAGTTCGCCAGCCTCTGCGTCATGGCGCCGAGGCGTGTAGTCGCGCATCGCCGGGCTTGGGCCATCGCTTGGGGAGCCGGGGACGAAGGTCTCGAGTGCCGCCTGCTCTTCGGCCGTTTGCGCGAAGATCAACTTCACGTGGTCATCGGTGCCCAGGCTGACAAAGCCCTGCAGTTGCGGCCCGCCCAAGGTGATGCGGCGCATCCGGGGTGTCAGGTCGATGACGCGCAGCACCTCCAGCTTGCGGCGTTTGATGTCATGGCTGACGCGGTGAATGGTCTGTTGCAAATTCATCAAGACTTCTCCGTGGCGCTGACAGGGCCGTCAACGATAGCTTTGGCGGTGTCGTTCAGCAGGGTGCTCACGCGCAGGATTTCTGCCGCATCCCAGCGCCCGTGATGCAGTTGCAGCGCATGCCGCAGGTTGTGCACGGCTTCATGGATTTGCGGCGGCCGATCATGTCCGCGCAAGGCGCGCTTACTGACGTCGATGCGCATGTGCACCCCCTCCAGCGCGATGGCCTGTTCAGTCAGCGAATGCTCACCACTCGGGGTCACGACGTAGCGTTTTTTCCCGCCGAAGGCGTCGCCGAGGATCATTTCGCTTTCTTCAAGAAAGGTCAGTGTCGGGTAGATCACCCCCGGGCTTGGGCTGTAGGCGCCGTCGAACATACCTTCGATCTGGCGGATCAAGTCATAGCCGTGGCTGGGTTGTTCGGCGATCAACGCGAGCAGCAGTAATTTCAGGTCGCCGGGAGCAAAGACCCGCGGGCCGCGTCCTCCGCGCTCACGGCCGGGACGTTTTTCGAAACCATCGCGGCCGTCACCGTGATCGCGGTGGTCTTGATGGGCATGGTGAGTGGGGTCACCTGGTTCGCTCATTTCTCTGTCTTCTGCGTAAGTTAGATATACCTTAAGATATATCTAACTTTTAGCGCAAGAGATAAATAGAATCATTATTATTGAGTGCTGGCCTGCAATGACACGGGCGGGGCGTTACAGGCGGTGTGGCTGCCCGGCACGAGATAGGGGTTAAGGATCGGCGCCATGCCTTTGAGCACCTGCACGGGCAACGCTGACGTGAACTTGAAGGCTTCGGACGCGCGACCGGGTACGAACGCCGTCAACGTCCCGAAGTGATTGGCGCCGATGTAGAACACAAACGTCGCCGTGCGGTTGATTGACCGCGACCCGAGGATTCTGCCTCTGGCGCCAATGCTCTCGATCCGGTTGTCACCGGTCCCGGTTTTGCCGCCCATGGCCAGCACGGTGCCGTCCTCGAGTTTGAAGCTGCCCTGTACACGCCGCGCCGTGCCGGCATCCACCACTTGCGACAGCGCTTCACGCATGGCCGTTGCGACCTCGACCGGCAGCACACGCTTACCCAGATTGGGATTATTCGCCAACTGCGTTTCGTAGGGCGTGCCGGCAGCAAAATGCAGGCTGTCGACGCGCAGTACAGGCAGGCGGATACCATCGTTCTGAATGATCCCGATCAACTCGGCCAATGCTGCCGGACGGTCCCCCGAGCTGCCGATGGCGGTCGCCAGTGACGGCACCAGATGATCGAACGGATAACCCAGTCGTTGCCAGCGGCTATGAATATCGAGGAACGCTTCGATCTCCATCATCGTGCGAATCCGCGTGTCGCGGGCGCTTTTGTGCCGACTTTTGAACAGCCAGCTATACACCTCTTGACGCTCGTTTTGACTGGCGACAAGTGCTTCGCTGAACTTCGCTTGCGGGTGTTGCAGCAGGTAGCCCACCAGCCACAGATCCAAGGGGTGAACCTTGGCGATATACCCTTGATCCGGCAGGTTGTACGCGCCCGGCCCGTAGTTTTGATACAGCTCGCCAAGGCGCTTGTCGGTCAATTTGTCGACCGCCGCTTTGTCATCGGCCAAGTGCGCGCGAACGAAAGCGTTAAACGCGCTCTGATCGGCATTGGGCAATAAGTAACGGTGCACGGCGGCCAGGCGAATCGCCGTGGGGTGCATGCCGTCGAGGAAGGTATCCAGCCGGTCCTGGGTGGACTTGTTCTTGTAGCGCTTCCAGAAGCGCAGAAGAAACACCGTGCCCTCGCGATCGGCAAACTGGCTCAGGTATTCCTGGCGTCTGGGGTCGTTATCATCCTTGAGCAACAGGGCGTTGCTGTTGGCCGACTGATAGATGCTGTAACGCACAAGGTCACGCATCAAGCGTATGAACGGCAGGTTGATGGACTCGCGTATCGCGTCGCGCAAGCTTGGGCTCCGACCATTGTCTTCTTTGCGAAAGTTATTGAAGTGATGCATCCCGCCGCCAGTGAAAAAACTTTCGCCGGGGCTGGCGGAGTACTGCCGATCCAGCGCTGCGGCGAGCATCTTCGACAGGTCTTGATCCTTGTTCTGCATCAGGTAATCGAGGGCCCAGCGGGTTAGCCGGTCCTGGTCTTCGACCGGGACTTTTTTCAGTTCGGAGGGCATTTTTCCGGCGTAGCGTTGATGCAGCTCAGACATGATTTCCAGGTAGGTGGTCAGCACCCGCATTTTTGCAGTAGAGCCCAGTTCCAGCTTGCTGCCCTCGTTGATGTCGAACGGTTGGTCGGTGCTGTCGGTCTGCACCCGCACCCGAGAACCATCCGGGTCGCGTTCGAACAAGGTGAAGCTGTAACGCACCTCCTGGGTGCTGGTCGGCGTCAGCAAATGTTCACCGATCAAGCCCATTTTTGTGGCGAAGGCCGGGTCCGCAAGATCCCGCAGGTATTGACTGACGCTGGTTTGCAACTCCCCTTGCAAGGTACTGGTCGCCGCCAGATCCAGACGGTCGAGGTCATACAGAGGGCGATTGAGCAGAGTGGACAGACGACTGCGGGCGACACTGATGCCCTTGTTGGTTTCGATGGGCTGAAGGGTCGGTTGCTGGGCCCAGTCACGATAGGTCACAGCGCTGGCCAGCGCTGCATTCGACAGCGCTTGATCAATGACATTGTTCTGCGCCAGCAGGCGGATATGGCTGTCAGTCAGTTGCGCCAACTCTTCGCGACCTCGGGCCAGATAATGCGAAGGCCGACGTTGGGCGATCACCAGTGACAACACCTGACGCAACGCCAGACCGCGTTCAGCGAGGCTTTTCGGGTCGTTGGCAGTGTCAGTCAGTTGCTGATTGACCTTATCGAAGTCTGCGCCATACCAGACGCGTAAACCCTCAGCCAGGCCATGCACTTCACCATGCCCCGGCACGGCTGACAGCGGGACACTGTTGAGGTAATCACGGACCACGCGCTGCCGTGCCTCCAGTGTCTGCGGGCCATCTTGATAGGCACGGACGCTGGCGGAAATCATCTGCCGCAGCTTCTCTGCACCGGACTGGGTCAATCCATCGGGTGAATGGCGATACTTTTCCAGTTGCGTGGCGAGTGTACTGCCGCCAGCGGATTGGCCGGGCAGGGCGAAAAGCTTGGCGACCTGGGAGAGCGCGGCCTTGGCAAAGCGCGGCCAGTCGACGGCAGGGTTGGCCAAGGGTTGTTGCGGGTCAAGCAGGTCGCGGTTCTCGATAAACAGCAAACTGTGGACCACCAAGGGCGGGATCGCCGCAAAGCTGGAATAGAGCTGCTGCGGATAACGGAACTGATAGAGCGGAGCTCCCCGACAATCAGTAATCGACAACCCTGCCTGAATTTTCTCTTGATAGGGCACGAAGAAACCGCGCTGGCTATAGGCGAGCAGGTCGGGAGAGAACCGGGTTTGCCGGGTCACTAGATAATCGCGTTTGAGCAAGCGTGGCAGAAACTCACCCAGCGCCGAATACCCCAGACGTCGATCGAACGGGCCCTCGCCGGGGTACATGATTGAGTTGCTCGGACCGGGCTGCATCGAATAACTGAGCGTGGCGGCGAAGCGGCTGAACTCACGGGCTTGCAGTTTTGAACTGCGGGTTTCGGCAGATATGGCAAGCCCTAGAGCGGCCAGCCCTATCAGCGACAGCAACCAGAACAGACGCCAGCCATACCGTTTACGGCGTGGACGTTTAGGCAGGGGAGCGTCATCAGGACCGTCAGCAGGAACCACGGTCTTCTTTGAATCGGAATGCCATAAAGCGCCCATAGTCGATTGGCCCGGTTAAGCGTGTTAATCGCACCTGTCACAAGCTTAGACGCTGGTCGCGATTGGTGAAAACTTTGTCATACGCATGTAGGCAAATTCCCTTGAAACCTCTCGCTCGATATCGAGGCATCAACCGTGCGTCAGGGTAGGGCGTGTGGGCGATACAAACCCTGTTTGCGCACGAGATAGATTAAAACCCTGCGGCAGAATATATCCCTCTTCTAAAGCGGTTTTTGCCGTGAATTATCGCCAAATTTAAGTGTTTATATAGTGAAAGCCACTGGCTGTGGATTTTTATACTGCGCGACCATCGCGAGAGTACGTATCTGGCCTTTTCCGATGGATGTTCTTTTTTGAGGCGTGATGCGCACGTTTGTTGTGCTGGGCTCGCCTCCGATTTCAGTAGGACCATTCGCGCATGACGGGCTCGCTCATAAGGACGAACCTGATAATGCGACGCGCAGGCTTACCCGCCGGTGCTTTGAATCGTCGACTGACTACATATCCAATAACAATATGAGGTTGTAAATTTATGCCAGTCGGCAAGCACACTTTGCACACCGAGACCGCTCAAGGCGGGCCTCTGAAACGAGAGTTGGGCGAGCGCCACATTCGTCTGATGGCCTTGGGTGCCTGTATTGGTGTCGGCCTGTTTCTCGGTTCCGCCAAAGCCATCGAGATGGCCGGGCCCGCGATCATGCTGTCGTACATCATCGGTGGCCTGGCCATCCTGGTGATCATGCGCGCGCTCGGCGAAATGGCCGTGCACAACCCGGTCGCTGGCTCTTTCAGCCGCTACGCACAAGACTATCTCGGCCCCTTGGCGGGCTTCCTTACCGGCTGGAACTACTGGTTCTTGTGGCTGGTGACCTGCGTTGCGGAAATCACCGCCGTGGCCGTTTACATGGGTGTCTGGTTTCCCGAGGTTCCGCGCTGGATATGGGCGTTAGCGGCACTGATCAGCATGGGCTCCATCAACCTGATCGCAGTCAAAGCCTTCGGTGAATTCGAGTTCTGGTTCGCCCTGATCAAAATCGTCACCATCATCGCCATGGTCGTCGGCGGTATTGGCGTCATCGCCTTCGGTTTCGGTAATGACGGTGTCGCGTTGGGCGTTGCCAACCTGTGGAGCCACGGCGGCTTCATGCCCCACGGCGTGCAAGGCATCCTGATGTCACTGCAAATGGTGATGTTCGCCTACCTCGGCGTTGAAATGATCGGCCTGACCGCCGGTGAAGCGAAGAACCCACAGAAAACCATTCCCAGTGCCATCGGTTCGGTGTTCTGGCGGATTCTGTTGTTCTACGTTGGTGCGCTGTTTGTGATCCTGTCGATCTACCCGTGGAACGAAATAGGCACCCAGGGCAGCCCTTTTGTGATGACCTTCGAGCGTCTGGGTATCAAGACCGCCGCCGGCATCATCAACTTCGTGGTCATCACTGCGGCACTGTCGTCCTGCAACGGCGGCATCTTCAGTACCGGACGCATGCTCTACAGCCTGGCGCAGAACGGCCAGGCACCGCGTGGCTTCGCCCAAACCTCGAGCAACGGCGTACCACGTCGTGCACTGCTGCTGTCGATTTTTGCCTTGTTGATCGGCGTATTTCTCAATTACCTGGTGCCGGAAAAAGTCTTCGTCTGGGTAACGGCCATCGCGACCTTCGGTGCGATCTGGACCTGGACCATGATCCTGCTGGCGCAACTCAACTTCCGCCGAGGCCTGAGCAAAACCGAGCGCGACCAACTGAAATTCCGTATGTGGCTATGGCCGCTCAGCTCTTATCTGGCGCTGGCGTTCCTGATCCTAGTGGTAGGCCTGATGGCTTACTTCGAAGAAACCCGCATCGCGTTGTATGTCGGGCCAGCGTTCCTGGTACTGCTGACGGTACTGTTCTACGTGTTCAACCTGGCGCCGAAAAACGAAGCAGTGGGCGCTATACGTCCGGCGTTGTAACACCGCCTGAAACGCAAAAAGCCCTGGTCGGTTCATAATGATCGGGGCTTTTTTTACCCCTCACTGTCTCCGGTATTTGGTGGGCTGATTTCGCAGGCGAGCCTGCTCCCACAGTTCTTGTAGTTTTTTGACAATTCAGCGTTCGACAAACCAAGATCGGCTTTGAAAAGGATCAGTTCGGATTTTATGTGTTCAAGCTCTATCTCGGCATCCCATCTCAATGCCCATGTTTGGAACATACGGCATGTCCAGCAGCACTCTTTTTCTGTCAGCGGGATCATATCGGTTCCCCACGGATCTACCTCTCTCGTGTTGATCTCTGAAAGTTGGTCCTCCGACAGGGTTACAGGAAAACAACTTTTGGGTAAAAGCTTTTCCAGGGTATACATTTTAGGGCGCGTCATTGCCGCCAGATCTTCCGGACAATTCCAGTTTTCAGGCAGCGGTAGCAGCGGCTCCTCAATTGCCTGATATCCCCCTACCCAAACGGCAGTACCTTTGATTTCCATCATCCTTCCCTCACTGATTCGTTCACTCTCCTTGCATAACGACCCACCTTCAAAAAACTTGGCCTGATAAACCCGTAGGAAATTTCCGAGAGTGCGTTTCAGTGAGACGGCGTTCTCAAACTGCCACCACCTGCCCCGGCGTCCCCAGCCTTTTATTCAATTCCAGCCCGCTCGCCATGAGCATCATCAAGCCCAAACCCAGCAGAGCGGTAAAGACTTGCATCGGCCAGGTGTCGCCAGCGAGAGCGTTGGCCATGTCGGCCAGCGGCGCGAGCAGGACGCTGAGGCAGAAGACTTCCAGGGAATAGCGACCCATGCGGCAGGTTTGCTGGGCCGGCCAGTTGTTCAGCCATGCCTGACCTGTCGGCAGCAGTTTCGCGGCGCAGTAAGCCAGCGCCAGAAAGTGCAGCAGGCGCGCGGGCGAGAGGTCGGTTTTGCTGATCGGGTACAGCAGGTCGGAGATGGCTTTTGGTATCAACATCTCGTGCAGCCCCGGCCATTTCCACGACAGGGTAATCAGCCCGGAGATCACCACGTATGTCGCGCAGACGATGAACAACGGTTGCTGCTTCAGCGGGCGTGGTTGCGGGGCGCTCGGTCGTTGCCCACGAATTGCGCAGGCACCGCCGAGGACGAACAGCAGTTGCCAGGCCACGGGGTTGAAGTACCAGACGCCGCCTTCATAAGCCGAGAGATTCCAGCCAAATAGCGGCACCATCAGGTACAACGCAACGGACAGTCCGACCACGTATTCGGTCCGGCGCAGCATCCAGGGCAGGATCAGTGGCAAGGCCAGCAACAGCAGAATGTAGAGCGGCAACGGGTCAGTCAGGTTGGGTTTGAAGCGCAGGAGTAACTCATCGGCCAAGGCTTGTTGCGGGTTTCTGACGAAGTAGCTCAAGCCCATCTCCTGGATCATGTCGCGGGTTTCGACATGATTGTTGGCGACGAACACGATACCCATCAGCAGCGTCAACAGGAAGATATGCACCACATACAGCACCCACGCCCGCCGCAGGATGCGGACGCAGGCGACGACAAAACCGTCGCGCAAGGCGATGCGTCCATAGGCCAGCACTGCTGCATAACCGGCGAGAAATACAAAGATCTCCGCCGCATCGCTGAAGCCGTAGTTGCGTACAGTAAGTTGGGCGAAGGGGTTGCCAGGCACGTGATCCCAGAAAATGAAGATCAGCGCCAGACCTCGAAAGAAATCGATTCGAGGATCGCGTCCGTTAATCATGTCAGCGGGCTCTTCAGCGGGTGTTCGATCGGGAGGTGGGTGCGGCCTTGGAGGTTCCAAGTAGCACATCGGCGGCGCGCAGGGTGGCGTCATTGGTGAATAAATGCAAAAACAGGCTATTACTTAATGTCTCAGGAACATGGGGGCTGCTGCGGTAGAACCTTAGGCAATGGTCACAGTCTGCAGGGTATGCAGTGCTCATGATCGGTCTGGAAGCTTAAGCGCAAGTCGGGGGGATTCGCATGATGGAGCTACTTCAGCCCCAAAAAAGCACGAGTGCTGAACGTGTTGCATGGTTATTTCGGGAGCGCTGGGTGCTGCTGACCATCCTGGCCCTTGCAGCTTTGGTGCGCTTTTATGAAGTGACCGGGCCGGCCATCTGGTACGACGAAGCTGCCAGCGTGCTGATGAGTGAGTTTTCGTTCCCTCTCATCTGGTCTCACACCACATACGATGTTCATCCGCCTCTTTACTACCTGCTGCTGCATGGGTGGACGGCTGCATTTGGCAGCGGGGTTTTTGCGCTTCGGGCCATGAGTGTGTTGGCGGGCGGGGTGACTGTTGGGTTAGGTGTCTGGCTGGTGAGGTTGATTGCAACGCGTCGTGCCGCGATGCTGGCCGGGCTGCTTCTGGCACTTCTGCCTATTGCCGTGCGTTACAGCCAAGAGGTGCGGATGTACGCACTTCAGGGGGCCTGGCTGATGGGGGCGACGATAGCCCTGATTTACTGGATTAAACATCCGCAGCAGCGTCGATACCTGATCGTCTACACGCTGCTAATGGCTGCGGGGCTTTATACCCACTATTTTGCGGGGCTGTGTGTGGTCTCGCATTGGCTCTATCTGCTGTTGCTACGTTTCCAGCACTCGCGTACATGCCACCTCATTTCACGACCTGCGTGGTGGACCGCCAACGCTGCCGTGGTGGTTCTTTACTTGCCCTGGGTCCCTCATTTAATCAATCAATTGTCGTTGACCGGGGAAGTGGGCTGGATACCGCCTGTCACAGTCTTCAGCGTGCCTTCCATTATTTGGGAATCGTTAACGCTCGATGATGGGAGAAGTCTGCCCTGGCCGATATTTATTGCCCTGCCTGTGTGGGTGTTGCTGGCTTCCGGATGGAGTGTCCTGCGCGACAATCAGCCTTACAGGCTTCATGCGTTACTGGCCATCTATACCTTTGTGCCAATAGGGGTAGTGTTTTTAGTTTCGTTTAAACATTCGTTTTTTGTGCCCCGTTATTTCATGTTCGCGGTGATCGGGTTGCCGCTGATCCTGTCCATCGCACTGGATCGACTGGCGCATCGGTATCGAACGCTTGCCATTGTATGCCTGACAGTTTTAGTCAGTGGGGAGGGGGTAGGGCTCTACAACGTTTATAACCAGACGAATAAATTGAATGACACAGTCAATCAACCAGACAATCAGATCGACAAGACGACCGATTACATTAATCAGCACTTCGCTACGGGTGACCGCATCGTGGTAAACGATATTTATTGGTACTTGAGCGTTGCCTACTACAACAAAACCGGGACGATTCCGTTGCTCTACACCCCGCCGTTGCCGACTGGGGAGTCTGGACGTCCTGGCGAACAGGCTGAGGGTGCTCTGTTGTATCAAGATGCGGACGCGCTGTATGTCGATAACCTTGGCTCACTGCCTTCCGAGACAAGGCGGGTATGGGTGGTCCAGGGCAGTGAACCGGACGAAGCCATGACAGTCCCGAAAAACTGGCTGCCAGTCAGCGCGTTGACCACGGGTGACACGCAAGTCTGGCTTTACGCCGTCTGCACAACGGCCGTGTGTGGGCCGTTGAGAGCAGCCAGTAACTAAGTGCAGTGTCAGTAACGTTGAGCCTCGACCATCGTTCCTCGTCGGGGCTCAACGCATCAATCGGCCTCAGGCTGCGGCAGTGTTGGGCTCAAAACTGTCGGCTCGCGCCATCTGCCACATGTTCGAGTAGAACTCGCCATCCACTTCGCCGGTCAGCAATTCGCCAGGCTTGAGGAATACGTGGGACTGGGAGAACAGTTTGATCTCTGTGGCGGACATCCGTCGGACCAGATGCTTGGCCTCAAGCTGCGAAGGGTGATCGAGGCCGGCTGCAGCCAGCATTTCGGCCAATGCCTTGAGCGTGCTGCGGTGGAAGTTGAACACCCGCTGCGCTTTGTCTGGCACTACCAGTGCCCGTTGACGCAATGCATCCTGGGTGGCAACGCCGGTCGGACATTTGTTGGTGTGGCAGCTTTGCGATTGAATGCAGCCAATTGCGAACATGAAGCCGCGTGCCGAGTTGGCCCAATCGGCACCAATCGCGAGCACGCTAGCGATATCGAACGCGCTGACAATCTTGCCGCTGGCACCCAGCTTGATTTTGTCCCGCAGGTTCAGGCCGACCAGGGTGTTGTGCACGAACAGCAGACCTTCACGCATAGGCACGCCCATGTGGTCGGTGAATTCCACGGGTGCCGCGCCGGTGCCGCCTTCTTTGCCGTCGACCACGATGAAGTCTGGAAGGATGCCGGTCTCGAGCATGGCTTTGGCGATGCCCATGAACTCCCACGGATGCCCCAGGCAAAACTTGAAGCCCACGGGTTTGCCACCAGACAGTTCGCGCAGTTGAGCAATGAAGTGCATCAGTTCGCAAGGGGTCGAAAACGCACTGTGTCGCGAGGGTGAGATGCAATCTTCGCCCATCATGATGCCGCGGGTTTCGGCGATTTCCTTGGTCACTTTGCCTTTGGGCAAGATGCCGCCGTGGCCCGGTTTGGCGCCTTGGCTCATCTTGATTTCGATCATTCGCACTTGCGGATCTTTTGCCTGTGCGGCGAAGCGCACCGGATCGAAACGGCCATCCGATGTCCGGCAGCCGAAGTAGCCGCTGCCCAGTTCCCAGGTCAAATCGCCGCCGTTTTCCCGGTGATACGGGCTGATGCTGCCTTCGCCGGTGTCGTGGGCGAAATTGCCGAGTTTGGCGCCCTGATTCAGCGCGCGAATCGCATTGGCGCTAAGCGAGCCGAAGCTCATCGCCGAGATATTGAAGACCGAGGCCGAGTACGGTTGTTTGCACTGCGGACCACCGACCAGCACGCGAAAGGCGTGGGGATCGCTCAACGGTGCGGGGCGCATCGAGTGGCCGATGAATTCGAAACCTGTCTGATAGACATCGATCAACGTGCCGAAAGGCTTGTCCGCCGTTTCATTTTTGGCGCGCGAATATACCAACGAACGCTGGGCCCGAGAGAAGGGCAGAGCGTCGCTGTCGGACTCCAGCAGGTATTGGCGGATCTCCGGGCGGATGCCTTCGACCAGGTAACGGATGTTGCCCAGAATCGGGTAATTGCGGCGTATCGCGTGCGGGGTCTGCAGCAGATCGCCGATGCCGATCAGGCTGAGTACACCGGTGACCAGGGTGAATGGCCAGAGCCATTCGTGGTGCCAGAACGGAATGCTGGCGAAGGTGAAACATACGCAAAACACAAAAAAAGCGTAACGACTGAGGAGGGACAGGCTCATGCGGAATCCTGGGGCTTTATGACGGTTAATGACGAAAATGCTGGCGCTGTTCCGCGCCTATCAATCAGTGGTTTCACCCCGGGTCTCTATGGACCGGCAATGAAACCTTCCCTCGGTGCAGACGAATGTAGCGCCGATAATACTCTGTCAGCTCAAAGTGTTTCGGCGAAGATCACGCTAAGCCCATCGGATAACGGCCTGTCTCTGCTTCCGGGGAGGCGCTAGCGGGCCGTACATCCTCACCTGACTGCACTCACCCCATCCAGCGTCGAGAACGAGGTGTCTTTGGCGGTCAGCAGGAAATCACGCATGTACGGCGCATCGAGCATGTCGGCGCGGATGCCGGCATACAGCGTGGCGAACAGGCCTTTTTCGCCTAATCGCTTGGCTTTCACATAGCCCCGCGAGCTGTATTCATGCAGCGCCCAATGGGGCATGCCACACACGCCGCGTCCGCTGGCGACCAGTTGCATCATCATCACCGTCAGTTCTGAGGTTCGCACCTGCGCCGGTTCAACATCGGCCGGCTCCAGAAAGCGGGTGAAGATGTCCAGACGGTCGCGCTCAACCGGGTAGGTGATCAAGGTTTCCTTGAGCAGGTCTTCCGGGACAACATACGCCTTGTTCGCCAGCGGATGCTGATTGGCCACCGCCAACATGGCTTCGTAGGTAAACAATGGGACGTAGGTGATGCCCACCAGCTCCAGTGGGTCGGAGGTCACCACCAAGTCCAGATCGCCGCGGGCCAGTGCCGGCAGCGGCGCGAAGGAAAACCCGGACGACAGGTCCAGCTCGACTTCCGGCCAGGCATCACGGAACTGGTCGATGGTCGGCATCAGCCACTGGAAGCAACTGTGACACTCGATAGCCATGTGCAGGCGCCCCGCAGTTCCGCCCGCCAGACGGGCGATGTCACGCTCGGCACCCCGCAATTGCGGGAGGACTGAATCAGCCAGCTGCAACAGGCGCAGCCCTGCACTGGTGAACCGTACGGGTTTGGTTTTGCGCGTGAACAGCGACATACCCATGCGCTCCTCCAGCTCCTTGAACTGATGGGACAAGGCAGATTGCGTCAAGTGCAGGCGCTCGGCCGCTTCCACAAGGCTGTCGGCCTCGCGCAAGGCGTGGAGGGTTTTCAGGTGGCGGATTTCCAGCATGGAGGTCTCCATGAATAAACTTTGTGATCAATACGAATACAATGAGTTTGTCTCATGTTGGTCGAGCTGTCGACAATAGCGCCATCTTTTATTGGGAGGACGTTGTCATGGCCTTGGCCCACACGCTTGGATTTCCGCGCATCGGCGCAGACCGTGAATTGAAAAAAGCGCTGGAAGCGTACTGGAAAGGCGACCTTGATCAAGCGGGCCTGCGTGCAGTTGGTCGTGAGTTGCGTGCTACCCACTGGCGTTTGCAGAAAGACGCCGGGATTGACCTGCTGCCAGTCGGCGACTTTGCCTGGTACGACCAGGTGCTGGCGCATTCGCTGACTTTCGGCGTGATCCCTGAACGCTTCGCTGGCGCCAAAGACGATGCTGGCTTGCCAACCCTTGATACGTTGTTCGCCATGGCCCGTGGCGCCAGCGATCATTGCTGCGGCGATAGCCACGGCAAGGCGCAATACGCTCAAGAGTTGACCAAGTGGTTCGATACCAACTACCACTATCTCGTCCCTGAATTCACTGAGGACCAGCGTTTCCAGCTGAGCTGGGAGCAGTTGTTCGAGGAGGTCGACGAAGCCCGGGCGCTGGGTTATGCAGTCAAACCGGTATTGATCGGCCCTTTGACGTACTTGTGGCTGGGTAAAGCCAAGGGCGACAGCTTCGACAAACTTGATTTGCTGGAACGCCTGCTGCCGTTGTACGGCGAAATTCTCGGACGTCTGGCGGCGCAGGGCGTTGAATGGGTGCAGATCGATGAACCGATCCTGACCCTCGACCTGCCACAAGACTGGAAAAACGCGTTCGAACGGGCGTATCACAGCCTGCAATACTCGCCGCTGAAAAAGCTGGTCGCCACTTACTTCGGCGGCCTGGAGGACAACCTTGGGTTGGCGGTGGCGCTTCCGGTAGCGGGGTTGCACATTGATCTGGTGCGCGCGCCGGAACAGCTGGCGGCAGTGCTTGACCGTCTGCCGACCTATAAAGTGCTGTCGTTGGGCGTGGTCAACGGGCGTAACGTCTGGCGCTGCGACCTGGACAACGCACTGGAGCAACTGCAACACGCGCACGTCCGCTTTGGCGACAATCTGTGGGTCTCCGCGTCATCCTCGCTGTTGCACAGCCCGGTGAGTCTCGACCGCGAAGACACGCTGGATGCCGAACTGAAAAGCTGGCTGGCCTTTGCCGTGCAGAAGTGCGAAGAAATCGCGGTGCTCAGCGCGGCCTTGAACGATCCGCAGGCTACGACAGTGCAGGCCGCTTTGGTTGCGAGTCGCGCTACACAGCTCAGCCGCCAGCAATCACCGCGTATTCACAAACCCCACGTCGAGGCACGTCTGGCGGCGATCACTGCGGCTGATAGTCGGCGTCAGTCAGTGTTTGCCGAACGCATTGAGCTGCAACGTGCGCGGCTGAATCTGCCGCTGTTTCCGACGACTACCATTGGCTCGTTCCCACAGACCGCGTCCATTCGTCTGGCGCGTCAGGCGTTCAAACAGGGCACCTTGTCGGCCGCTGATTACACCGAAGCCATGCACCGGGAAATACGTCATGCGGTGGACGTTCAGGAGCGTCTTGGGCTGGATGTACTGGTGCATGGCGAGGCTGAGCGTAACGACATGGTCGAGTACTTCGCCGAGCAATTGGACGGGTATGCGTTTAGCCGGTTTGGCTGGGTCCAGAGCTACGGTTCGCGCTGCGTGAAGCCAGCGGTGATATTCGGTGACGTGAGCCGTCCGCAGGCGATGACCGTTGAATGGACGCGCTACGCGCAGAGCGTGACCGGCAAGGTCATGAAGGGCATGCTCACAGGCCCGGTGACCATGCTGATGTGGTCGTTCCCGCGTGAAGATGTTTCACGCAAGATTCAGGCGCAACAGCTGGCGCTGGCGATCCGTGACGAAGTGCTGGATCTGGAGCAGGCGGGAATCAAAATCGTGCAAATCGACGAAGCAGCCTTCCGCGAAGGATTGCCGCTACGCCGTGCACAGTGGCAGGAATATCTGGAGTGGGCGGTGGAGGCTTTTCGCCTGTGCGCGTCTGGCGTGCGTGATGAAACCCAGATCCACACCCACATGTGTTACAGCGAATTTAACGACGTGATCGAATCAATTGCTGCCATGGACGCCGACGTAATTACCATTGAAACGTCACGCTCGGACATGGAGTTGCTGGAGGCCTTCAACGCATTCGACTACCCGAATGACATCGGGCCGGGGGTCTATGACATTCATTCGCCGCGCGTGCCGGAGACCGCCGAGATGGTCAAACTGATGACCAAGGCGGTCAGGCACATCCCTGCTGAACGGTTGTGGGTCAATCCGGATTGCGGCCTGAAAACCCGCGGCTGGGTCGAGACAGAAGCCGCGTTGGCGAACATGGTGGCGGCGGCACGGCAACTGCGGTGCGAATGGGTTTGATCGCAGGCTGAACCCCGACCACCGGGCAGCATTCATCAAATTGTCATGCAACTGTGGCGGCGCGCTTTGAAAAACATCATCAAACTTCGCACCTACTGGGGATTTGCGGCTTGGTGTTTTTCATGCGGGTGTTAATTTTCTGGATCGCACTGTTGTGCGGCCTGCCGTCTTTTGCGGCTTCTCGATGCGACGTCAACGTCCCCACGCAAGTGGCCGACCTCAAAGAGGTGCACCTGGCGTATCAGAGCATCGGGCGTAACTCCGATCCGGCCCTGGTTTTGGTGATGGGGCTGGGAGGCCAGTTGATTCACTGGCCGGACGAGGTGGTGGTCGCGCTCTGTCAGCAAGGCTTTCGGGTCATCCGTTACGACAACCGCGACGTGGGTTTGTCCACCTGGACACAGGCGCCAGCCAGTCCCAACCTCACCTATGAAGTCCTGCGCTACAAGCTTGGCTTACCGGTTTCTGCACCGTATAGCCTGACAGATATGGCCGACGACGCCCTGGGCTTGATGGATTCGCTGCATGTTCGGCAATTCCATGTGCTGGGCGCGAGTATGGGCGGGATGATCGCTCAGCACCTGGCGGACATTGCGCCTGATCGCGTAGAAAGCCTGACCCTGATCATGACCAGTTCCGGCGCGCAGGGGTTGCCTGCACCGAGCCCGGCGTTGCTGCAACTGCTGGCCAGACGCAGTGCGCCGAGTCGCGAGGTGGCCATAGAACAACAGGCCGACTTGCTTGCCGCACTGGGCAGCCCTCAGGTGTTGGATGATCGCAAGAAGCTGTTGCAGCAGGCGGCAACTTCTTATGACCGCGCCTTCAATCCTGATGGCGTAAAGCGCCAGATTCTGGCGATTCTGGCCGAGTCCAGCCGTGTCGAACTGCTCGACCGTTTGCGCCTGCCAACGCTGGTGGTGCACGGCACCGCCGATCCGTTGTTGCCGGTGATGCACGGCATCCATGTCGCTGCGCATATCCAGGGCAGTCAGTTGCGCTTGATTCCGGGGCTGGCTCATCGCTTTCAGGAAGCGTTCAAGGCGCCGCTCCTGGCGGCGGTTCTGCCGTATCTGAAAGCGCATCAACACGACGGCAGTCACGTCGCGCAGTTGTAGCTCAGGTGAAAAGGACGCCGACGAAGGTGTAAGGTGCGAGCTTTCCCACTGCAATACGTGAGCGAGGGTTCCATGAGCACACCCCTGAAAATCGATTTCGTTTCTGATGTGTCCTGCCCTTGGTGTGTGATCGGCCTGCGCGCTTTGACCCAGGCGCTGGAAGGGCTGGGTGATGAGGTCAAGGCCGAGATCCATTTCCAGCCGTTCGAGCTCAACCCGAACATGCCCGCTGAAGGTCAGGACATCAACGAGCATATCTTCGAGAAATACGGTTCGACGCCCGAACAGTCCCGGCAGAATCGCGAAGTGATTCGCCAGCGCGGTGCCGAGCTGGGGTTTACCTTCTCACAGGGTGACCGACGCATCTACAACACCTTCGACGCCCACCGCCTGTTGCATTGGGCTGAACTGGAAGGCAAGCAGCAAGCGTTGAAAGAGGCCTTGTTTGCAGCGTACTTCACGGATCATGCCAACCCTTCGGATCATAACGTGCTGGCAGCCGTGGCTGAACGGGTGGGCCTGGACCGCCAGCGTGCCGAAGCAATTCTGGCTTCAGGCGAATATGCCGCCGAGGTCCGTGAGTTGGAACAGCTGTGGGTGTCGCGTGGGGTCAGTTCAGTGCCGACCATCGTCTTCAACGACCGCTATGCTGTGTCTGGCGGGCAACCGGTGGAAGCGTTCACCGACGCCATTCGTCAGATCATTGCGGAGGCTGCCGAGCCGCAATAACGCGTCTACCGGACAATCTTATCCACGTGGATGGCCAGTTTTTTCAGGCGATACCATAGGCTGCGCTCGGAGACCCCGATCAAGTGTGCGGCAGCGGCCTGGACGCCGTGGGTTTCATGCAGGGCGGCGAGGATGTAGGCTTTTTCCACTTCGGCGAGGGCCGCATCCAGATCTTTCGGGATATTTGCCCCTTCGCTGACTAGATTGATGACGCTGCTGTCTAGCGGGCGCGAGCCGAACAGGTAGGCCGGTAGGTCGCTTTCTTCAATGATGTGGCTGGAGGCGACGATGGTGGCGCGCTCTACACAGTTTTGTAGCTCGCGAATATTGCCCGGCCAAGGGTAATTGGTCATCGCCAGCATGGCTTCCGGGCTGAAACCGGTGATGCGTTTGCCTGCTGCGGCGCCCAGGGTGTGGGCAAAATGCATGGCCAGTGGTGCGATGTCGTCGGCCCGCTCGCGCAGGGGGGGCAGGGGGATCGGGAACACATTCAGGCGGTAGTAAAGGTCCTCACGGAACTCCTTTTTCGCCACGGCGTCGAGCAGGTCTTTGTTGGTCGCGGCAATCACCCGCACATCAACCTTGCGCTCACGTGAATCACCCACGGGCTCGATCACCCGTTCCTGTAAGGCACGCAGGATTTTCGCCTGCAGTGCCAGCGGCATGTCGCCGACTTCATCAAGAAATAGTGTGCCTTTGTCGGCCTGCATGAACCGTCCGACGCGATCAGCCACTGCGCCAGTGAAGGCGCCCTTGCGATGGCCGAACATTTCGCTCTCAAGCAAGCCTTCAGGGATTGCCGCGCAGTTGACCGCAATAAAGGGCTGGTCCGCGCGGTTGCCGTGTTTGTGGATCGCCCGTGCGACCATTTCTTTGCCGGTCCCGCTTTCGCCGGTCAGCAAGATGGTGGCGTTGCTTTCTCGCACCGAATCCACTGCCTGCAGCACCCGCTGAAAGGCCGGACTCTCGCCCACCAGGCTGTCGATCTGCTGATGCTGATCGAGTTCGGCGCGCAGACGTGCGTTGTCACGCAGGATGTCGCGAAATTGCAGGGCCTTGTTGACCGTGATGTCGAGTTCATCGATATCAAAGGGCTTGCTGATGTAGTCATACGCGCCGTTGCGCATCGACTGCACAGCGTTTTTCACCGTGCTGTAAGCGGTCATGACGATCACCGGCAGCAGAGGGAAGCGGAGTTTTATTTCAGCCAGCAATTGCGGGCCATCCATGCCTGGCATGCGCCAGTCAGTGATCACCAGATCGATCTCTTCGCGTTCGAGCACCGCCAAGGCATGCAGGCCGTTGCCGGCAGTGAACACCTGGATATCATTCTGGCTCAGGGCCGAAGCCAGCAGTTCGCAGAGCTTGGGCTCATCATCAACCACCAGCACGTTATGGCTCATGACCACTCTCCATCATAGGCTGGGATATACAGATTGAAGGTCGCCCCGACCCCCACCTGGCTGACGCATTCTACCCGGCCATCGTGGTTTTCCATGATCGAGAAGACCTTCGCCAGGCCCAATCCTGTGCCGGATGCCTTGGTCGTGACAAATGGGCTGAAGATACGTTCGATCATGTCCGGTTCAATACCGTGGCCTGTGTCGGAAATACTGATGACCGTAGTGTCTTCAACGATAGCAATACCGATCGTCAAGCGACCGCCCGAGGGCATCGCGTCGATCGCATTGAGGACCAGGTTCAGACAGGCCTGGGTCAGTTGCCGGGCGTCGGCATAAATCATGGCATTGGCATCGTGCTCGACGATCACCGCTTCGATATTATGGGTCGATAGTTCCGGCGCACAAAACCCCAGCAAGTCATCCAGCAGAGGCCTGGCCCGTTGCGTGGAGCGGATCGGCGCACTGGGTTTGGCGAAGTCGAGGAACTCGGTGATCAGGTCGTTGATCCGGGTGACCTCTGAAATCACATACTCCAGGTGGCGCTTGTCGGTTTCCGGCAGCTGCGCACGGCGGTGCAGCAATTGGGTGGCCGTTTTGATGATGCCCAGCGGGTTGCGGATCTCGTGGGCCAACCCCATCGCCACTTCGCCCAAGGTATGCAGACGGTCACGGCGGCGCAGTTGTGCTTCCAGATGCTGAAGCTCTTTGAGGCGTTCGGTCATGTCGTTGAAGGTCACGCTGAGTTCAGCCAATTCGTCAGTGCCGATGACCTCGACGCGCTGACGGTAATCGCCAGCGGTCACAGCCCTTACGCCTTCGGACAAACCGCGCAGTGGCTTGGTCAGTCGTTGTGAAATCAACCAACCGACGCTCAGCGACAGGGCCGAGCCCAACAGCAGGATCAGCATGAATAAATTGGTCTGATTGACCAGTCCGACCAGAGAGGTATGCCGTAGCAGGCCGCTGAAAATGATGCCTTGAAGCTCCCCGGTGTCATTGAAAATCGGCGTGTAAAGACCGGCATAGCTGGTGGTGAACTGCTCGCTGGGCTCTTTAGTCTCGCGCAATGTCTGTTCGATTTCGGGTGGCACGATCGCCGGGTGGTTCATAAAGCGCTGTGTTGAAAAAATCTCGCTGAAGCCGCCCGTGTCTTTCATGTACAGCCGCAGGTCGAGGGAGTGCACATCAGCCACGCTGGTAAGGAAGCTGTTGTCCAGATAGGTCCCGACCAGTAACTCATAATCGACGTCATCCTGAGTCGACTGATAGGTCGAAACAACGACGCCCGTGAACACGCTGCCGTTATGGATGGTTTGCATTACAGCGTTGGGCGCGATACTGATCTGCTCGATGATATTGTCGGCAACGGTGGAGAAAACCACTTTGTGGTCACTGCTGCGGATCAGCGCGACAACTTCGATGCCCATCGCATTAGCGAGGTCGGTGGTCAATTTGTTGTGCCGGGCGGCAGAGGGGGCCGACGGGCGGGTATTTTGCAGGAACAACTGAGAGACCCTGTTGTTAACCCGCAGGATTTCGCTGATCTCGTCCTGGACGATCCGGGTCGATTCCTGCAACCAAACACTGACGTTACTTTCAAAAATCTGCGACACGGTGGTCGCCGCCAATTCGGCGGCGATCATTGTCGGAATGACGCTGACCAGCCAGAACGCGAGGACCAGTTTGCGCTGTACGGTCCAGTGCGAAAGGGTAAACGTTTTTCGGGTGCGGCTTTTTTCTTCGCTCATCAACGCTCGCTTATTGCAGCAGCCGTGCCAGGGTCGAATCGCTCCTGTGTACAGCGAGTTTGCCCCGTTTCAATACAGTGCTCCAGCGCCCCGGGAAAACAATTATTGCAGGCGGCGCTGCTTGCCCAAAGACGGAAGAAGGCAGGTGGGGTGAGCATGTTGAGCTCAGGCCAGTTGCCGATGATCATTCAGAGGAACAGCCTGGAGGGACGGTTGCTCGGTCAGGCTGTCGATAAAGTCTGCGCTCAGCGTGATCACCTTACGGTACTGCAGGTCGACGGTAATCATGTGATAGCAGTTGTCGAGCAGTACTTTAGTGACCTTGCCGCCAAGGTGCTTCTCGACATAATCAGCATTCCAGCGGCTGGTGATGTCGTCTTCGATGGAGTGCAACACTAACGCAGGCGTGGTGACCGAAGGCATTTCTCGTTTCACGACGGCAACCAATCGATGCAGTTCGCGAACATTGACACCTGACATGGTCAGTAATCCGGCATTGCTGCTTTCGCCGGCTTTCATCTGGCGTTCGACGATAGCCCGCAAGCGCTTGTCTTTGATGCCGTAAGGCGATGTTTCGTTGAAACGGCACAGGTGCACGCCGAATGGAATGGCCATCAGTAGCGGTGTCAGTACCGCAGCTTTTGGCATGTTCCAGCCGTCGTAGCGCAAGGTCGTCGAATACAGCAGCAGGCCGGCGATTTGCCCCGGATGCTCGGCAGCCATGTGCATGGACATCACGGCGCCCATCGACAGCCCGCCGACGAACACCTGCGCGTGGCGTTGGCGTATGCCGACAAAGGCCTTGCGCGCGCTCTCGTACCAGTCTTTCCAACCTGTGGCTTGCAGGTCGGCGTTGTCGCCGCAGTGCCCGGCAAGCGTGGGTACGTACACGGTGTACCCACGCTTGGCCAAGCCTTGGGCAACCCGACGTAACTCCGTCGGGGTGCCGGTCAGGCCGTGGATCAACAACACCGCGACCGGACCACTGCCGAGAACGAAACTGGCGTTACCTTCGCCCATATCGATCTCTGGCAGGTTCACCGCTTCATGGCTCTATGCAGCAGGCGGTCGAGCAGGGCAATGCCCAGATCGATTTCTGCGTAGCTGATTTCCAGCGACGGAGCCAAGGTGATGACGTTCTTGTAGTAACCGCCCACATCGAGGATCAGGCCTAAGCGCTTGCCGTCGATTTCGATGTCGCCCTTCATGCCTTCGTCAACCATGAAGTCGAGTGTGGCCTTGTCCGGGGTGAAGCCATCCGGGCCGCAGATTTCTGCGCGCAGTGCCAAGCCCAAGCCGTCGACGTCGCCGATGATCGGGTAGCGTTTTTGCAGGTCTTGCAGGCCAGCCAGGAAGTACTTGCCCTTTTCCATGACCATCGCGCCGTAGTCGACTTCGGAGGTCATTTTGAACATTTCCAGACCTACCGCAGTACCCAGTGGGTTGGAGGCGAAGGTGGAGTGAGTCGAACCTGGCGGGAAGATTTTTGGGTTGATCAGTTCTTCGCGAGCCCAGATACCGCCCAATGGGTTGAGGCCGTTGGTCAGCGCTTTGCCGAACACGATTACATCAGGTTTGACGTCGAAGTGCTCAATGGACCACAGCTTGCCGGTGCGGAAGAAACCCATCTGGATTTCGTCGACCACCATCAGGATGCCGTGCTGATCCAGCACTTGCTTCAGTTCTTTGTAGAAGTTCATCGGCGGGATAACGTAGCCGCCAGTGCCCTGAATCGGCTCGACGTAGAATGCCGCGTATTCACACTGGTTGGTTTTCGGGTCCCAGACACCGTTGTATTCAGTCTCGAACAGGCGGGCGAACTGCTGTACGCAGTAGCTGCCATATTCTTCTTTGGTCATGCCTTTCGGACCACGGAAGTGGTAAGGGAAAGGAATGAACTGCGCTCGCTCGCCAAAATGGCCGTAGCGGCGACGATAGCGATAGCTGGAAGTGATTGACGAAGCGCCCAGGGTACGGCCGTGATAACCGCCTTCGAAAGCGAACATCAAGCTTTTGCCGTTGCTGGCGTTACGGACCACTTTCAAGGAGTCTTCGATGGACTGCGAACCGCCGACGTTGAAGTGAACTCGACCGTCAAGACCGAACTTGTTCTTGGCGTCTACGGCGATCATTTCTGACAGCTCGATTTTGCCACGGTGCAGGTATTGGCTGGCAATCTGCGGCATGGAGTCGATCTGTTGCTTGAGTGCGTTATTCAAGCGTGGGTTGGCGTAACCGAAGTTGACCGCCGAGTACCACATTTGCAGGTCGAGGTAAGCCTGGTCACTGGTGTCGTAGACGTACGAACCTTCACAGCGATTGAAAATGCGCGGCGGGTCGATGTAGTGAACGGTGTCGCCAAAGGAGCAATACTTAGCTTCTTTCTCCAGAAGAATCTGGTCTTCAGGGGTTGCGATACGAATTTCAGACATGGTGGAAGAGTTCCTGCTGTTCAAGAGGGAGGCTGATTGCGCGGGCCGGTTCGCTGTGAGGCAAGCGGGCGAGCAAAGCGGGTAAGTCGGCGAACGAGTCGAAGCGGGCATACGGAATGCCAGTGCGTTCGCAATGTTCGGCCAGGCGATCTTTGGCGAAAACGAAGTCGGCGGTCCCGGCCACGCACATGTCGGATTGACCGTCACCGATCACCAGGATGCGTTTGCCTTTGGGGGCGGACTTGCATTTGCAGTTGCCGGAGGCTGCGCGGCAGGCATCGCTGGAATGCGGGAACTCGATGCGCCAGCTGTCCTGATCGACCTGGCGCAGGCGATTGGCAATGATTGGCAGCAGCGGGCACTCATGCCGCGAAAGAACGCGGGCGATGCCTTGTTCGATGCCGTCGCTGACGATGTCCAGCGTCGCGCCGCGACTCAGGATAAGTTCGACGAAGTCAGGAAATGCCGGGTCTATATCGACGGTGTCGAAATAGCCGAGGAGCTGGGATGGTGAGGCTTTCACCAGCGCGAGCTGCCGACCCAGGCATTCTCGCGAGCCGATCTTGCCAGAGAGCCATTCGTCTTCGATGGCCTCCCAGCTAGGGTCGGCGAAACGCTCGAGGATGTTATCCACAGCGTCGGTCCGGGTGACGGTCCCATCGAAATCACACACGATATGCCAGTGCATCATCTGCAGGTGCCTATTTGATAAGGTCGATCAGGTAAGTAGAGCGCGCGCTTTGCGCTTGCAGTGGGGTACAGCATGGACTGTGCCAATATGCGCAAATCCCTCTATCAGTGGTTTTTGGCAGCCGCCGCCGAGCACAGCAGACCAGCAAGCTACAATTTTTGTAGGTTGCTACAAACAACATAAGTGCTTGCATTGGGGGGGTGTTTAGGCATTGATGCGCGCATGTTTTTCTGTTTGAGTTAGTTTTTATGCCTACTTTCGGGCTAAATCGCTGTTTTTTACTCACAAGTTTTGCGTGTATTTTCGGTTTCAGCTCGCCTGGACAGGCTGAGCCAATCGTTGGCGATCTTGGTATGGCTCTTAGCTATGGACCTCATGATCCCAGCGGGAGCAGTTACGAAGTCCGGCCTTTGCCCTATATGGACCTGACCTGGGGTGACCTCGGTCTCAGTTCGGACGATGGCTTGTCCTGGAAGGCGCTGAAGGGGGGTGGCTGGAGCGCCGGGCCGTTCCTTAACTATGTTCCGGGCCGGAATGCCAATGGCTTATTGCGCGGCTTGCGTGATGTATCGGACATGGGCGAGGCCGGTGGTTTCGTGCAATACAGCCCTGATGATTTCTGGCGTGTATATGCCCAAATGGGGCATGCGCTGGGTGGTAGCGATGGTCAGGGCGGGGTGCTGGGCCGGATAGGTGGTGAGCTGGGTTATCCACTGGGGTTGGGCATTATTGGCGATACGTCGGTGACGGCGAATTATGCGGATGGCCGGCAAGCCCAAACTTTTTACGGCGTGAGTGCACAGGAGGCCCAGGCCTCGGGCATTCGTCAATACGACGCCAGCGGCGGCCTGCAGAACGTTACCCTGACCCAGAGCGCGCAGTTCCCCCTTGGCCGAGGCTGGCTACTGCTGACCAGCGCCAGCTGGACTCATCTGGTCGGTTCAGCTGCGGACAGTTCAATCGTCAAACAACGAGGCAACGATAACCAGGGCGAGGTCAGTATCGCCGTGGCTTATCATTTCAACGGCCTCTAGAGTCGTCGGTTAGAAGCGGGCACGACCCTTACGTGGCCGCTGGTTGTTGCCCTTCCGCCAGCAGCACAATCCCGCCAATGATCACGCACACACCCAGCCAGTGCATCGGGCTGATGGTTTCGCCCAAGCCGAGCCATGAGCCGAGCAGTACTACCACGAACACCAGTGAGCTCAAGGGAAAGGCCAGCGATAGGTTGCTGCGGCGCAGGATCAGCATCCAGCTGAGGAACGAGCCGATATAGCAGACAATTGCGACCATGACCGCCAGATTGCTCACCGCAGCCAGTAGCCAGCTCACACCGAACGGAATGGAGGCCAGTCCGTCTCCGCCCACTTTCAGTGATATTTGCGCGCCGCTTTCAAAGGCGATCAATAGTGCCCAGAGGCCAATGCTTGCGCCACGCCCTTCAATCCAACTCTTTGTCATAGAGGCCTCAAATGCCCGTTGCGCAAACCAGCATGACGCCGGTAGTGATGACGAAAGTGCCGAGCCAGCGCCGTCGACTGACGGTTTCGCCCAACACCAGGCGTCCACCCAGCACCACGCCGCAATAGCTCAGGCTGATCGCCGGAAACACCAGGCTCAGCGGTGCCAGTGACAGTACCTCCAGCCAGGCAACGAAAAGAACGGAATAACAGGCGACCCCACACCATAGCAGGGGCGCACCGGCGATTTGTCGCCAGAAATTGCGCAAACGAAAGCCGCCCACGTGCTCGGGCAGCCGATCCAGGCCGAGCTTGAAAGCGAGTTGGCCAATTACATCGAGCACGATGCATAGCGCGATCAGCAGGATCACGGTTGGGGTCAAGGGAGCAGCTCCTGCCAGTTGGCTGAGGGGAAGTGGGTCGGATGAATGCAAGGGATGGGCCAGTGCAGGAATGCGCCGGCCTGGGTACAGGCTGTGTGCGAATGTGTCGACGCGCTTACCCGTGAAACCGAATCCAGAATGTCACCAGCAAGGTTGCCGCGACCAGCCAGGCCAGTGCCGCAAGGGCAAGGGATACTTCCAGACGCCAGCGGTCGACCATCAGGTACAGCGCTGCCAGGTAGATGAAGTAGGGAATGATCGACCACATGCCGAACAGGATGGTGGTCTTCAAATCGTCCAGTGAGCGACCCTTACCGACGATGTAGTGGGCGATCAGGGCGAAGGTCGGGAACAGCGGCACCAGGCCGGCGATGTAGTAATTTTTGGTTTTTGCCAGCGCGGCCAGAATCACCACCACAGCAGCGCCCAGCAGGGCTTTGAAAATCAGGTCCACGATGGCCTCTTAATTCAGATGGCAAAGGGGGCGGGACGATCAACCCAACCCGTATTTTTTGACCTTGTCGAACAACGTGGTCTTGGCCATGCCCAGTTCCTGACTGGCCTGACTGAGGTTGCCGCCGCTGCGTTGCAAGGCATCGCTGAGCAGGTTCTTTTCAAATGCCTCCACCGCTTCGGCAAAGTCCAGGCTGTTGCCAGCTATGCTTGCGCCGGACTTCTTGAACGCCGGCAAGCCGAGGGCGTAACGCTCGGCGACGTTACGCAGTTCGCGCACATTGCCCGGCCAGTCGTGGCTCATCAGGCTCGACAGGGTTTGACGATCCAGCTCCGGGGTTTCGCGATCGAAGCGTAACGATGCGAGCTGTAAGAAGTGCTCGAACAACTGCAGGATGTCCTCGCGGCGTTCGCGCAACGGAGGCAATTCCAGAGTGACCACGTTCAGCCGGTAATACAGGTCGCTGCGAAACTGACCGACCTTGCTCAACTCATCCAGATCGGACTTGGTCGCGGCAATCACCCGGCAGTCCACTGCGACGCTCTGGTTCGAGCCCAGGCGTTCCAGCGTGCGCTCCTGCAACACCCGCAGCAGTTTGATCTGCAGGGTTATCGGCATGCTTTCGACTTCATCGAGAAACAGTGTGCCGTTGTGGGCATGTTCGATTTTGCCAATGCGACGCTTGCCTGCGCCGGTAAATGCGTTGGCTTCGTGGCCGAAGATCTCGCTTTCGAACAGGCTCTCCGGCAGACCGCCACAGTTGAGCGCGACGAACTGCTGAGAATGGCGGCGACTGAAGTCGTGCAGGCAGCGGGCAACCAACTCCTTGCCCGTGCCGGTTTCGCCTTCGATCAGGACGTTGGCTGAGGTGTCTGCAACATTGGTGATCAACGCCCGCAGGTTTTGCATGGCCGGCGATCGCCCGATGATTCGGCCTTCCAGTGAGTTTCGCTCGGCCAGTTGTCGGCGCAGCGACCACACCTCACGCGCCAGGCTGCGTTGCTCCAGAGCGCGTCGGGCAACGTCCACCAGACGCTCGGGGGAGAAGGGTTTTTCCATGAAGTCGTAAGCGCCGTCGCGCATTGCGTTGACGGCCATGGAAATATCGCCGTGACCGGTAATCAGCACCACCGGCAGGCTGCGGTCTCGCGCCTTGAGGCGGGTCAGCAATTCCAGTCCGTCGATTCCCGGCAAACGGATATCGCTGATGACGATGCCGGCGAAGTCTTCGCCAATCCTAGCCAGCGCCTCTTCGGCACTGCCCACGCCTTCGCTGGGAATGTCTTCCAGGGCCAAGGCTTGCTGGCAACCCAGGAGGACGTGTGGGTCGTCTTCGACGATCAGAACGGTCAGGTCGCTGTTCATGCTGTTCGGCTCATTAATAGCGGCTCATATCGGCTCGGCTTCAGGAGGTGCGGGCGTATCGAGCAGTGGCAGGCTCAGGATAAAAGCGGTGCCGCCGCTGGAAGGATGCTCGGCGCTGAGACTGCCCCCGGCTGCGGCAGCGAGGCTGGCAGAAAGGGTCAGGCCAAGGCCAAGGCCATGTTCACCGGGTTTGGTGGTGAAGAACGGTTCGAACAGATGCTTGCGCGCTTCGGGTCCGATACCGTGACCATTGTCGCGCACATAGAGGCGGTAGCGGCCGTCGGCGATTTCACCTTCGAGCCACAACTCGGGCAAGGGCTGGGCCTGCATTGCATCCAGGGCATTGCCGACGAGGTTGACCAGGATTTGTTCCAGGCGCGTTTGATCGATTCGCAAGGACACGTCTTCAAAATGCTCATGCAGCGTGAGGTCGAAGTTCTCCAGTCGGCCATTGAGAACCTGCAGTGCGGCGTCGACGGCCTTGCGCAACGACGCCTGGCCTTTGTCATCTCCACGTCGGGCAAAGGCGCGCAGGCTGGCGGTGATCCGGCCCATGCGATCGACCAGCTCATTGATGGTTCGCAGGTTAGTGCTGGCGGTGTCCAGTGCGCCGCGCTCAATGAAGCGTACGGTATTGCCGGACAAGGTGCGCAAGGCGGCCAAGGGTTGATTGAGTTCGTGGGCGATGCTGGTGGACATCTGGCCGATGGCGGCAAGTTTGCCGGCCTGGACCAGTTCATCCTGAGCGCGACGCAATGTGTCTTCGGCGAGGCGCCGTTCGCGGATCTGCGCTTTTAGGCGTTCGTTGCTGGCACGCAGATCGGCGGTTCGCTCGGCAATTTTGCGCTCGAGTTCATCGTTGGCTTCTTGCAGGGCTTCGCGGGCAGCCAGTCGAGTGGCGATCACTTTGCGTCGCTCATTCCAGGCGATCAGCAGAAACGCCACCAGTGCGCAGGCCACCGCGACCAACATTCCCTGGCGTGCGGCTTCGCTGCGCAACTCCTGCAATGGTGTCAGCAGGGTCAAGTGCCACGGCGTATCGTTCAGCCGTCGGGTCTGGGCCAGGTAGCTGACGTCGGTAGGGTCGTGATCGACGCTGGTATTGGCGGGGAAGGTCAGTTTCTCGACGCCCTCGGCCAGTTGCTCCCGGGCCAGCGGAACCAATTCATTCAGCGGCCACCAGTAATACTGCAGACTGCGCGCGAGCCGCTCCTTGGTTTCCGGCGTCAGCGGGCGAACCGATTTCAGCCGGCGCGACGGGTCGCTGGACAGAATGATGATGCCATTCTCATCGGTAACGAAGGCTTCCAGCCGAGCCCGTTGCCAGCGCTCCTCCAAGGCTTCGAGGCGCACTTTGATCACGGCGACGCCAATGATCTTGCCTTGCTGTTCCAGGCCATGGGCCAGGTAATAGCCGGGCTCTCCGGTGGTGCTGCCAATCCCGTAGAACCGACCGGGGAGGCCGCGCACCGCGTCCTGAAAGTAAGCGCGGAACGACAGGTCCTCGCCCAGATAACTGTCGGCATCACGCCAGTTGCTGGTGGCCAGCACGCGACCGGTGGTGTCGAGGACGTAAATCGCTCGGCTACGACTGCGGCGATTCAGGCCTTCCAGGTATTCGTTGACGTCCTGACGCAGCTCCGGCGCAGGGTCATTCAATAGACGCGAGACGTTGGCTTCGAGCTCGAGAACGCTCGGCAGGTAGGTGTATTTGCTGATCTCGCTTTCTACGGTGCGGGCGTGCAGCTCCAGTTGCCGTTCACCGTTCTCGCTCAGGGCTTGAACGCCGTTGTGCTCGCTGATCAGATAGCTGACATAGCCCAGCGCGACCATCAGCAAGACGACCAGCGGGGGCAAAAACAGATGGCGTATCAGGCGGGGTTTCACGGCAAGTGATGGCGGCGCGGCGCGATAGAGGTTGGGATCGCATTTCATCACAGTCGTCCGGGACCGACCAGCAGCCTGTGCCCAATAAAGGTGGGCACAGACAGCCGGACTTACTTAGTGTTGCAGGATCTTGGCAAGGAAGTGCTGGGCGCGCTCGGAGCGTGCGGTCACATCACCAAAGAACTCTTCTTTCTCGCAATCTTCGACGATTTGCCCCTGATCCATGAAGATCACTCGGTTCGCCACTTTGCGGGCGAAGCCCATTTCATGGGTCACGCACATCATGGTCATGCCTTCGTGGGCCAGTTGCACCATGACGTCGAGCACTTCGTTGACCATTTCCGGGTCCAAAGCCGAGGTCGGTTCATCGAACAGCATGACCACCGGGTCCATCGCCAACGCCCGGGCAATCGCCACACGTTGCTGCTGACCACCGGAAAGTTGCCCCGGGTGCTTGTTGGCATGCGCGGACAAGCCGACACGCTCAAGCAGCTTGAGGCCTTTTTCGGTGGCTTCGGCCTTGCTGCGGCCAAGGACCTTGATCTGGGCGATGGTCAGGTTTTCGACGATGCTCAGGTGCGGGAACAGTTCGAAATGCTGAAACACCATGCCGACCCGCGAACGCAGTTTGGGCAGGTTGGTCTTGGGGTCGCTGATCGAGGTGCCATCGACAATGATGTCGCCCTTCTGGAAGGGTTCCAGCGCGTTCACGCACTTGATCAGTGTCGATTTGCCAGAGCCGGATGGGCCGCAAACCACCACCACTTCACCTTTTTTGACCTCGGTGCTGCAGTCAGTCAGCACCTGGAAGTCTCCGTACCACTTGTTGATATTCTTGATGGAAATCATACGGCAAACCTTTTTTGCAGACGCTTCACCAGCAGCGAGGCGGCAAAGCTGATCGTGAAATACACCAGACCGGCGAAGATCAGGAACTCATTGGAACGGCCAATGATGTCGCCACTGGAGCGCGTGGCATTGAGGAAGTCCACCAGGCCGACTGCATACACCAGCGACGTGTCCTGGAACAAAATGATGCTCTGCTGCAGCAGCAGCGGGGTCATTTTGCGAAACGCCTGAGGCAGGATGATCAAACGCATCATTTGCCCGTAGTTCATCCCTAACGCCTGGGCTGCGCCCATCTGGCCTTTTGGGATGGACTGGACACCGGCCCGTACGATTTCGCAGAAGTACGCGGCCTCGAACATCATGAACGCCACCAGGCAGGAGGTGAACGCTCCGATCGGGGTGTCCTCGCCAGTGATCCAGCGCAGCACAAACGGCACCGCCAGATAGAACCAGGTGATTACCAGCAGCAGCGGGATCGAGCGAAAGTAGTTCACGTAAGCGCCAGCGAGCCTTGCCAGCAACTTGCTCGATGACAAGCGCATCAATGCCAGGACAGTGCCAAGCGCAATGCCGCCGATGACGCCCAGCGCCATCAGTTGCAGGGTCAAGATCATGCCGTTCCACATCCCCGGCAGGGCGGGAACAATTCCACTGAAGTCCATTATTTACCTCCCAGGGAAATCAGCCCGGGCACTGCAATTTTCTTCTCGATCATGCGCATCAACAGCATCAGGCTCATGTTCAAGGTGAAGTAGATCAGCGTCGCCAAGGTGAAGGCTTCGAACAGGTTGGCGGAGAACTCGGCGGTCTGTTTGGTCTGCGCAAGCAGCTCCATAAGGCCGATCAACGAGGCTACGGACGAGTTCTTGAAGACGTTCAGGAATTCCGAGGTCAGGGGTGGAATGATGATGCGATAGGCCTGGGGCAGCAGCACGTTCCAGTAGATCTGTGGCAGTTTGAAGCCCATGGCTCTGGCCGCCGATTCCTGGCCGCCAGGCAGCGCCTGGATACCGGTGCGCACTTGTTCGCAAACCCGTGCAGCAGTGAACAGGCCAAGACAGACCACGACGCTTAGAAAAGCCGATGTCGTGGGGTTGAGGTCTTGCTTGTACCACTGCTGAAGGTTGTCAGGCAGCAAATCCGGCACCAGGAAGTACCAGATAAACAATTGCACCAGCAGCGGAACATTGCGGAAAAGTTCCACGTAAACCGTGGCAATGCCCGACACCCAGCGGTTAGGCACAGTACGCATGACCCCGAGCACAGAGCCCAGCAGTAAAGCGATGATCCAGGCGGCGACGGCAATAGCGATGGTCCAGCCCAGACCGGTGAGGTACCAGTCCAGATAGATTTCTTTGCCGATACCGGTGGACTTGAGGAATACGCCCCAGTCCCAGTTGTAATCCATCAGGGTCTCCCCTCAGTTTGATTGATTCACAGGCACCGTCGTTCACTTGAGCGCGCGTTTGCGTGCCCAAGTGAAGATTAACCAGTGCTTAGATGGCTTTGTCGGGAGCTGGCTTATCGGTAGGGTTGGCGATCAGGTTTTTCAGCTCGTCGCTCATCGGGAAGTTCAGGTTCAGACCCTTCGGCGGGATCGGCTGCATGAACCACTTGGCGTAGATCGTGTTGATCTCGCCCGAGGTGAAGGTTGCCTTGATCGCGTCATCGACAGCTTTCTTGAACGGGGCGTCGTCTTTACGAACCATGCAGCCGTAGATTTCATAGGACTGCGCGGTGCCGGTCACTGCCCAGTCATCAGGCTTCTTGGCTTTGGCCATTTCGCCTGCGAGCAGTGCATCATCCATCATGAACGCGACCGCACGGCCGGACTCGAGCATGTTGAAGGATTCGCCATGGTCCTTGGCAGAGATGACATTCATGCCCATCTGCTTGTCGGCGTTCATCGATTTGATGATGCGCTCGGACGTGGTGCCCGCAGTGGTCACGACGTTCTTGCCTTTCAGATCGGCGAAGTCTTTGTACGGAGAGTCTTTTTTGGCCAGCAGGCGCGTCCCGATTTCGAAGATGCCTACTGAGAAGTCAACTTGTTGACCGCGTTCGGCGTTGTTGGTGGTGGAACCGCACTCAAGGTCTACAGTGCCGTTTTGCACCAGCGGGATACGGGTTTGCGACGTGACCAGGTTGTATTTGACCTTCAGGTCAGGCATGGCCAGGTCTTTCTTGATGGCTTCGACGACTTTCAGCTGGATATCGTGGGAGTAGCCGACCGGAATCCCGGAAGCGTCAGCGATATAGGAGAACGGGATGGAGGCGTCGCGGTGTCCGAGGGTGATGGTGCCAGACTCTTTGATTTTCTTCAGTGTGCCGGTGAGTTCGGCAGCGAAAACTGGAGTGCTAATCAGAGCGGCAGCGATTGCTGCGCCCAAAATATGGGGAACGATGCGCATCAGTTGATCCTCGGCTTTGTTTTTTTTATGGGGACCTGTGTGGAGGTCCTCTGAATAAACGAGTGTGTTCAACGGCGGCCCAATCAGGCGCACGCTACAGTCGGCACATTCGACATTGAGTGTAGAGCATGACTCATGCCAAAGCGGAGATAAGGATTAAACTATTGATTTGTATCGTTTTTATTTGATGCTATGACGCAGGAGAATCTGGCCGCGTCCGGCAGTCCGAACTAATCGGGGCAGCGCGTTCGGAAAACCGAATGACTTGAGGCTGCTGCACAACAACCTCCCCTTTGCGAGGAGGCTGTTGGCGGGGAGGGTCAGGCGGCTTCGATGCTGCTTTTATTGCGCGTGACCGTGTTGAGGTAGTCCTGCACGCGCACCTGCTCGCTCGGTGTGGTGAATAGACCCAACTTGCTGCGACGCCAAAGAATGTCTTCGGCATCCAGAGCCCATTCCTCGCTGCACAGATAATCGACTTCGCGGGTGTAGAGGCCGCCCCCGAGGTGCTCGCCCATATCGGCGAGGCTCTGCACACCTTCGAGCAGGCGCCAGCTGCGGCTGCCGTAGGTGCGGGCCCAGCGCTGGGCAACGTCGCTTGGCAGCCAGTCGAAGCGTTTCGTCAATTCATCACTCAGGGCCTGTGGCGTGCTCATGTCTTCGCCCCCGGGCAGGCTGGCAGTGGCGGTCCAGCTTGGTTTCATGTGCGGGAAGAAGGGCGCAAGGTGGGTCATCGCCGATTCAGCCAGCTTGCGATAAGTCGTCAACTTGCCGCCGAACACCGATAGGATCGGTGCTTCTTCAGCGCTGCCCGAGAGTGACAGCGTGTAATCGCGGGTCACCGCCGAAGGGTTGTCCGATTCGTCATTGCACAGCGGACGAACGCCCGAGTAGGTTCGCACGATGTCGCTGCGGCTCAGTTGTTTCTTGAAGTGCTCATTGACCACTTTGAGCAGGTAGTCGATTTCGTCTTCGGTAATCGTCACCTTGCTCGGATCGCCCTGATATTCACGGTCCGTGGTGCCAATGATGGTGAAGCGTTCCAGGTAAGGAATCGTGAAGACGATGCGCTGATCTTCGTTTTGCAGAATGAACGCGTTTTCGCCCTCGTACAGTTTGGGCACGATCAGGTGGCTGCCCTGAATCAGGCGGATCCCGTAAGGGGAGTCGAGTTTAAGGTCATCACGAATGAATTTGGCAACCCAAGGCCCGGCGGCGTTGACCAGCGCTTTGGCGCGAATGGAAAACAGGCTGCCGTCGGAACGTTCCATGTTCATGTGCCACAGGCCCTTACTGCGACGGGCGTTGATGCAGCGCGTTTGGGTATGAACGTGCGCGCCGTTTTCACGCGCGGCCATGGCGTTGAGTACCACCAGGCGGGCGTCGTCGACCCAGCAATCGGAGTATTCGAAACCACGGGTTATCGTCGCGTTTAGCGGGCTGTCGCTGCCAAAGCGCAGGCTGCGCGAGGCGGGCAGTTTTTCCCGCTTGCCCAGATGATCATACAAGAACAGGCCGGCACGGATCATCCACGCAGGGCGCAGATGCGGACGATGAGGGAGCACGAAGCGCATCGGCTTGACGATATGCGGCGCTTTGGCCAGCAGCACTTCACGTTCGGCGAGCGCTTCTCGTACCAGGCGAAACTCATAATGTTCGAGATAGCGCAGTCCACCATGGATCAGCTTGCTGCTGGCTGATGATGTATGGCTGGCCAAGTCATCCTTTTCGCAAAGGAACACCGATAAACCGCGACCGGCAGCGTCCGCGGCTATCCCTACGCCATTGATACCACCGCCAATGACGGCGATGTCGTAGATTTCGGAAAGCGGTGGCACGGGCAAGGTGGTGTGGGGCATTTGATGGCCTCCTGTCTGGATCTTCAAAACATAGCTTCGAACGGCGAATCCGAACATTTATGTTCAATTTCGAAAATCATAGCGCAATAAAGAGCGCGCATCCAGTCTGCATTCATTGAAAATACTGATGGGAGGGGAGGTAAGTGAATAAATTCGAACATTTTAATTCAGTGTGCCAGGCACGCGCGCGTCGCGTCCCTCGCGAATGAACTCGCTCCCATAGAGCGTTTGTGGTCTCTGGGGGACGAATTTATTCGCGATGAAAGCTGAATGTCAGACGATAGATAGATGTCGGGAGGTCAGACCACTTCCAGACGAATCTTGTACTGGGTCAATAACTGCATCAGCGCAGGGACGGGGGCCTCGTCGGTGACCAGGCAGTCGATCAGGCTGATCGGTCCCAGGCGGACCATGGCGTTGCGTCCGAACTTGCTGGAGTCGGCGGCCAACAGTACTTTTCGGGCGTTGGCGATGATCGCCTGGGACACCCGTACTTCCTGATAATCAAAGTCCAGCAAACTGCCGTCTTCATCAATGCCGCTAATACCGACCAAGGCGAAGTCGACTTTGAACTGATTGATGAAGTCGACACAGGCTTGACCCACCACGCCGCCATCGCGGCGAACAGTGCCGCCAGCCAGCAGGACTTCAAAGTCATCCTTGGCGCTGAGGATCGAGGCCACATGCAGGTTGTTGGTGATGATTTTCAGGTTGTTGTGATTCAGCAGCGCGCGGGCAATGGATTCGGTGGTGGTGCCGATATTGATGAACAGCGAGGCGTGGTCCGGGATCTGCGCGGCAATGGCCTCGGCGATCCGTTGTTTCTCGTCGCGCATCTGGTCTGCACGCATGGCGTAGGCTGTGTTCTCGATGCTCGAGTCATAGGCTGCGCCGCCATGGTAGCGGCGCAACAGGCTCATTTCCGCCAATTGATTGATATCACGGCGGATGGTTTGCGGGGTCACGACAAACAGCTGAGCCATTTCTTCAATGCTGACATAGCCGCGTTCGCGTACCAGCTCGAGGATCTGCTGCTGGCGGGGAGGCAGGTTCATTGTTTTGATTTTCCTATCGGGCTGCCAAACGAATGGCGACCATCATGCCGCAGCCTAATAGCGCTGTCAGCCGGAAACTCATACCGCTCCCCGCCCTTGCGGGCAGTCGTCGATCAGTTGCTTTCTTCGTGCGGTTCCCAATCGCGGGTGCGGCTCACGGCTTTTTTCCAGCCGGCATAGAGTTTTTCTCTTTCCTCTTCGGCAAGTTGCGGTTCGAATTCGCGCTCGATCACCGCTTTGCTGCGCAACTCGTCCAGGCTGCCCCAGAAACCGATGGCCAGGCCGGCGAGATAAGCAGCGCCCAGTGCGGTGGTTTCACGCATTTGCGGACGTTCGACCATCGTCCCGAGAATGTCGGCCTGGAACTGCATTAAAAAGTTGTTGGCCACAGCGCCGCCGTCCACACGCAAGGCTTTGAGGCGCTCGCCGGAATCCTGCTGCATGGCGTCCAGCACGTCACGCGTCTGGTAGGCGATCGATTCAAGCGCGGCACGAATGATGTGGTCGACCTTGACCCCGCGCGTCAGGCCGAACAATGCACCACGGGCATACGGGTCCCAGTACGGCGCGCCCAGTCCGGTAAAGGCGGGGACGAGGTAGACGCCATTGCTGTCCTTGACCTTGCCGGCGAAGTACTCGGTGTCCAGCGCGTCATTGATGAGTTTCAGTTCGTCTCGCAGCCACTGGATGGTGGAGCCACCGTTGAACACAGCGCCTTCAAGGGCATAAGCGACTTCGCCGCGCGGTCCGCAGGCGATGGTGGTCAGCATGCCGTGTTGCGACTTCACGGCTTTCTTTCCGGTATTCATCAACAGGAAGCAGCCGGTGCCGTAGGTGTTCTTGGCCTGACCGGGTTCAACGCACATCTGGCCGAACAAGGCCGCTTGCTGGTCTCCCGCAATACCGGCGATAGGGATGCCGCTTTTGCTGTGGCCGTAAACCTCAGAGGAGGACCGTACCTCAGGCAGCATCTCGCGTGGAATATCCAGCACCTTCAGCATTTTTTCATCCCATTCCAGGGTATGAATATTGAAGAGCAGGGTGCGCGAGGCGTTGGTGTAGTCGGTGACGTGAACCTTGCCGCCGGTGAATTTCCAGATCAGCCAGCTATCAATGGTGCCGAACAGCAGCTCGCCTTTGCGTGCGCGCTCTCGGCTGCCTTCGACGTGATCGAGAATCCACTTGAGCTTGGTGCCGGAGAAGTAGGGGTCGGTGACCAGCCCTGTCGTTTCCTTGATGTAGTCTTCCAGTCCGTCACGCTTGAGTTGCTGACAGATTTCGGTGCTGCGGCGGCATTGCCAGACAATCGCGTTGTAGATAGGGCGGCCGGTTTCTTTTTCCCATACGACGGTGGTTTCCCGCTGATTGGTGATGCCGATGGCCGCAATCTGATCATGATGCAGATCAGCTTGGGCGAGTGCCTTGGTCATGCACGCGGTCTGGGTGGCGAAGATTTCCATGGGGTCATGTTCGACCCATCCCGCTTGCGGGTAATGCTGGACGAACTCGCTTTGCGCGGAACTGACCACGTTGGCATCGCGGTCGAAAATAATGGCGCGTGAACTGGTCGTACCCTGGTCAAGGGCAATGATGTAGTTCTTATTCTGTGTGTCAGTCATGTCGATTGCCTTGCACTGGATGGGTGAGGTTCAAGATGAAGCCTGAGCTTTGCTGCGAACGACGTTAGCGTCCTTATTCTCTACAACAAGGGCGCTGGGCAGGTGGCGAGCGATCAGCCCGCGATAGCTTGCAGCGCCCAGACAGGCACCAAGGATTGGCGCGAAAATCGGGATCAGAAAGTAGGGGATTTCACGGCCGCCAGTAAACGCCATCGGACCCCAGCCTGCGAAGAATGTCATGAGCTTGGGACCGAAATCCCGCGCCGGGTTCATCGCAAACCCGGTCAGTGGTCCCATGGCGCTGCCAATCACGGCGATCAACAAGCCAATCAGTAGCGGCGCCATCGGGCCTCGAGGCAAGCCGTTGTTGTCGTCGGTCAGGGACATGATCACGCACATGAGAATGGCGGTGATCACCACTTCAACCAAAAAGGCTTGTCCGGTGGATATCGCCGGATTGGGGTACGTGGAAAAGATTGAAGCCAGCTCAAGACTGGCTTGAGTCCCGCGAATCATGTGGTGTACGTGTTCGAATTCGAAGAACAGGCTGATGTAGAGCAGGTACACCAACGCGGCCGCGCAAAAGGCGCCGGTCACTTGGGCGAGAATGTAAAGTGGCAGCTTTCTCTTTTCAAAGTCACCGAAAATACATAACGCAATGCTTACTGCAGGATTGAGATGCGCGCCGGATACGCCGGCGGTCAGGTAAATCGCCATGCTGACGCCAATGCCCCAGATGATACTGATTTCCCACAATCCAAAGCTGGCGCCAGCGACCTTGAGCGCTGCAACACAACCGGTACCAAAAAAAATCAACAACGCGGTGCCCAGAAATTCAGCCAGGCATTGACCCGTCAGCGTGGGTTGTTGCAGGGGTTGCGGTATAGCCGTTGTCATGGAAACCTCTTTTTTTGTTGTTCTAAAACGCTGAAGGAAAGTCATCAGCGCTTATTTTTTTCCACATCAGAGAAGTCCTCGTCTCCGAGCAGCCAACGATCCTTAGTCACCACCAAATCGAAAATATTCGTTATCGAAAAAATATAGACAAGAAAGAATGCTGTCAAAGGTCGAAAGTGAACCATAGGCCATAATCTGACCGCCAGTCTTTAGTTCGTTGCCCATTTCTATGTAGGAAACATCTTATTGCTGACCTGAAATTTTTTTTGGTACCGTCCATGACGGCGACATAGCTTGAATATCGCTGCCGATAAGGTGTTTTGGCTGGAGATGTCCTAAAGTAGGCGTCTTGATCTCAACGTCCCGCGACATCCCGGAGAGCTGCATGACCCCCGCATTGGATTTGTTGAAAAAAGTTCGCGCAGATCACCGTGTGCACAGTTATGAACACGACCCGAAGGCGGCCTCTTATGGTCTGGAGGCGGCTGAGAAGCTTGGTCTGGAGCCTGCGCAGGTGTTCAAAACCCTGTTGGCGGTTACTGAAAAAGGCGAATTGCTGGTGGCGGTGGTCCCGGTCGTCGGAAGTCTTGATCTCAAAGCGCTGGCGCATGCAGCGGGGGCAAAAAAAGTCGAAATGGCTGATCCCGCAGCTGCTCAGCGCGCCACAGGCTATTTATTGGGCGGCATTAGCCCGTTAGGGCAGAAGAAGAGATTGCGTACTTTCATCGATCAATCGGCACAGTCCTTCGCCACTCTCTTCGTCAGCGCCGGGCGTCGAGGCCTGGAGGTGGAGCTTTCGGCTGCCGTACTGGCCGGGCTCACCCAGGCAACATTTTCCGGGATTGGTCGCGCCTAGCGCTCTGTATTGTCGATAACGACACGTTCTGTGACTGGCGGTGCATCCGGCGGACGCGCATGCTGGGGCAACTAATGTCAGGGATGGGCCCACTCATGCAGCTTGAATTTCACCAGGTTGACGCTTTCAGTAACCGCCCGTTCAGTGGCAACCCGGCGATGGTTTATCGACTGGATGCCTGGCTGGCGGATGAGTTGATGCAGCAGATTGCTGCCGAGCACAACCTGGCGGAAACCGCGTTTCTGGTCCGTGAAGCTCAGGGCTGGCACATCCGCTGGTTCACTCCAGCCACCGAAGTCCCATTGTGTGGTCACGCCACCCTGGCCAGCGCTTACGTGTTGTTCGAGGTCTACAAAGAGCCGGTCGAGCGGATAGATTTTATTGGCAAGTCCGGCGCCATGAGCGTCACCCGCGAAAACGATCGGTTGTTGCTGGACTTTCCGGCCCTGATGCCCCACGAAGTGGGGGTAACTGTCGAGCTTCAGCGCGCGCTGGGCGTCGATATCGTCGATGTGTTGGGCTCGACCGAGTTGCTGGTGGTCCTGGAGTCCGAACAGGCGGTGCGCGACTGCACGCCCGATATGGCCGCGCTGGCGCGTTTACCGTGGCCAGGCGTTATCGTCACGGCCATGGGCACCCAGCATGATTTTGTCTCCCGCTACTTCGCACCGGCCATCGGTATCCCCGAAGACCCGGTGACCGGCTCGACCCACTGCAGCTTGATCCCCTATTGGTCGAAGCGTCTTGGCAAGCAGGGGTTGACCGCCTACCAATGCTCGGCCCGTGGCGGCGAACTGTTCTGTCGACTGGAGGGAGGGCGGGTCAAAATCGGTGGGCATGCAACCTTGGTGGCGAGCGGGAAGTTATTGCTCGGTTGATGCCCCGATAGAGGCGTTAGATATACCTGAGACTGCCGGCGGCCTGGAACAGCACCAGATGATCAGCCGCCACACGAATCCCGACCTCGTCACCTGCGCGATAGTCGACGTGGCTGGGGAAGATCGCTTCCAGTTGGCTGCCTGTTGGCATTTGCAGTCGATACAGTGTCGAGGCGCCTTGAAAGGTCTTGCTCACAACGTGCGTCTTGAGTGTGCTGTCTGGCGCGTAGACGATGTCATCTGGTCTTAGCAGCACATCCACGGCGCTACCGATCGCCCACATGTAGGCGCGATTGCCACGCAACAGGCCCAGCTCGGTCTGCACTGCTTCCGGGCTGACGAGTTGCCCACGAATGAAATAGCCCTTACCGATAAAGCTGGCAACGAAGGGGGTCAGCGGTTCGTGATAGAGGTTGTAGGGCGTATCCCACTGCTCAAGGCGTCCCTCTTTGAAGACTCCGACGTGATCGCTGACAGCAAAGGCTTCCTCCTGATCGTGAGTCACCAGAATTGCGCTGGTGCCACGTGCCTTGAGGATCTCGCGGACTTCATGACTGAGGCGCCGCCGCAGCTCACCGTCAAGGTTGGAAAACGGCTCATCCAGTAACAGCAGCTGAGGCTCCGGTGCCAAGGCTCGAGCCAGTGCGACACGCTGTTGTTGGCCGCCTGACAACTCATGCGGGTAACGTTTGCCCAGCGTGCCGAGGTTGACCAGTTCGAGCAGTTCGTCGGTGACCTGCTTGAGGCGGGGGTGTTTGCGAATGCCGAAGCCGATGTTTTCCGCGACACTCAAGTGCGGGAACAGCGCGTAGTCCTGAAAGACCATGCCGATCCGGCGCTTCTCGGGCGCCAGGGTGAAGCCTGGGCGCGAGATCACTTCGCCAGCCAGCGTGATTTCACCTTCATACACCGGCTCAAAACCGGCGATGGCTCGCAGTGTGGTGGTCTTGCCGCACCCTGAGGAGCCCAACAAACAGCCGATATCGCCGGTATTGAGGTGCAGGTTAAGGTCCTGCACCACCCGTTGATCCTGATAGCCACACGCCAGATTGCGCAGATTCAGCAGTAAAGGCTGGCTCATGCGTGGTGGTAGGCCGGCTCGACCAGAAACTCAAGCAGTGCTTTTTGCGCGTGCAGGCGATTTTCGGCTTGATCCCAGGCCACAGCCCGAGGGTCGTCGAGCAGATCGAGGCTGATTTCTTCGCCACGGTGAGCGGGCAGACAATGCATGAACAGGACGTCTTCGGCGGCCAGATCAAGCAACTCGCGCGTCACTTGGAAGGGGGCGAACAAGGCCAGTCGCTTGGCGGTTTCCTCTTCCTGACCCATAGAGGTCCAGACATCGGTGCTGACCAGGTGTGCTCCCGCCACGGCTAGCCGAGGATCTCGAACGACGCTGACCCTGTCACCGGCCAGTGCGAGGAATTCGGCGTTGGGCTCATAACCTTCGGGGCAGGCGACACGTAGCTGAAAATCGAACTGGATCGCGGCTTCTATATAGCTGTTACACATGTTGTTGCCATCGCCGATCCATGCCACGGTTTTGCCCTGAATCGAACCGCGATGTTCGAGAAAGGTTTGCATGTCTGCCAGCAGCTGGCAGGGGTGCAGGTCATCGGAAAGGCCGTTGATCACGGGCACGCGGGAATTGGCGGCAAACTCCGTCAGGTTGCTGTGGGCGAACGTCCGGATCATCACCGCATCGACCATGCGCGACATGACTTTAGCGCAGTCGCTGATCGGTTCGCCTCGACCCAGCTGGGTGTCGCGAGGCGACAAAAAGATCGCCTGACCGCCCAGCTGGATCATCCCTGCTTCGAACGAAATACGCGTCCGCGTCGAGGATTTCTCGAAAATCATGCCGAGAACCCGGTTTTTCAGTGGCTCGAAGAGTACGCCGCGGTTACGCAGGTCCTTCAGCTCTATGCCGCGACGAATCACGCTGACTAGCTCTTCTGGCGTGTAATCCATCATCGAGAGAAAGTGCCTTGCGCTCATCATTAACTACCTTTTTGCAACAGACCGCAGATACTCAAAGCCGGGTTTTATCAGGAAAACGGGCGAGACCTGCGGCGAAAGCCGCACGGGGCGACGAATAGGGAAAGGCGCGATGTTATAAGCAAATGTCGCGTATTGCCAATAGCGCCTTTGATCTGTAAGGGTTTCTATCTGTTTCGAAATTGCCGTGGGCCAATAGTGGGCCAAAGTGGACATTTATAGCTTGCTCAGCTCGGCCCAGTCCGATGTCGAGTTGATCCACTTCGCATAGGTCGAGAGCAGCATTTGTACACTGTGACCAAGCTGGTTGGCAATAAAGGCTGTGTTCATGTTCGCCATCAGGCACATCGTCGCGTAGGTATGGCGGCAGTCATATTGACGGCGACGGCGAATGCTAAGTCTGGATAGGGCTGCCATGAAATATTTCTTGGTCGTGCTGTCGGATGCAATCCAGCTTCCAGGTCCCTTTGCTGTGGTAAACACGAACTCCGCACCATCGCCAGCCATCGAGCGCGCCACCTCGATCGCATGAAGTGCTCGATCATTCAGCAACACATCCCGAACAGTCTTGGTCTTGATTCGCTCGACCAGCTGGCCTTTCACGATCTGCCTGCAGACGTGAACCCTCTTTTTCTCCTCGCTTACCTCCGACCACTTCAGCGCCCGGACTTCACCTGGACGCATGCCTGTAAAAAAACAAAACTCAAAATAAGCTGCATAGATCCGCGTACGGCCAATAAGCGCTTCATACATGCTGGTAATAATCCGTTCAGCCTCGTCACGCTCGAAGGGGTCAACCTGACGCTTCGGGAGCTTCGCGCGCGGCATGGACTTGCACGGGTTGCGTGGCATGTGGCCGTCCATCACGGCGGTGGCCAGCACGCTCGACAACTTGTCCATCGCATTGCGGCGAATCCCCGGAGAATCCCACTCGATAGAAGCTACGATCTTGCGGATGTCGGCCGAGGTGATGTCATCGATTCGCCTGCTCGACAAAGTAGGCATCCACACGCCATTCAGGATCGTCAGGTAGTTGTCGCGCGTCTCCTTCACGATGTCCCGGCTATTAAGCCATGTCTGCGAGAACTCACCGAACGTCGGGGTCTTTCGGTCCAGGTTGTAATTTGAGTTCGGGAACATCTGGGCGTACATATCATCAGTCATGACGCCCAGCTTGATCATTTCCTTTACACGAGCACAGAGACTGCCTGCCGAGGCGAGCCCTTTCGCGGTCGGCTTATGGGGAGTCGGCTCACTTCTGCGCTGGCCGTTCCACGTAAAACGGATACGGACCGCTTTGCCACGGGCCTCGACGCCATCAGGGAGACCCATTGATTTTCTGCCCATGCGTTGTATCGCTCCAAGCTGAACATGATGCGTCCGTTAACTTTCTCCCAGACGCCTTGCGGGATGATTCCGGTGAGCCGCTTGTACTCAAGCGCTCTGGAGGTTGTACCGATCAGCTCGGCCAACTTTGATTCAGGGATCTTATCGACCTGAAATGATTCAAGGTCATCCAAGATCAATGGTTTTTTCGAAGACATGCGCGTACTGCTCCATGCCGCGCGTGGCGGCAGAAGGTAGTGAGGGGGTTAGGCTTTGAATTCGGCCGCAGGGCACAATTTGCGAGCGTGATCGAGCAATTCAGCCGACCAGTCGCGACCTACGCCGTCATCGAAGGCGAAAAGCATTCCGCCCAAAGCCTTGCGCAGTGCTTCGTTTTCGGCGCCGTACTCAATCGCCAAGGCGCGCAATCGCTTACACTCACTCTGCTGCTCAAGCGCCATCTCTTCGAAGTGCTCGTCTGGCTCCCATGGGGACGGGATGATCTCGGCCTTCCAGTCGTAAAAAAACTCGACATTCTCGCCTCGCGCAATCATCTGAGCCTTGATGGTGCGGCCCGACTCAATCAAATCCTTCGCCGCCTCCTCTGCATCCTCCTTGCTGGCAAACGCATATGTTTCGCAAGGCCCCGGAGTGAACATTGCCCAGAGCTCCAGCTTTGGCTCGCTCAGGCGCGCCCTCAGGTAAGTAACGATGGGGCGGACGGGATCTTTCTCCTCGAGCTCGATCAGGATCGTTTCAACCGTAGTGCGATCAAGTGCCAGGACCTCTATGGCGGGCTCTGGCGGGGCCATCAAAATGTTCATTTGCTGCTCAATCGTGGACATAGCTTTGCCTCGCCCGCTATTCACCGGCAGGCTGGTAGTTGAATTGGGGTTTCCTGCAAGCGAAGGGGGTGCTCGCGGGTATTACTTGGCGGTGGAGCTCATTACCGCTACCCAGCGCAGATACTCCAGGCCACGTAGGCGATGGCGTGGAGGGTCACGGCGTAACCTTCGGCGTGTAGGCTAGTGTGCCGTTGAGGATCGCCGTCTTTATGGCTTCGAACTCCCAGGCGTAATACTGTGATTCGACGTAGACGCGCATCTTGCCGTAGTCGTGCTTCTTGCGCCGGATGAACGCCTCGGCGGCATCCTTGGTGAAGTGGCTATTGATGATCTCCCAGCGCTCCTGCCATCCAGTCACGGTGTAGTCTTCCAGAGCTTCAAGAATGTCCCACTGATCGCTTTCACACAGGCTAGCAAACTCGCACTCGCTTTGCTCTTGAGCAGATGCATTCAGAGATGCCTGCTGGCATTCGTAAGCATCTTCATAGAACTCGCCAGGGCTGAACCACATGTCGCCTCCGTCGTGATCAACGATGCAGGCTTGATCTGGATTGAAGTCTAGGTCGTAGCCCGTGTCGATGCGCCTGGCCTGTACCGTGAAAATGGCAGCGGCGGTGTGATGGTCGCGCACGCCAGCCCCGACGCAGTCGTGCTTGAGGCGCTGGACGAAGTCGGCCCACGTCGCGGCGTCGAGATCATGACCGGTTGCCAGGCTCGGTTCCGGATCAGTGATTTGGTTTTCCATTGGGCAATACCTGTCCTTACCGCTATAGCAGCTGACTTTGAATTGGGGGAGGGGTTACTTGGTGTTGAGGGTGTTACTTAGCTTGCCGAGTGCGCCGTATGCAGCCCATGCGTCGTCGCGGTTGGCGAACTGCATATTGATCCGGTACTTTCCTCCGGCTTGCTCCAGCGTGTTGAACCCTTTGGCAAAGGCTTTGGCTGCGTCCTCCGCAACCGGCGCGGGCTGCTCGACCATTTTCGTGGCGTCGCGCAAATGCTCGGTTGGGTGGCGATCACGCATGCACTCAAAGCCCTGACGTATCTCGCTCAGCCGCACCTCACCGACAAGATCAACATTGCGCAGCGCCACACCCAAGAAGTCAAGAACCTGCCGGTCCGTCCAGTTGCATGGATTGAATGCTACCGGCTCGCCCTGGTGCTGGGCGACAGGCTCATCGTAGAGCCATTTAACATTGAAGCCGAATTCGTGGTTAATCGAGTTTTGTACGTCGCGCTCTGACTCCCCTTCCACATACGAGAAGAAAGCTCCTTGCAGGGGATAGCGCTTTGGTACACGCCACCAGCCAAACGGCTTACGCTCAATTTGTGGCTTAGCGAGAAGGGCGCGCAGCTCATCCAGCGCATCACGATGGTCAAACAGATACTCGGGAGTTCGCAGCATCGGAACCGCTAACCGATCCGCCAGCTCCCGCGTGATTTCGAGTTTATTACTCATGGCTTGCTCCCGATTCGGAGGGTTTGGCTGGTGGCTCCGACGTGGTTTTTGCCAGGTAAAGCAGAATTGCCCCGCTGACTGGCTTCAAGAAGTTTTCATACCATGCCGACCGAGTTACTTGATCGGAAAACCCAACTACATGGTTGAATGCATGCATACACCTGAGTAGCAATTCTTCACGCTCCGCATTCCTCCGCTCGGAGGCTGCAAGGCTCAGCGTTAAATCGATATTGTTGTGGATGTTCGTATCAAGCTCGTCATTTGCCTCGGCCAGTTCCTCCAGCGCCTTCACCTCCCCAGCCAGCGCATTATTCAACTGCAACTGAAGGTCAGCCACTTGCTCGGCGGTCATGCTGCCGCCTTATTCAGGATTACCCCGGCCATACTGAAGTTAGAACCTTGATCGGCGACCATGGCATCAAGCGCATTCCAGTCGATCATCAGGACCGAGATAGGCGCCTGACCAAATGCGACGGCCTTTATTAGCGCCTCAAAGTCGGTTACCGATGCTTGGTAGCTCACTGGTTTGGTGGCAGGCTTCGATTGAACGGCTTGTGCCGGGGTGGGCCTTGCTGCTACAGGCTCAACCTTGACCGGCTCAGCAACTACAACCGGATCAGGCTTGATCGCTGCCAGACGCTCAGATTCTTGCTCGTCGGCAATGCGCTGCAGTTCCTGTTTCCTAATGTCTTCCCGCAGAGCTTCAGCCTTAACCTCTTCAGCCTTTTGATGCTCATTGATCCGAACCTTGATCAGCGATACCAGGTCGTCATTGGCTTTCACCACAAGTTGCTGAATATCGTTGAACAAGAAGGCGTAATCGGCCGCCAGTTCGGCCAAGCTCGACAGGTTGAGGCGAATACAATCAGCGGACTGACTTGCATCGATCTTCGCCCGGGAAAGCTCGGTATCAACTGCATCCTGCAGGCTTGCGATGGTGCGCTTACCCTTCATGGCGCCATTAAAGTCGGAGGTGACGGCAGGCAGAACGATTCGCCCCAGCGTCTTGTTGATCGCCGCTACGTGATCAGCCAGAGCTTGCTCGGCTTTGTTCTTGATATTTACCTTAACCTGGAGCTCTTGAGCTTTAACCAGTTTGTCGACTTTCAGGCGAGTTTCCCGGGCGTGAGCGCTGATCCGGTCGAGCGAGGCAAACAGATCGTCGATAGTTTGTGTCTGCGACAGAGCCTGCTTCTTGGCCGCCGTTACAGCTTCCTCGACATCGCTACACCACTTGACGGCCTTCTTGGCGTCTGCGAAGTCTTGATCGGTTGCAAGCGTGGTTTTTACCGCATCGATAACCGCTAGCGCTGATTGCTCGAACACTTTCAGGTTGCTGGCGGTAACCATGCCGGTCAATTCAATGCGCAGCGCTGGCAGCTCGTCAGGCGCCTTGCCGACAACGATTGATGGCGCTTCTGCTGCTTCGAAGTTAGCCAGATCAGTTTCGAACTGAGCCCATCCGGCGACTAGTTGTTCTGCGCGGCCCGCAACAGGCCGATATTCCATCGACACAAAGTTTTCGCTGGTGCCGTCGGAGCAAACAAAAATAACTCGCTCGGCACCGCTTACCAGTAGCTGCTGCTCAAGCTGCCAGTAATAGTGGGGCGCCAAGTCTTCGGCCTTCACCTGGGCGACCAGCGATTCATTCCAGAGCTTATGCTCGAACAGTGTTTCGCCCAGCATTGTCGCGCCGTCCATCGATGCCAGCAGGTTGCCCTTAGTACCAACGACCGGGTAAAGCTCTTCGCCGATCATCGCTTCGACAATGGGTCGCGCTGCCGCTTCCGAGGCGTGGCCCTTATCGAAGATATATTGCTGCGATGGCGTCACTTCCGGGCTGATGCCGGTCTTTTTCAGCGCCAACAATTCGGTACGTGTTTGGTATTTTGAGGCGCCCTTCATTGCTGGAGCTTCGGAGGCGGTGAAGTGCTTGGCCCGAAGTGCGTGCCACTCGGCAGATCCCTGCGCTACGTTATGGATGATCATGCGGCTTCCCCTTCGAGTGGTTTCAGTTGGTTGATGGAGTCGATTTGTTCGGCGGTGAGCGTGTATTTGCTGCTTACCGTGGCAATAAGGTGCTCTGGCGATGACTTGCCTTCTTCAATTGCCTTGCGCCACTTCGGAAGGTTCTCGTCGAGCTTCTCGTCCGGGTAGTCGGGTAGCGAATCAGCGATTGCATCTCGCTTCGGCGAAACGTCTCGAATAAGCGGAGTGCTGTCTTCGAGTTCGTCAGGGCTATAGACGCCAAGAATTACGTCAGGGCAATACAGGCGAGACCAGCGCTTGGTAGCCAGATAGGCAAGTTGCTGGCGGGGGTCGTCAGCCCATAGCGTGCTGTTGCGAGTTCGGGCCTGCGCCAAAAGAAGCTCAAGCACTCTTGGCTCATCCTCTCCTTTGAAGGTCGCCCAGACCTTGACGCCCAACCCCTCTTCGTCGGCCAACTTCCATCCGGGCTGGCGATACTCGCCCTTGTCTCCCGACTTGATGACGAACTTGCCGATGACCTTGCTCCAGTCGCCGTACCACTCGTAATGCAGTCGATCCAGTGTAGGAGCGCAAGTAGTGATGACCGCATTTACCAGCTGGGCTTCATAGCCAAGCACGCCGTTGACCAGATGTGTCTTCTGCGCAACAGCGAAAGGGTTCATCTTCCACTGCATGGCCTGCATAACCACGGCCAAGCAATCAGCCGAGTTACCGTTGAAATGCTTTGGCAGAGTTGCGCGGCCGAGAGCCATGACCTCAGCCAGGCGCATCATCTTGTCGAGACTGTCGCCATCAAGAACCAAGCTGCTTGTGCTGGTAGCGGCATGCGGCAATACATGTAATGTTGATTCGTTAATAACCGACGCTACGTTTTGTGAGCTCACGGAAAATCCTCGCCGCGAATTCCGCAGCCTTAAATAATTGGGTTTATTGGGTGACTTAGATGGTGTTGCGCTGATCTTGCCGGGCTTGATAACGAAGAAGCCAGATGCCCGGTGCTACCCAGCCATAACGGAACGGATTGCCGGTGAAGCCTTGGCGCTCAGCAAGTCGCAGTGCGATATCCTTGGTCTTTCCTGCGAATTCGATTTCTTCAATCTGCTCATCAATGAGCGATTTCACTGGCGAAGTTGTCATGTTGAAACTCCAGAGCGAAAGTCGCTTATCCGGCGCACCCGCTCGCAATAGTGTTTGAATTCGTCCGCGGTAATCGCGAAGACGGATAGGTAAGCGATGGCCAGCGTTTCAGCTACCGTGCAACTGGGCTGTACTTGGCCGGTCGCAATGTTCTGGATGGCTGCCTCGATGGCGTCGACTGCGATTTCGTGAGCGCTCACAGATCATTGCCCTCAGCCATGGCGATAACGCCATCTTTAGCGAGATGGCGAACAAGGGCCTCTGCGATCTGTCCACGCATACCGTATGGGTGGTCACTATGGCCGATCAGTTCTTCCGCCTGGGACTGCGTCTTATAGCCGCTGAGAGCATTCAGGACCATGAGCCCGAGCGCTGAGGTGGTTACCTTATGATCTGCTAGGCGCCCATTAACGTGCTCATCGACGGCTAGTTCGAACTGGGCGACGGTGACGCCCTGCTTAGGGCGCAGTCGGCGCTTGAAAGCCACGTCATTGCCAATGATCAACTGACTGACCGCCTCAGCAATCCACGCCTCGACTGCCCGCTTATGTATTCCTGTATCTGGCGGCAGTCGATGGTCATACGCTTGTTGAGCTATTTGTATTGCATGGTTCATGACTGCCTCCATAGGCGGTTATTCGGTTAGGAATTCCGGTTGCTTGCCGCGATCTTCTCCAGCGCAATACGTCCGCTTGGAGAATTGATAAGCGGCGCTCTCCATGCCTTGTCGAAGTCGGCCATTGCTGCTTCCGGCGTATCACCAAAGCCCGCTACACCGGATTGCAGATCAGCACCGAATAGAGCGCAGTACTGATTGCCATCAACGCTCAAGGCCGGGTGATACACGGCTGAGGGGCGGGTATAAGCGGCGTTTATGTCGTAAGCGGCCTGAGTTACTTGCTCAATAAACTTGCCTGCCGCGTAAGCACTTTCGTGATCGTTCATAACTCTCTCCATTCATTGATTACCAAATCCATTCGTCCAGCCCTCAGCCGCTCGCTGTCTGCCGTTGGGTGCAAGGGGAGGGTTGGCGGGTAGATTCGGGACAATAAAAACCCGGCCTAAACCGGGTCTGCGCTGATGCTTGGCTCGCTCACATTTGGGTGGCTGCCGGTGAATGGCTTAGACCATGATCAAATCTCCTATTGCTCGCTCACTGGGCAGGCAGTGGCTACCTATCGAAGCTGCATTGGAATGTCGGTCCTGACCAAGATGCCTAACTACGTCCGCCCGTTCGCATACAAACAGTTGGCCTGGATCAGCTTTTTTCATGGGGCGCCGACATTCCGATGCAGCCTCTTTCGAGGTGATCGGGCCGTCTATTCCGGCTGTCACACTACCTGTGCTTTATCGACGAACCTTCGCAGTGATTCCCGTCGTATGCAGGTGTCCAGCGTGCGCTGGGTTTGCGTCCGCATGAGAGTGTGATCTTGTGGTCAATCGCCAATTCGGGGGATTCCAAGGCTGCTATCCACGACTGCCTTGGCGGACGGAGTTAACACCGTCCCGCTCATTTGCGTTTTAGCTGATGAGCTCCGCTACGAGCTCTTGTCGCCATGAAGGCTGCGCCCGCTGGATTGAAGATCACACTCCGATGCATCCTCTTTCGAAGAGATCGGTACTCTTGCCCATAGGGCGGTTATGCGGTGGCTTTCTGAATTGCGAAGTTCGCCATATCTTCGGCACCAACCAATCCAGATATGGCGCCATGAACGTTGATACCGTCCTTCATGGCTTCATTCATGAGTGCGACTGCAAACATGTAACTCTTTAGAGCTTCCAGCAGATCGGGCGCCGCCACCATAAGCTGCGCCACGGCATAGCACTCATCAGCCGATGTGCGACCGCCTGTATCCGTGTAGCCCGACGCGACTATTGCACTGAAGATGTTCACGCCGTCCTTGCTAAGCTTGTAAACGCAAGATCCGTCACGCTCATACGGCCCCGGCGTAAATTTCAACTCACTCATCATTCATTCCTCTGTATTCACCGCTACCGGTATGGGTGGGGCTAGGCAACAAGCTGAATGCCGCGACTAACCTTTGGCACCATGATGATTTGACCCTTGCGAACCAATGCTTTCAGGTGCTCTTCGGCGCCGTTTGGTGATGCGCAGCCAAGCGCAGTTGCCAGTTCTGCGCGGGTTGGTGGCCATCCGTTATCGGCGATCCAGCCTTTGATAATTTGCAGAACAACCTTCTGGCGATCTGTAAGTTCTCGCTTCATGAATTACTCCCGTTAATTTCCAATACAGCCAGCTACCTAGCTGCATGAGAAATGCGTGGGTTAGGCTGCTTTCGGTGTTTCTGCCGACTGAATTCGTTGAAGGCTACGCAGGTAGTACAGGGCCGCTTCAATTTCAGGCTCGGTCAGGTCACGACCAAGCTGGCTTCGGCGGATGCCGATAGAGAAAATCACGCTACCGTGAGATGGCCCCATACCGTAGCTGCATTCAATGAATTGTCCGTGCCAATGGGCGTAAGACTTGGTGCCTACATAAGCCTTTCTCAGTGACTGCGCGCCAGTTGCAAGGTCGTCAATTGCCTTTTGGAGAGCGCGGGAGCGATCATCACCAGCCTTGTCGTAGCTGCCGCGCACTTCAAGTACCGATTCGGCAAGCTTTAGTGCGTCAAGATCAATGCCATCAGCCGACGCGCTGATCAGCCGATTTGTTTCGGTCAGCTCAGCCTTGAAACCGTCCGAGGTTGCTTTGTGACGTGCCAACTCATCGCTGATCGACTTCGTTAGGCTGATGCGCGTCTTTTCCAGATCTGCAATTTTCATCTTCCATCCCTCCACTTGAATTCAACAAAGCTCCCGATGCGGGCGCTTGGGCAGGGTGTTTAGCTCCAGTAAGCGCCGCCCAATTGCTGCTTTAGCGACTTAACCTCGTCCTCGAGCTGTTTGACCCGAGCACTCACAATCTCTGGCCCCATCAGGTCGCACAGCGGCTTTACGAGGCCGTCGTAGCTGTTGATGTGGACGTAGTGGTCACGACCGTAGCTGTCGCTTACCGACACCATGGAGTCCGATTTCTTTTCGAACTTCCCGGCGACCAGATTGCGGATCACACCGTCAACCCGATTGCCGATGTTCGACTCGGTATCGGTATCTACGTGAGGCAGGTAGTCGCAATACAGCTGGCCCATTACGTCAGCGACCACCTGAGCGGCCTTGGTCTTCAATTCGGTCAGCGCTGCCATGAGCAGGTCTTGCCGAATTTCTTCTGCGGGTTTGATTTCCATCGTCTTGCCCTCCGTTAATTTCCAATGCCGCCTCATCGAAGCGGCATTAGTAAATCTGTGGCGCCGTGACCCGCTACTGGCGTCGGCCACCGGCTTGAATTCTGTACCCGGATATTTACCCACGCCGGGCCGTGGTAGCCTCTCAAGTCCCTACAACCGTTGAGGCAACAACATGGAAATTGCTAAACCGAAATGCTCGGCATGCGGAGTCGAAGGACTGACCAAGGTCGCCATCCAGCCCGCTCCTGCAAACAAGAACATCCTGATTGCAAGCTGTGGCGACTGCGGGAACATCCATTCGGTGTTTGCAAAGCCTTTTGAGCCGCCTCAGATGCCGAGAGCGAACCAAGTCGAGATCATTCAGTAGCCAAGAACTGAGGGTAATTGGCGGCGGGGTTCTGCTCGGCACCTTGTCGCCACAACTCAACAAAGTGACGGTAAGCAGATTCGGCGAACTGCTTGGCCAACTGATCGAATTCATCGGTGCCCGGCTTTGGAATTACTTCAATCTTCAGTCCATCAATCTTCATTTCACTCTCCTGCTTTCCGCGTGGTCCTGAGTAGGGCCACCTGGAGAACATCCTGCCCGCTGGTAACGGGCAGGTAATCTCTATTCCTTGCACAGGCCAACGGTCGATTTCCCGTCAACTCCCATCGGGCCTTTGGCCGTCAAGTCATTACGCAGCTCACCGCTACGCCCTCCGAATGAGGTCTCCTGTGCCCAGCGCCGACATAAGGTCGAATCGCTGCCTACCGTTACGCGGTAGGTCTGCTGGCTATGCATCGGCCAGCTCGGCGTCCATCAGGTTGTTAAAGAGCGAAGACCTTAATGAGGCCCTATCGCTGCTTCGGTGGTTTGTCGCTGCGATGGGGTGAATATAAGCCTGCTTATTCGTCGAGTCAATAAGGAAGCTTATATATTTTCATGGAGGCGTAAAAAAGCCCGCTCAGTCAGCGGGCTCATGGATCAGGTCAGGCGGGGAGGGCGAATCGCAGGCAATAAAAAGCCCGGTGGTTGGCCGGGCTTTATCTCAGAGGCTCATCACTAGATCTGATATAGCCTTCTGGTAACGCTCGATGGGCTCGCTATTCACCTGAGGCCGCGTGTCGTAGACCTCATAACTACCAGGCTTTACATCGCATAACGGAAGCCCTAGGTGAGAGGATACGATAGCTACAGAGTGATTGTCCGGAACCTCAAAACGCTGAAGTTCGCCACTCTGGAAAGCGCTCGGCATCTTAGCTTTCAGATTCCGCGCTCTGATCTCAATATTATCAAACATTGCCGAAAAAGCCTTGCTGGCACGCTTGTCATACTGAGTGGATCGATTGAAGACGAATGAGTGAATTACAGGAACCGGGGCGCCAAAGCTGTTGCTTCTGTCAAAGAAGCTGACTGCCTTATAGGCATCCTGCACATCAATTCCATAGACAAGCTGACCTAGGTTGTCGATCGCTCTAGCCGAGGATCCGTCACTTGAGCATGGAACGATTATTTGATTTGCAGCTAGCAGGGCAAGCTCTGTATACGCTGCAAAGCTGGGGTTGCAGTCTATAAAACAGGTAGTTTCATGCTCGCCGAGGTAGTTTCCGCAGGCATTTACCAAATCCTTTAGCCAGAGATGCACGCTCTTCCAGGAATCAGCAGGAAGGCTCACAGCGCTTAGCTGGTTGATTACTGGCGCCTGCACTTCTAGGCTTGGATCCCCAGCAAGACAGTAAAGATTATCCGGCATGTTCGGATTGAAGTCGCGACCCTTGATGAGAAACGAGGTCTCACTCCCGGTTATGGTATGAGCGCTCCGGGTTCTAGCGTCAAAGTAGCCGCCAATTGTCTTCCTGGCCTTGATCAGCTTTCCTAGCGCTGCCGCACCCTTGCCGTTACCGCCCAAGATAATCTCAGATAGATTAGCCTGCGGGCACATATCTGCCACGATTACGCGCTTATCCGGATGGATCCGTGCATATTCAGAGGCAATCGCGAAGGTTAGATATGTCTTCCCGACCCCGCCTTTGTTATTCCAGATTGCGTACGATTTCATGCTTGCCCCTGATGTGCCCTTCGACGCCTTACGACTGGCCATAATAACAGACGTTCCCTGTGCATTTTTCAAATTATCGCTAGAAAAGACCAGCACAATATGTTTTGCCTACAAATCCCCGCCACCCATCCCGCCTACCCGACACCGCCGCCGCGCCAGATCGGCTAGAGTCCGGTCACTTTTACATCTACCACCCGACCAATCACCTGCCACTCATCAGCATCAAGCTCAATCGTCTTATAGGCAGGATTGAGCGGGGCCAGGTACTCAGCTCCGGCGTCATAGATGTACTGCTTGAAAGTCGTCTCGCCATCCATGTGTTTTGCGATGTAGTACTTCCCGCTAATCAGATCAAAGCCTTCTGGCTGAACAAGGACGAATGTACCCGGCAGGAAGCTAGGGCTAGAATCTGAAGTCATCGACTTCCCCTTCACTTCAAGCCAGTAGCCGCAATCCCCTGCGTTTTGATCTGAAACAAGCCACACGTCCGCATCCCCTGGATTGAAATTGTCGGGCGACTCCGCCCTGCTTCCTGCTGCAACCCAGCTTATTACCGGGTACGGATTTGACTTCCTTTGACGCAAAAACGTTGGCTTTACGTTTGATCCCTCGTGAGAAATTGCAGGATCTTCATCTGCCGTATTTCCATCGACCATTTCCCCGACATTGTCTGAAAGCCATATAGAGCTGACTCCGCAGACGTGGGCGATTTTTGATAAATGAACGCTTTGCAGGTTCTTTCCTGTCTCCAGTTGAGAAATTACAGGCTGCTCAACGCCAACCCTAGAAGCCAATGCCTTCTGGGTTAGGCGCGCATGAGCGCGGGCTAATTTGACGCGTTCGGCGAGTGTGCTCATGGCGTTAAATTTATAAGTTCCCTTATCTGCTTGCAAATAAGCCTCCTTCTTCATACGATATAAGCAGGCTTATCAGGAGGGCTCTCAAATGACCCCCATCGAAAAGCTCGTCGAACACTTTGGCGGGCAAACCAAAACAGCTTTAGCTCTCGGCGTTTCCCAGGCCGCTGTTTCGTACTGGATGGCCGGGATTCACTTTATGAGCGCCCAAAAGGCGTTCAGAGCAGAAGAGCTTACCGGCGGGAAAGTTACCGCTCGGGAGCTTTGTGCTCGACCTCAATCATCTCTTTCAGCCGCTTAAACCAATTTCACCAAAGCAAGGAGCAACACAGATGGCCTACAAAAATAACCCAGAAGACAAGCGCAATAAGCGCCGTCAAGTCAGTTTCAACCAAACCCTAGACAAGATCCTGGCTCGTGCCGCATGCCGGGCTCATACGCAGCACGCGACATTTCTCCTCGAAATCATCGAGTGGGGCGTTGAGAACGGCGCAATTGAAGGCCTGCTTAAGGAAGAAAAGAAGTTTAGCGCTGCTTGAGCAGCCTAAGGAGGGTCAATTGCTCGACTACGAAAGCCTGAGTCCAGGCACAAGAGAGCGAGTGGAAAAACTCGCCAAATACAAGCAGTACAGCCTCGATGAGGCTCTTGAAGAAATCGTTATTGAATCAATCGCAATGGGCGGACTAACCCTTTCGAGGCGCCCCAAAGCGACTTTGATAGCTATCACGGGGAAGCCGAAAGGCGATCACCTAATCAGGGTCACTACTGAGCCTAATTAGGACCACCAAATTCCAGACACTAGATACGGAGAAGGGCATGAGTAAAGAACTGATTGCACTGAATGATCCTCGCGAAGACGTCACCGAAACCCTAAAGGCGGTTCTCACGCTAACGCTTCCGCATATCCCGGATGCTGAGAAAAAAGCGCATGCCATTACCTGCGCACGCGCCATCAGTCGCGGGTTTCTGGAGCTACATATCCAGGCTACGCCCTCGACAAGAGAGGCTGACTGATCTTCATGGGGTCCGTCTTCGGCTTATCCAGCGCCCGAGAAATAATCTTATGCGCTTGGGCTATCTCGTCCGCGTCATACGGGATGAATCCGGCAGTGATAAGCGCTGCAACTATCGGAATAGCTGCTTCTGCCGGATCTTTCACGAAGTACTTTTTTTCAGTCATGTCAGGCCTCCAGGGCCATCGTTTCGAGTGGAATCAAAACGATATCACGGATGCGCCTGACGCCCATTTATCTCCCACCCAAACCGCAGGCGAAAAAAAATCACCGGGCCTGGTGATTTCTTCAACTGCTTTCTGCAAAACGTTCTGGAGCTGATTATGCATACCTCTATTACATCCGGCAATACCCCCAACCAATCCGCGACACGTTTTCTGCAAACGCAAAACGTGTCGCGCACTATGTCCAGCATTGAGCTGCGCGAGCTGATCAATGCAGAGCGCGAGAATGCTGGCGAACCAAAAGTCCGCAATGACCAGTTCATTGCCCGCGTCGAAGATGAGATTGGTGACGAGCTAGGGGGGTGCAAAAAAATTGCACATCCCCAAACCCGCGTCCCGATGGATTCGTACGACCTGACTCTTGATCAATGCACGCTGGTCGGCATGCGGGAGTCGAAGGCTGTTCGTCGTACCGTACTGCAAAAGCTCAAAGCAATGGAGACGCCCCGCGAACTCTCCACCATGGACATTCTCCAGATTGCAATGGAGTCGGAAAAGGCCCGATTGCTTCTTACGATCCAGGTCGAAGCTCAAGCCGTGAAAATCCACTCCATGGAAAATCTCTTTAAAGAGGGGATGACTCACACCCAATTCTGCAAGGGCCTCAATGGGGTCAACGTCATGCAAGTGGGCAAATCCCTTGAGGTCCGCAACTGGCTGTTCAACGAGAGCAAATCCGGTCTTCGGTGGCGCGTTGCTTCGTACGCTCGCGACAAGTACATGACTGAGCATCAGGTTGAAATAACCCCGCACGGCAAAGACCCTTTTGTGTCCTTCACGCCAGTCCTGCTGAAGAAGGGGGCTGCGAAGCTGTACGACCTCTACTTGAGTGGAGATCTGCCTATGAAGAAGACGTGGGACGGCCTATTCACTCACGACAAGGCGCTGAAGGAGGCCGTGTGATGGCAGCCCTACCGTACATGCAACTTTATGTCGCCGACTATCTGGCCGACACCTCGCACCTCACCGCAGAGGAGCACGGCGCATACCTGCTGATCCTTTTCAGCTACTGGCAGACAGGCAAGCCAGTGCGTATTGATCGCCTTTCAACAGTCGCACGCATCCCCAACGACCGTTGGCCTTCCGTTGCCGAAACGTTGAGTGAGTTCTTCCATGTCACCGAAACGCACTGGATTCAGTTCCGCGTTGAGTCTGACCTTGAGTCAGTAAACAGCAAGGTTGTGACCGCTTCGAACGCAGGAAAGGCCTCAGCGAAGGCAAAAGCACTCAAAAAACAACAGGAACTCAACGACCGTTCAAATTCCGTTGACGATCCGTTGCAACGGAATGGCAACCATATAGATACAGATACAGATACAGATACAGATACAGATAAGAATAAAACCCCCTTACCCCCAGAGGGGGATGGGCAGGAGACGGAAGGCCTGTTCGCTAGCTTCTGGAAGCTCTATCCGCGCAAGCAGGACAAAGCCAAAGCGCAGAAGGCATGGGCGAGACTCAAAGTCACTGACGACCTGTTCAACCTGATCGCCAAGGGACTGTCAGCGCAGGCGGTATCGGCCGACTGGCTCAAGGAGGGCGGCAAGTACGTCCCGATGCCGACTACCTGGATCAACGGCAAGCGCTGGGAAGACGAGGTTAAGTCCATCAGCAACGTGCACCAGTTCCAAAAACCTGCCGCCGTCTCACGCCACCTCCTGACCGACACTCGCGACTACCGCGAAGGCACCAAGGAGAACGCCAATGGCACGTTCCGTCTCTGATCTTGGTGCGCACATGGACCGCAAGCTTGGCGTGATAGGCCGCCAAGCTGTGATCTGCGAAAAGCACGGCGAGTACTCGGCCGTAATCTTAAAATCGTCTAGCGAGCCTTCTGGGTGCCCTGTGTGCGCAAGCGACAAACGCGAAATGGAAGAGTTTGAGCGCAAAAAATGGCAGTTTGCGATGGTTCAAAAGGGTAGTGCGCGCATTCCGAAACGGTTCACCGAGAAGTCTTTTGCTGACTACCGCGTAGACCGTCCAGAACAGCAAATCGCGCTCGATGCCTGCGTCGATTACGTCGATGACTTTCCGAAACACAAGCGTGATGGCCGATGCATGTTACTGCTCGGAAAGGTCGGAACCGGCAAGACTCACCTGGCCATCGCCGCAGTTAATTTCCTGATCGAAGAATGCTCGGTCAAGGCGATTTACCGCACTGTCGGCACGGTCATTAGCGACATCCGGGCGACGTTCAGCGACCGCTCTGGCTCGTCTGAGGCCTACATCATGGCCGAAATCATTGGTGCCGATCTGCTGGTGCTGGATGAGGTTGGAGCTACCAAACAAAGCGAGTTCGAGCTGGCCACACTTTTCAGCATCATCAACGGCCGTTACGAGCAGTCACGCCCGACGATAATCGTCAGCAACCTTTCCTCCACTGAACTGAACGAAGCCATTGGCGTGCGTTGCGTTGACCGTATCCGCGAGAACGGCTGCATCGGCGTGCGGTTTGAGTGGGAATCACAACGCGGCAAGGAGGGATTCTGATGACTATTCCAGTGAAGAAACTTGTCCCCGCCTCTGAGGATCTTGTCCGGCTTCGCGATGAGATCGCCATGCATGCCCTTGGCGCCATGATCGTCGCCAAAAGTTGGGGCTGCACGGATAAAGACGGTTCGTTCAAAAAGCATTCGAACTATCGCGATCACTCCGATGCAGCGTACCAATTTGCTAACGAGATGCTAGCTGCACGGGAGCGCAAATTATGACCCCCGCCCAAAAATCAAAAGTCTCCGAACTCCAGCTCCAAGGCTTCTCAATCGTCTTCAAGCACAAGGACTTCATCGCCATGCAAAAGGGTGCAGACAACCGACTTGTGCGGACGGATGGGAGTCAGAAGCGGGCGAGTGGGGTGAGGGCATGAAAACCAAGATCGTGCATTTCATATCGCACTGCTGTGGCCAGCAAGAATGCGACTGCCGCCCAAGATGTTTCCAGCGGGAGGGTGACGAGATTCAAGTGACCACCACCGCTAAAAACGTGACCTGCAAGAACTGCCTGAAAGGTTTGGCGGCTGACCATAAGCGCAAATGGGCGCGGGAGTCTGCGCAGATCAGATCGCACGAGGCATGGATGAATGAAGCCGGGGGTGGGGCATGAGTAAGCCAACAGTTCGAACAACAACCGGCGCCGTCGTAACGCTGACCGTTCAAATCTCAAACGTCGGAAGTTGGGGGCCTGAGTGCCAAATGGATCAGGTTTATCGCCAAGCGCTGGAGTCGGCTATCGGCCGCGTCCGTAACGCATTCGCCAAAGACCCTCGCGGGATCAAGATCGTCGGTACGCCAAGCGTGCAGGCCGTGACAACTGACATGGAGAAACGGTCATGAGCGAATCCAAAATGCACCAATCATTCGAAGCGTTCTACGGCTTCAAATGGATGTCCGTCAGCGATACCGCTCAGCAAGCGTGGGCAGCAGCATGGCAAGCATCCCGCGAGGCGCTGGTGATTGAGCTGCCTAAGGCGTGGCAAACCAATGTTGGCGGAATGCTGACTCCTAATGGCGTTCGATTCGCCATCGAATCTGCAGGCCTGAAGGTGAAGTCATGAGCGATTTGAAATCGCTTAAGGAATTGGCCGAGGCTGCAGTCGAGCAAAGCGACAACATCGGCGAGGCGGCTTGGTATACGGCTGACTGCCTGCAACACTTGCTCAGCGCCGGGGCGCCAGACGCCGACTTTATTGCTGCTGCCAATCCAGCGGTAGTGCTGGGGCTGATTGCTGAGAACGAAATCCTTCGCGAAGCCTTGGAGCTATCAAAAGGAACTCGCGAGACTGAAGGTCGGAACCATGAGTTGCGCGCACAAATAATCGAAAAGATGGAAGAGCAGATAGGGCTGCTGACCGCGCAGAAATCCTACGAAGACGGTATTGCCTGCGCCTTCGATAGCCTGATGTTTGCGGCAGCTAATACCAGTGACGAGTACCGTTCCGACCTTCTTGAGGAGATGGCGGAAGACATTATCGAGAACGCTCCAGCTTACAAAAAGCAATGGAAAGATATCACTGGTACTTCAGCCGAAAACCGACAGCTCAAGGCTGAGTGCGAAGGGTTGCGGGCTGCTCTCACATCCTCCAGCGAATTCCTCATGCATGACGCCAAGGTGCGCGGAATGCTTGATGGTGCTGGACGTATATCGCCAATGTTTCCCCTCCGCAGGTTGGTGATGGAGCAGATAGACGTCGCGCTGAGCAAGGGAGAGCGGTCATGAATCGCGCCAGTCCAGTTGATCTGCGCAAGGCTATGGAAATGGCGAGCGCACTCACCAAAGCTGGGATTCGATTCGTATGCATGCCTGCTGATAGCGATGCAGAGCACACGTCACTGCTGATTCAGGCGGATCAGCGCCTGGAGCAGATAGCCCGGGAAGCGGAGGTGACTCATGGCTAAGCCAGCCAAGCCCCGCCCGATGCCCGTGTACCTGGTACTGCGCCGTCTTGTCGATCCAGTCACCGGCAAGGACGTAGCGGCATTCGTTCCGTCCTCCGATGCAGACCGATCAATCCTTCGGGAGCGGGACTTCAAGATCAACACGAAGATCCGCGCCGACCTCAAGCAGCCGCGCAACCCGAAATTCAACAACCTTGTGCATGGGCTGGGCCGAGTTCTATCGCAGAACATTGATCGGTTTTCCGGGAAGCTTTCCCATGACGCCATCAAGTTACTCCAGACCGAATCCGGCGTGTGCTGCGACGAAGAGGTGTTCGACATCCCAGGCCTCGGCCAGTTGACCAGCAAGATCCCGCAAAGCCTGTCCTACGACTCGATGGGTGAAGAGTTGTTCCAGGACTTCTGGCGCCAGTGCTGCGCGTACCTGGTGCTGCATGACTGGCCGACGCTCACCGAGGAAAGGCTGACTGAAATGGCTGAGTTCGAATCGTTTAAGGAGGCCGCATGAGCGAAGGACTTGGTGTCACCACACAAACAACCGTTTTCCTATCCGTCGACAAGCTGGTCAAGGAGATGGACGCAGAAGACATCGCTGGCTTCTGTAGCGCAGTCGCGCTTCGGCTTGACAAGGAGTACAGCGAGCGAGCGGGGGCCGCGGCTGAGTTCGCTGGCGGGCTTTCTGAGTTTGGCGCGCGCTTCCTTGCTGAGGTAGTTACCAGTTTCTACATGAGACAGCCTCGGGAGCCTCGTCAATGATCATTCAGGCCCTCATTCGGGTCGCAATCCGCCTCATCGTCCTCGCCGAGTGCGCTTATCAGATGCCGGTTACTCCGGCTGAGTTTCAGATGGGGGTGGGGTTGTGACCGACTTCAATTTTATCGACTTCATGCAGGCTCTGACCCTGCTGATTCTGTTCGCGTGGTTCTGTTTGGAGAAGCGGGTATGAGCATGAAACTAGATCAGGCTCGACTGAAGCATCTACTGAGTTACGACAGGGGTACTGGAATCTTCCGATGGAATGTGAGGGCGGCACGTAGCATTCACATCGGACAAGTAACCGGATGCCCAGCAGGCGATGGTGGATATCTTCAAATCGTGCTGGATGGGAAAAAGTATTTTGCGCACAGACTTGCCTGGCTTTATGTCTACGGACACATGCCGGGCAAAGAGGTATTCCACAAGAATGAAAATAGGCAAGACAACAGCATAGAGAATCTCGAAGTCAGAACAGCTACAGAACGAGCTCGAAGCCTCGGGATCGACGTTAGGAATAAAAGCGGCCATCTCGGTGTCGCCTGGACAGAAAGCAGAAAGAAGTGGAGGGCATCAATTCGGCTGAATGGAAAGAGCAAAAGTCTTGGCTATTTCCAGCACAAGGAAGATGCGATTAGCGCACGCGAGACCGCCATCATTCTACGGAACAAGAGCTGCGTAGCCGAGCTGAATGGTCAGGAGTCGCTCAAATGACTATCCGCAAACACTCGCATTACTTCAAAGACGTGTCGCACATCAAAGAGCTCGACGTTTACCGGGTTCTGGACCTGTTTGAAGTCGCCAACCCATGCATTCAGCACGCCACGAAGAAGCTGCTCTGTGCTGGCAACCGAGGCGCCAAGGATTACGAGAAGGATCTGCGTGAGGCAGCCGACTCAATCCATCGTGCACTGCAGATGATCTCCGAGGACTGCAGCAGGGTGCACCCCATCGAATGGCCGGCTAATGAAGTTCGCATCGATGTGATCGGACAGAACGGCAATGACGGCGAGCACTACGAATCGGGGATGACGGAATGATCGCCCGCAAGAAGAAGACCTGCGCAAACACCGAGTGCAGCACTCAGTTCGTACCGTCTCAGCTCGGCCAGAAGGTTTGTGGCTGGGCGTGCGGCTTAGCCATCAAGGAAGTGAACCGCGAGAAGGCGCACAAGGCCCTGGCTGATGTTGGGCGCCGGGAGATCAAGGTTCGCAAGGAGAAGCTGAAGAGTCGCGGTGACCACGTTCGCGAATGTCAGCAGGCATTCAACGAATACATCCGGTGGCGTGATCAGGTGGCGGGGCACGCGTGCATCTCCAGCGGCCGGCCATTGGACTGGAGCGGTAACGCCGTAGATGCAGGTCATTACCGCAGCGTTGGTTCGGCACCACACCTGCGCTTCGATGAGCGCAATTGCCATGCGCAAAGCAAGGCAGATAACCGGTTTCTGTCGGGTAATGCGGTGGATTACCGGATCGGGCTGATTGAGAGGATCGGGCTGGATGCGGTCGAGGGGCTGGAGGCTGATCAGTCAGTGCGCAAGTACACCGTCGAGCAACTGCAAGAGATCAAAGCCAAGTACCGGGCACTGACCAGAGAATTGAAGAGGATTGCCGCATGACTTATCGCAACGTAGTGTCAGCAGTTGTCCGGGCCTTGGCTGCCGAAACGATGACAAGCGCTGGCGGTGACTTCGAGCCCAAGATTCAATGCGCGAAACAGAAGGGCGCCATTGTCGGGAAAGAAGCCGCGCTGCTCAGTGATTGCATCGTGAACAAGCTGCTCCATGACGGCCTGTCGCCGCGCCAATGGAATGCCCTGGTAGCGAAATACTCCACGCACAAGGTCAATAAGCTTGGGTGCACGGCCAAGCTGATCGCGATCATCTCCACAACAGCCCCCCATCTGTTCCTGCGCAAAGCTGTGACGGCGTGGGCCATACCGCAGATCAAGGGCATCAAGATGGTGCCGCGCAAGATCGCAAAGCCGGAATTTCATAAGGCCACCGAGTCTTGGCGCATCGAAGCCAGCTTTGAAGCTGTCAGACGCGCCGCCGAGAAAGAGCTGCAAAAGTGCGATTCCCGGTCGAGCGACATGATTGTACTGGCCGACTCAAACTACGATATGGCGACGTGGGACAATCAAGGGCTGACCGAGCGGACTTACCGTCGCTGGAATCAAGGTATTCGCGCCGCACTGGAAAACCTTGTTAACGAGGCTTTGGTGGAGGCACAATTGATTCTTGAACTGGCTGGCGTACTTGGGGAGGAAGCGGCGTGACCGATATGGAATTGTTGGAGTTGGCTGCCAAAGCCGCAAGCATCTATCTTGACTGGGATGCCCCCGGAGATCCGATTGCGCGCGATGGTGACGAGTGGAATCCGCTTACTGACGACGGCGACGCGTTAAGGCTGGCGCATAAGCTCAGCATCGAAGTGAGTCCCATCCAAAAATCAAGAAGCACCCATACGATATACGGCTCCCATAACGATGTTAGAAGCTTCGTTGAGCGCTGGCCTGATAGTGGCGACGGCCTTGAGTGTACTCGCCGCGCCATCGTTCGCGCCGCAGCAGAGATAGGGGAGGCGATGCCGTGAAGCTTGAGCATAAAATCATAGAGAGACCTCGCGTAGTGCTGCAGGACCCGGATGGTCGTCGACTTTACAGGGCTGCAGGACAGATGGTTTCGTCTGGCGATGCCATTTCAGCGGAGTACGAAAGCTTGGTGATGACGGGGCCGGATCAGTTGTTGTGGTAATGGCTGCGCCAGTTAGCTACGTCACTATCTCGGTGGATATTTTAGGATGATTATCCGAAAGCTACGCCTCGCATTTTCCCTATGGCGAATCAGATCAACGCGCAGCGATAGATACGGCGCAGCCCTTGATCGAGAGATAGCCAGACGCAAGGTAAAGGATTAAATTCAAGAGGCCCCAAATAGTCCTTGCATTCCATGTCCGCATGTCCGAATATTCCACCATCCTGTCACATCTGCGCAATTAGATTGGCAGGACAAGTGTGTGAGGGGAACTCGCTTACGGCGATACGGTATACCCACCGAGAGATGAGCTGCTTGGCTAACGATAGTGATAGGGTTTGAGACCCTTAGCTCTGCCGGTTCAAGTCCGGTCACACTTACAAATTTAGAAGGTCGCCTCGGCGGCCTTTTTTATTGCCCAAATTTCCCCCAAAGACCTCCAAGCCTCTTGCTCCGGCAATGCGTAGAAGGGAGGCACCTATTCCTTTGGCTGGCAGTCAGCCTTTTTTATTCACGTCACGCCAAGAGGTCCGAGCATGGAGTTTCTTAGTTTCCTGCGCGATAAATCCTCTTTGGTTATTGCGGGCCTCATTGGGGCCGTTATAGCCAGTTGGTGGCACAAGGATGATCTGACCAGCGTTCAAGCATGGGTCGTATTCCTGCTCACTGGGTGCGCCTGCTCCCTGTACCTGACAGGAATCGTCAGCTCACACCTTGGAATTGTCGAGCCCAGCAACGTTGCCGGTGTCGGCTTCCTGTTAGGCACCTTCGGCGGCTCGCTCATGGCTGCCATCAACCGAGCCATAAAAGCCGCTGACCTCTGGGCGCTCATACGCCAGAAGTTCGGAGGGGGCACACCATGAACATCGAACTATTCAGCGAAGTCGTGATAGCGATCATCTCAGGGTGGGCCTGCTGGTGCTGCCTGAGCCGCAAGGTCAATGACGGCATCGTCGGTAAGTTGATCTACGGCATCATCGCCATATCCGGTTACGCCATCGTCACTCGCACCGAAACCATGTTCTTCAGTCCGTCTGTAGCGGGCGTCACCTTTCACGCGGGGCTGGCCATGGCAGGGTTGCGGCATTACTTCCTGGTGAATCACTGGGCGAAGGTCAAAGCCTGGGTGTGCAGATATTTGCACTGTGATAGCTGCGCCAACCAAACGGATGGCAAGGGGTTGAAATGAAACTCCCCAAATTCCTGAAACCCTTCATCGCACGGATTGCGAAAACCCCTAAAGAGGTAATTGCAATGCCCGATGAGACCGTAGTGATCAACGCTGGTGATCAGCTGCCGCCCGTAACCGCCGCGACCCCAATGCCTGCAGTGCAGCCTCCTGCCGCCGCCCCGGTACTAAACACCGACACCCTCAAGGCTGTATTGGCCGCATTGGGCTATCCGGTTCCTGCTGTGTGGGATGAGGCAATCGCCATATCCAAGAAATCTGCCTAATCGGAGTAGTTATGGCTCGTCCAACCAAGTACAGGGCGGAGTTCGCCGAACAGGCTAGAAAACTCTGCCTGCTTGGCGCGACGGATGATGAGCTGGCCGACTTCTTCGAGGTAGTGGTCACGACCATTGATAACTGGAAGCGCGACCATAAGGAGTTTTTGGGGGCCCTAAAAAAGGGCAAGGCGTTAGCTGATGCTGAGGTAGCCCACAAACTGTTTCATCGCGCCACCGGTTACGAGCATGCCGAAGTGGATATCAAGGTTATTGATAGCCAGATAGTCATGACCGACCTTGTCAAGCATTACCCTCCCGACACTACCGCCGCCATCTTCTGGCTAAAGAACAGACAGAAAGAGAAGTGGCGCGACAAGATCGATCACGGCCTTGAGGGTCCTGGAGGGCAACCATTAGCTCCGCCTGTATTCAATGTGACGTTCGGAGCAAAAGGAGATGGGAGCGATCAATCTTGAGTTCGCTCCCAAGTTCGCACCCCTGTTCATGCCGATGCGCTACAAGGTCTTCCATGGAGGCCGAGGTGGTGCCAAGTCGTGGGAGATAGCTCGCGCACTGGTGCTGATCGCCAGTAGCAAGAAGACTCGAATCCTCTGCGCTCGCGAAGTACAGAACACGATCAAGGACTCTGTTCACAAGCTGCTCAAGGATCAGATCGAATCACTTGGTCTGAACGCCTGGTTCACGATCACCGACAAGGCGATCACTAGCTCAGTCGGATCAGAGTTCATTTTCAAGGGCTTGCGGTTTGATGTGCAGGGTGTCAAGTCTACTGAAGGCGTGGATATCTGCTGGGTTGAAGAAGCCCAGACGGTCACCTCTGCGTCGTGGGACGTACTGACCCCCACCATCCGCAAAAATGATTCAGAGATATGGATCAGCTTCAACCCGAATGAGGCCACAGACCCAACCTATATGCGGTTTGTTGCAAATCCTCCTGACGATTCAATCGTCATCGAGGTGAATTACCCGGACAACCCTTGGTTCCCAGAAGTGCTCCGCAAAGAAATGGAGTACTGCAAGCGCGTTGACTTTGAGGCTTATGAGCATATTTGGCTCGGTAAGCCAAAGTCGATCAGCGAGGCTGTCATCTTCAGTGGCAAGTATCGCGTCGAGGCATTCAGTGATGATTTGTGGCTGCAGGCTGATCGCCTGTTCTTCGGCGCCGACTTCGGATTTGCCCAAGACCCAAGCACGCTGATCCGCTCATTCATTTTAGGTAACAAGCTTTACATCGAATACGAAGCATACGGCGTCGGTGTCGAGATTGACGAGATGGCTCAGCTGTACGACAGCATCCCTGATGCCCGCGACTGGCCGATCAAGGGTGACTGTAGCCGCCCTGAAACGATTAGCTATATGCGCAGACAGTCTTTCAGCATCGAGGCCGCTGCTAAGTGGTCAGGTTGCGTTGAGGACGGCATAGCCCACTTGCGCGGCTTCGAAGAAATCATCATCCACGAACGCTGCAAGCACATGGCTGCTGAAGCGCGACTGTATTCATACAAGGTCGACAAGTTGTCTGGCGATGTCCTGCCGGTCATTGTCGATAAGCACAACCACTGTTGGGACGCCGTTCGGTACAGCCTTGATGGTTACATCCAGGCACGCGGCGGACTTGGCGTCTGGCAGAGACTCGCAGAATGAGCAAACGACACACAATCAATGCTCGGGCAGCCAAGATCGCCCAGCAGACGGATGCCGCACGCCGCGTGTCAACCGGCGACAGCTTCCAGAACTTCGCTGCACGCGTAGGGCTTGGTACTGACAACCAGAGCGCCAATAGCTCTTACGGCTTCAGCTTTGTCAGCCGTAACCGCATCCAGATGGAGGCGACTTACCGCTCAAGCTGGATTGCCGGGCGCGCTGTAGACGTCGGCGCCTCTGACATGACGCGCGAAGGTATCGAATTCAACTCGATCATGCCGCCAGATGAAAAGGACAAGATGTCCCGCGCTTTCGAGCGCCTGCAGATATGGAAGTCCCTGTGCGACAACGAAAAATGGAGTCGTCTCTACGGTGGCTCGATTGCCGTGATGCTGATTGACGGGCAGAAGCCTGAGACGCCTCTGCGCCTCGACAGTATCGGCAAAGGTCAATTCAAAGGCTTGCTCGTTCTGGATCGCTGGCTTGTACAGCCATCGCTTGAGAATCTGGTGACCGAGTACGGCCCAGACATGGGCAAGCCGAAGTTCTACACAGTGATCGCGGATGCCCAAGCACTCGTTAACCAGAAGATTCACCACACGCGTGTGATCCGTCGCGGCGGTGTTGAGCTTCCGTACTGGCAGCGCATCAGTGAGAACGGATGGGGCCAATCAGTACTCGAGCGGCTGTGGGATCGATTGATTGCATTCGATAGCGTCACTCAGGGTACGGCTCAACTGGTCTACAAAGCCCATCTGCGCACGTACAAGGTAGAGAAGCTGCGTGAGTTGATCGCTACCGGTGGCCGAGCATTCGAAGCGCTTCTGAAGCAAATCGACATGATTCGTCAGTTCCAGTCCAATGAAGGGATGACCCTCATGGATTCAACTGATGAATTCGAAACTCATCAGTACGCCTTTGGTGGGCTTTCTGACGTCATGCTGCGCTTCGGTGAGCAGGTTGCTGGGGCGCTAGAGACCCCGAGCGTGATCCTGTTCGGCCAATCACCAGGCGGCCTCAGCTCAAGCAGTGACAGCGAAATACGCATCTATTACGACAACGTGAAGGCCAAGCAGGATTCTGACCTTCGCCCTGGCGTAACGACGCTGTGTGACGTTATTAGTCGCTCAGAGCTTGGTAAGCCGCTACCAGAGGGCTTCGCGTTCGACTTCGCGCCACTGTGGCAGCTCAGTGATACCGAGAAGGCAGACATTGCCGGAAAGGACACGACTACCGTTCTGGATGCATTCGAAGCCGGTCTAATCAGCCGCCAAACAGCACTTAAAGAACTTCGTCAGTCCAGCAACACCACCGGTATGTGGTCGAACATCACTGACGAAGAGATTGACAAGGCTGAAGACGAGCCACCACCGCCGCCAGATTTAGAACCCGAGGCTCCCGATAATGCGAACCCGGACGGCGGACAGGCGAAAGAAACAAAGCCCGGTCAGAACGCACCGAGCTGAGCGCCAATTTCAGTCACAACTGTCTCAAGTGGCGCGGCAGGTGGGGAGCATCATTAACGGCTTCCCGCCTGGCGATCCATCAGTTGAGCCGACCATCAATCACATGCTGAACCGTTACGCCGACTTGCTCACGGATTGGGCGGTATCGACGTCGAGCAAGATGATTGAAGAGGTCAATCATCAGGACCGTAAAGCATGGGTCTTGATGACTGAAAATATGGCTCGGTCGTTGCGCGAAGAGATTCGCACAGCTCCGACTGGCAAAGTGATGCAAAGCCTTCTGGCTGAGCAGGTCACCCTGATCAAAAGTATTCCTCTTGATGCTGCAAAGCGCGTGCACGAACTCACCTTGCAAGGTATTGAGGACGGCACGCGCGCCAATGAGATAGCCAAAGAGATACAGCGCTCTGGCGAAGTATCTGAGAGCAAAGCCAAAACTATCGCCCGAACTGAAGTGTCGCGCACTGCGTCGACGCTTACCCAGGCCCGCGCCCTATCAATTGGCAGCGAGGGTTACATCTGGCGTACCTCTGGCGACAGCGACGTCCGTCACTCGCACCAAGAGATGAATGGCAAGTTCGTTCGTTGGGATTCACCCCCAACGCTCGACAAGATGACCGGCCACGCTGGTTGCTTCCCGAACTGCCGCTGTTATCCAGAACCTGTCATTCCCGAGTAAACCCCTATGCGAGTGAGAACCCAAGACGAGGCTTTGTCCGCGCGCTACTTCGTGCCCGAACAAATCAGCCCGCGTCAGCACTTCACGCCCGAGGGCTTTCTGCTGTGCGAAGGCGTTCCTATTGCCCGCACCGGCACGCTGATCTACGGCGAGCATGAAGTGCCAGTAGAGGCGAACTTCTCGGGACTGGTAACCATTGAGCGCAACGCCGAGGACGTTTTTCGTCCTGAGACATTGGCGAGCTTCGAAGGCAAGTCAGTAACGATCGATCACCCGGAAGAAGGTGTAACGCCGCAGAACTGGCGAGAGCTCACCGTCGGCACCGTGCAAAACGTGCGTCGTGGCGAAGGTGTCGAGCAAGACCTGGTCATTGCAGACCTTCTGATCACTGACCACGAAGCAATCACAGAAGTGCGCGCCGGCTTACGCCAGGTGTCGTGCGGCTATGACGCAGATTACGAACAGCTGAGTCCCGGTCGCGGGGCGCAGCGCAACATCGTGGGCAACCACGTTGCCCTGGTAGAGCGCGGCCGCTGTGGCTCGCGATGTGCAATCGGAGACAAGGAAACTGAAATGAAGAAACCCATCAAAAGAACGTTTGCTGATCGCCTGCGTGCAGCCTTCATGTCTAAGGACGCCGAAGCAGCTGAAGCGCTGGCAAAAGAAGTAGAAACAGCTGATGGCGAGGAAGAAGAGGAAGAGAGCAAGTCTACCAAGACTGGCGATTCCAAAACCCTCGACTCGCTCGTCAAGGCTGTTGGCGCACTGACAAAGCGCTTCAGCGACATGGAGTCCGAGTTGAAAGAGTCGAAAACCTCAGACGAGGAAGAAGACCCGGACATGACTCAGGATGACGTTCTGAATGCCGAGGTGGCCGCTTCTACCCCTGAAGCCAAGGGCGTCACTTATACCGGTGACTCCGACGCATGGGCTGATCTGCTGTCGCGCGCTGAAATTCTGTCGCCAGGCATCAGCTTTCCAACCCGAGACAGCAAGGTCAAATTTGCCGATGCGGTGTGCTCATGCCAGCGCCAGGCGCTGACCAAGTCTGCGCTTACCGAAGATGGTAAGTCGGCCGTGAACACCTTCTTGTTTGGCCGCCAGATTGGCGCCTTGACAGCTGATCAGGTCGCTACCGCGTTCATGGGTGCATCGGAGCTGATCAAGGCGCAAAACAACTCGCAAGGTAATCGCACGAAAATCGCCACGAACGACTTCGGTCTGCCTGGTGATATCGCAGCGATCAACAAGCGTAACAACGAATTCTGGAACGGCGCCCGCCGCTAACTGAGGTATTACCAATGGGTAACGCATTTTTGTATCGCATGCCTTCGGGCATTCCGGGCGACGTAAGCCGTCCATCTCAATCCACCATCGAGCCTTGCATTCTCGACTCGACGAACGTGTTCGCGGGTTACGGCCTGTTTGGCAAAAACGTTGCCGGCAAGTTTGTTCCTGTCGGTGCAGGTGATGTTGCCACTGCTGTTTATGGCCTCTATGTACGGCCATACCCAACCACTGGCGGCGCTGCTTCTGACCCGCTAGGCACTTCGACGCCACCAACCAAAGGTGTTGGCGACAACATGCGCCGTGGCTACATGACCGTGAAGAGTAACGCAGGCACCGCCTCGCTCGGCTCTCAGGTCTATGTCCGGGTTGCTACCGCTGGTGCGGGCAAGCCAATCGGCGGCATTGAAGCCGCTTCTGACACCACCAACACCATTGCCATTGTTGGCGCAACGTTCATGGCAGCTGCTGACGCCGCTGGCAACGTTGAAATCGCCTACAACATCTGACGGAGATAGCTCGATGAGCCAATTGATTTTGCCGCGTGCTATCAAGCGCGCCTACACCCGCGACGGCCTGATGACGTTCGATAGCCAGACCATCGACTCCGCAGGTGTGTTCCTGATTGGCGAGCTTGAGCGCCTGGATCAGAACCTCCACATGCCTTTGGCGTCCGTGACCTGGTCGCGTGACATCATGCTGCGCGAAGACGTCAGCATTGCTGATGAGCTGTCTTCGTTCACCAACTCCACCTTCGCTGCTGCTGGTGGCGCAAGCCCTAGCGGTAAAAGCTGGATCGGCAAAGATGCCAACGCCATCGCCGGTATCGCGCTGGACATCGGCAAGACAGCCACCCCGCTGACCCTGTGGGGCATGCAGCTGGGCTGGACACTGCCTGAGCTGTCGTCCGCACAGAAGCTGGGCCGCCCGGTTGATCAGCAGAAGTTTGCTGGTATGAACCTGAAGTACCAGATGGATGTGGACGAACAGGTTTACATCGGTGACAGCGTTCTTGGCTTGACTGGCATGGTTAACGCCGCCGCCGTCACCAACGTGAGCAACGCTGTAACTGGTGGCTGGGGCACCGCATCAGCCGCTCAGATCCTGGCAGACATCAACGAAATCCTGAACAGCTCTTGGGCTGCATCCGGTTTCGCTATCTGCCCACGCGAACTGCGCCTTGATCCAGTGAGCTTCAGCCGCCTGGTGTCTCAGATAGTTTCCACTGCGGGCAACATCTCGCTGCTGGAATACCTCAAGGTCAACAGCTTGTCGAACACCCTCAACGGTGTTCCGCTGAACATCCTGCCGCTGAAATGGCTGACCGGTCGTGGCACCTCGACCACTAACCGGATGATGGCATACACCAACGACATCGACCGTATTCGCTTCCCGCTGGTGCCGCTGCAGCGTACTCCGCTGGAATACCGCGACATTCGCCAACTGACTACCTATTTCGGTCGTTTGGGTGGCGTAGAAGTCGTTTATCCTGAAACAGTCGCTTACCGCGACGGCATCTAACCGGAGAGCACCATGAAATTTATCAACGTGCTCGAAGGTTTCAAGCTCAACCTGGCCGAAGGTGTCCGAGAAATCGGCGCAGGCATCCAGGAAGTGGAGGATGAGATTGCGGCTCACTGGTTCGTGGTCGCAAACTCCACTCCATTGACCGCCAAGCAAGCAAAAGCCAGGCAGCCTGATGAGCCTGCCGCAGAGGCCGTGTCGGAGTCAGCAGTTGATCCGGCCGCCGAACAGGCTGCGACAAATGAGCCTGCAACTGAACCAGAACCAGTGAGTTGACCATGAATTCCGACCAGTTTCGTCAGGACTTCCCAGAGTTTGCAGATCCATCCAAATACTCGGATACGTCCGTGAATCTCTGGCTGACACTGGGCGGAAAGACTCTCGACCCTGATCGGTGGTGTGACTACCTCGATCTTGGGCTTGAGTTGTTCGCAGCGCACAACCTATCCCTTGCAGCAGGCAATCAGCTTGCTTCGACGGTAGGTGGCACGCCAGGACAGATAAAGGGGCCTGTCACCAGCAAATCCGTGGATAAGGTCAGTGTCGGATATGACTCGGGCGCCGCTGTGCTAGAGGGTGGCGGATTCTTTAACCTCTCAACTTACGGCATTCAGTTCTTACAGATTGCTCGCATGGTGGGGTCTGGCGGTATTCAGCTATGACGATGAAAATCACGGTTGATAGGGTTTCGCAGGTTCTAGCATCAATCCAGGAGCTTGCAGGGAAGCAGGTTCTGGTCGGTATTCCAGCGACTAAAGCGTCTAGGGATAACGAGGACAAGTCTCCGCTGAACAATGCGCAGATTGGATACATCATGGAGAACGGATCGCCCATAGCCAATATCCCCGCAAGACCATCCTTGATACCTGGTGTCGAGGATCAGATGGAAAGCATCACGGCCCATCTGGAAAAGGCGGCAAAGGCAGCAATGTCTGGAAATGCAGAGAAAGTCGACGACGAGTTAAACGCCACCGGCCTGATCGCCCAGGCTGGAGTCAGGAACAGAATCACTAACGGTGACTTCGCGCCCCTGGCAAAATCCACGCTTGCAGCGAGACGAAAGCGCGGCAGAACTGGCGTCAAGCCTCTTATTGATACATCCCAGCTTCGCAATGCAATGACCTACGTCATCCGCAAGAAGGACTAAAACATGGCTCTTCTTGATGTCACGGATGTACTGCTTGACCCTGATTTTATGGATATGGGCCTAGCCTGTGTTCGCACTACAGAGACGGTCGGAGACAATGGCCGCCCCACAACAACGACTGTTAGATCTGTCTTTGCAGGTGTGATCACCAGTGACAGCGGAGACATCCTTGAGCGGCTTGCCGGTGGCGAGCGCAAGAAAGGGTCAATCACGATTCACACCATATTCCAGCTCACGTCAGGCTTCGACAACGTCACTGCCGACACCGTTACTTGGCGCGGGAATGAATACGTCGTCTCCAACGTCAACGACTATGCCCACTTCGGTCGAGGCTTCGTGTCGGCGACTTGCGATTTAAAACCTCTGGCTGGATAGACCATGGCAAACACTTCGGCAACCGGTGGCTACTTGGTCCCTGGCGGGTCGAGTGCGCCCGAAGAAGACCAAGACCTTGAGGACATTCTTCAGGGAATGGTCAGTGGAATATCAGGGATACCCGGAAGCATGGTCCGTCCTCGATGGCAGTCGCTACCACCCAAGCAGCCAGAACCAAGTGTCAATTGGTGCGCTATTGGCGTTCAGGAAACAAAGACGGTCGCGAATCCGGCAATTGATCACAACTCATCTGGCGACGGCAATGACCAATACCAGATGCATGAGGGCCTGACGCTGCTAGCGACGTTCTACGGCCCAAACTCGCAAAGATACGCATCCATCATGCGCGACGGGATTTTCATCCCTCAGAACGCCGAGGCTATTAAGGCCAAAGGCATGGCCTTCGTGAGCGCTTCATCCATTCGCCCAGTCCCTGAACTGGTCAATCAGCAATGGATACGACGCTACGACCTTTTCATCGAGATGCGCAGGAAAGTAACGCGCGTCTACCCAGTGCTCAACATTCTGTCGGCACCGGTAACCATCGTCGACTGATATACCCCGGAGAAAAAAATGCAGACTCTTGCCATTTCGGACGTCGTGAACGTCCAGATCGTCATGTCTCCGAAGGCAGCTGCTGTGCGCAATTTTGGCGCTCTGCTGATCCTCGGCTATTCACCTGTAATCGATGTTTCTGAGCGCATTCGCCAATATTCCAGCATAGCTGGCGTGGTAGCGGACTTTGGGAGCACGGCGCCAGAATACCTGGCCGCAAGTCTGTTCTTCAGTCAGTCGCCCCAGCCGTCAATTCTGTACGTTGGTCGATGGGCCAAGACCGCAAGCTCGGGCATCCTTAAGGGCGCTTCGCTATCGGTGGCGCAGCAAGCGATGAGTTTGTTCACGGCTATCACTACTGGCGGCATGAAGGTAACGATTGATGGCACGCTGGTAACCCTAGCCGCAATCAACCTTTCATCCACCACCAACCTGAACGGCGTAGCGTCGGCTATCACTGCAGGCCTTGGTGCTGCCGGTACTTGTATCTGGAACGCCGTGTATAGCCGCTTCGATATCCGCAGCGCGACAACCGGCATACTTTCCACTGTCAGCTACGCGACGGCACCAGTGTCTGGCGTGGATATCAGTGGCCTACTCGGCCTGACCACTGCAATGGCTTCGGTGCCAGTAGGCGGAATTGTTGCCGAAACACCATTGGCAGCCATTACCAATCTGGCATCAGCATCGAATGACTGGTACGGATCGATGTTTGCTGACTCCACCATTGCGAATTCGGACCTGCTGGCGGTCGCTGGCTTCATTGAGGCTACCCCGCAAAGCCGTATCTTCGGCGTCACCACTACTGCATCAGCAGCAATGGACCCGACCAGCACTACCGACATCGCCAGCCAGATGATGGCAGCGACCTACAAAAGGTCGTTCGTGCAGTTCTCCAGTGCGTCACCGTATGCTGCCGCGTCGATGTTTGGCCGAGCGTTCACGGTGAATTTCTCAGGGAACAACACCACCATCACCCTGAAATTCAAGCAGGAGCCAGGCATTACTGCTGAAAACCTGAATGAAACCCAGGCCGCCACCCTGAAAGCAAAAAACTGCAACGTGTTCGTCAACTACGACAACGCTACCGCGATCATTCAGGAAGGCACCATGGCGAACGGGTACTTCTTCGATGAGGTGCACGGCCTGGACTGGCTGCAAAACGACGTCCAAACCGCCGTCTACAACCTGCTTTACACCAGTGCAAACAAGATCCCGCAGACCGATACCGGCATCAATCAGATCGTCACCACCATCGATAGCGAGATGGAGCGAGCGGTAACAAACGGACTGTGCGCTCCTGGCGTATGGAGTGGCCCTGCATTTGGCGCTATCGCATCCGGTCAGTACCTGACTAAAGGCTATTACGTGTTCGCCCCATCTGTAGACACCCAATCCCAAGCCGCCCGCCAGGCCCGTCAAGCACCAGTCATCCAGGTAGCCGCAAAGCTTGCCGGTGCCGTGCACTTCGCCAACGTCATCATCAACGTAAACCGTTGATCGGAGCTGATCAAACATGGCTACCTATAGCTTTCTGGATGTAAACGCCACGCTCGTTGGCGCTGGCGCAGTGCTTGATTTGGGTGCTGGATCTGCTAACGCAGAAGAAGGCATAACCATTACTCGCGCCGATGACAAAAACACCATGACCATTGGTGCTGACGGCGAAGGCATGCACTCGCTGCACGCTGGAAAGTCTGGCACGGTGGTATTCCGCTACCTGCAAACCTCGCCAACCAACGCCAAGCTCATGGCTCTGTATGATGCGCAGAGCCTTAGCTCTTCGTTATGGGGTCAGAACATCATCACCGTCACGAACAGTGCGAGTGGTGACGGTCACGGCTGCCGCTCTTGTGCATTCAAGAAGGTCCCAGACCTCACGTACAAGAAAGACGGCGGCGTCTACGAGTGGGTTTTTGACTCGATCAAAATTGACTCGATCCTTGGTACGTACTGATGAGCGAATTCGACCTCGACGAGAATACCTACCGCGTCGGCAAGCTTGACGCATTCAAGCAATTCCATCTGTCGCGCAAGATTGCTCCGATCATTCCCACGCTGATTCCAGTGTTCATGAAGCTCCAGGCTTCCTCCGCAATCGCCAAGGATAATGGCTCGACGCCGTCTCCGCTCAGCGGTGACCTGTCATCAATGGCGGAGGTAATGATTCCGTTCGCGGATGGTATCGCCGCGATGCCTGATGCCACTGCAGAATTCATCTTGGCCACTTGCCTTGGTGCTGTATCGCGCAAACAAGGTAACGCATGGTCTCCAGTCTGGAGTGCATCGCAGAACATCTGCATGTTCGATGATCTGGATATCGGCGTAATGATCCGGCTATCGGTTCGCGTAATAACTGAATCCCTCGGCCCTTTTTTACGCGGGATGCTTACCGGCCAGAGTACTCCCAAGGCCTGACGGTCGAACTGGCAAAGCTTCCAGGCGACGAGGATTGGCTGCTTATCCCAGTGCATGAGGGTATGTGCCGGTATGAGTCGCTACTTGATTGCACGCTGGACCTGGCCGACATCGCCAAAATGAATGATTCGCTACTGGTCCGAGCCGAAAACAAGGAGCGGATGAGGCGCGCGACGGAGAAATAGAATGGCTGACCAAGACGTCATCAAGGAGTTTCTGGTTGGCCTTGGCTTCAAGGTTGATCAGAAAGGCGCGAAGGACTTCACCTGGGGCATTGAAAACGCAACCAAAAGTGTTGCCAAGCTGGTAGCAACCATTGCGGGCGCGTCACTCACTGTTGCAGCCGGTGTAGCCGCGTTCGCGTCAAACCTTGAGGGCTTATACTTCGCCGCTCAGCGTACCGGAGCATCTGCTGAAAGCCTTAAGTCTGCCGAGTATGCCGCTCGCGGTCTTGGCGCTTCAGCTGAAGAGGCTCGCGGATCCATTGAGGGATTGGCTAAGTTCCTGCGTGACACCCCTGGCGGCGAAGACTTCCTGAAAGGCATTGGCGTGCAGACGCGTGACGCCAACGGAAACCTGAAAGACACTGCTGACATGCTCGTCAACATTGGTCAGAAGCTTAAGGCTATGCCTTGGTATCAGGCCAATCAGTACGCTGGCGTGCTCGGCATCGATGAGAAAACCCTGCGCGCCATTCAGGATGACAAATTTGGCGCGCAACTCGAAAAGAACCGCAAAAAGCTTAATGATAGTGGACTAGACCAGGCTACCAAGGATGCTCACGCATTCATGGATACGCTGCGAGATGTAGGTCTTCAGTTCGAATCGTTCTCGATCCTTGTGCAGTCGGCGCTGATGCGCAAGCTTGGGCCTGACCTTCAAAAATTTGAAATATGGTTCGAGAAAAACGGGCCGATGATTGCTGAACGGATCGCGGATATAACTCTGAAGCTATTGCAGCTTGTCGAACGATCAGGCCCTTATCTCCAAAAAATATGGGACTTCTTTTTGCAGCTTGATAATGCCACGGACGGCTGGAGCACCAAGATTATTGCGCTACTGGTACTGCTAAGCGCGCTTGGAGCAGCTCCATTAGTCGGGGGAATACTCAGTCTAGCAGCATCGTTTCTCAAGCTTGGCGGCTCTATCGCTGGGCTTTCTGGTGCTGCGGCAATTCTGGTTCCGTTGACCAGCGCCGCCGCGCTTATGTACTCGTCCAATCTTAATGAAGGCGAGGATAAAGAAGCCCAAAGGCATAACGACCAGCGCGGGAATGATGATGGTCCAGGAAAAAGCACGGAACCGTGGCGTCTACTGGAGCGCGGACAAACACCAGAGCAGGAAACTCGCGAGCGCGCGCGGTCTGATGCATGGAGAAAGCTGCAGGATGTCGATAAAGACAAGGCCAGTTTCGCGAAAGACTTCTTTAAGTCGGTAGGTTGGACTTCAGAGCAGGCGTCGGGAATAACAGCCAACTTGGCGGCAGAGAGTAATTTCGACCCAAAGGCTCTCGGAGACTTCTGGAGCGCCAGAGGTATCGGGCAATGGCACCCGGATCGGCAAAAAGACTTCAAGAAGTGGGCGGGATTTGATATTTCTGACGCCCGTTCAGACCTCATGAAGCAGCTTGAGTTTGTACATTATGAGCTTACGGAAGGGTCTGAGAAAAAAGCCGGAGCGTTGCTTCGAGCCTCAAAAAACGCCGAGGAATCTGGATCTGTTGTTTCTCGTTACTACGAGCGCCCCGGCTCAGACGAGGACACTAAAAGCAAAGAGGCTTTGACGCGCGGCGAGATGGCGGGCCAGCTCAATCAAACTACCAACATTACTGTTCACGGAGCGCAAGACCCTGCCGCCACTGCAAACGCAGTGGGCGGCGCACAGCAAAGGGTTAACCAGCAATTGGTGCGCAATATGAGCACTCCGGTGAATTGACATGCCTAACTTTGCAGGACTTATCACCATTGATCCAAAGCGATCCATTGGCAGCATCGTTGCCCAGGTAACGATGGAAGAGGTCGCCAATGATGAGCTTCAGATAACTGAGCACCCTGTCGAGCTCGGCGCAAACATCACTGACCACTCATTCAAGAAGCCCCCGGACCTGTACATCAGGTGCGGATGGAGCAATGCTAGTCTTGCTGGTGTTCTGGGTGGAATCACCGGCTTGGTGAGTGCGCTATCAGGAGGCAGTGCCTTCGGATCGGATTACGTATCCAGCGTCTACAACCAGTTGCTCGCGCTTCAGGCGTCACGCATTCCTTTCGATGTCTCAACTGGAAAGCGCCTTTACACCAACATGCTCATGCGTAGCCTTGGCGTGACGACGGACGAGAAAAGCGAATACACCCTGATGGTCATCGCTGTATTTAAGCAGATCATTATTGTGCAAACGCAGGCGACAACGCTGCCGCCGAAGGATGATCAGGCTCATCCGCAAGATACGGCCGAGACCTCTGACGCCGGAACCAAGCAGGCAATCGTAAGTGTGCCGGCGCCTGGCGGGTGGCAGCCACCAAACGGGGTAGGTAATGGCTAACTTTGAAATTCCAATGACGCCGACCCCGCAGACCTTTGTCGTTTCGTTATCTGGCGTCAGCTATCGACTGACCGCTCAATGGCGTAACTCTGAGGGCGCTGGGTGGGTTCTTGATATTGCTGATAATAGTGGCACGCCAATCATTCAAGGGATTCCATTGGTGACCGGCATTAACCTGCTAGATCAATACGACTACCTTGGCTTGGGCGGCGTGCTCTGGTGCCAGACGACTGCAGATCCTGATGCAGTTCCCACGTTTACCAACCTCGGTATCGATTCGCACCTTTACTGGTTTACGGAGTAGCAATGAGCGTACCTCAGTATCTCCGACAGATCAGTTTGAAGATTGGTGACGACAAGTCCGCTATCGACCTATCAGAGATGAGAATTCGGTTCAGCGTCCGGCGCGGCGATATAAGCACGCCGAATACCGCCGACATACGCGTTTACAATCTTAGCGATGCGACAACCAAGAAAATTGAAAAAGAATTTACTCGTGTCGTGCTGCAAGCTGGGTACGCGGGGAATTTTGGGATTATTTTCGACGGAACCATCAAGCAGGCCAGGCGTGGGCGGGAAAGCCAGACCGACACCTACGTGGACATCACGGCAGCAGATGGTGATAGCGCATACAACTTTGCCGTGATGAATGTTTCTCTAGCTGCAGGATCAACGGCTAGCGATCATCTCCAGCAAGCGCTGCAGTCCATGACATCGCGCGGCGTAACAATGGGGGATACCTCTGTACTGTCGGCGGCAAAGCTTCCAAGGGGAAAGGTTTTTTACGGGATGACTCGTGACTTTCTTGATGCCTTGGGGAAAACGCAAGATGTCAGCTGGAGTATTCAGGACGGACAGCTAACCCTAATTCCAAACACTGCGTACCTGCCTGGGGAAGTCGTAGTAGTTACGTCAGCCACGGGCATGATTGGGTTGCCGGAGCAGACTCAAAATGGGGTTACGGTGCGCACATTGCTCAATCCGGGCATTCGGCTTGGGCGACAGCTGAAGATCGATAACTCAAGCATCCAGCAACTCAGGCTAAACCCGGCCCCTCTGACTGAGAAATCTACTTCTCTGAGCCTTGTCCAGATAAGGCTGGATGCCGACGGCTTTTATAAGGTGTTGAATGTGAGTTTTTATGGGGATACCCGAGGCGAAGAGTGGTACTCCGAGGCGATCTGCATCTCAATAGACGCATCGGTAACTAACGGATCAATGATCAAGGCTGGCACTGGCATACCTGGCGCTATTGCAGAGCCAGGATCGGTTAGGCCGTTCGGCTAATGCTGACCCTTTAGACACATTCGTCCATTTTTATCTGCCTCTGTGCATGGCTGATAATTTCGTCGCTCATAAATTGATTTTGTAACCACTCCAAATCCTGATCCATCGACGCTTGCCGCCACATATGCATTTTCGGTGACTTGTAAGGACATGCCGTTTTCGAAGATTTGAGTAACTCCGCCGCCAAGTGTCCTGCCCCAGCAAGCCTCCATTGGCTTGGCCATCGTGGTGGTCGTGTATTGCCTCATATCTTTAGCGTTCACGATAGGTAGCTTACACGGACGAGCCTCATATAAGACCTCCTGCGCAGTTCGGGCGTCGAACTTGTCGCCAACAAACATATGGGTGGCGCCCGGATCTACAAGGATTGTTTCGGCAAGCGCGCATGGCGCCGAGACAACAAAAAGAATAGCTAAAACTCTCTTCAAGGCGATAACCCCATGAACATACTTGAGCGGATAGAAGACCCTCTTTCAGTATTGAAGGTCTCGCTGAGTGGCTGGCAGTCCAAAATCCAAACTTCCATGCCTGGAATAATTCAGTCGTTTAATGATAAGGCAATGACGGTAACCGTTCAGCCTGCGATTCAGGGCACGGTTCGTGATGAGCAGGGAAATATTAGCATCACCAACTACCCTCTGCTGCTTGATTGTCCAGTCCAGTTTCCGTCCGGTGGAGGATGCACGCTTACATTCCCGGTGGCGGTCGGGGATGAATGCTTAGTTGTATTCGCCTCGCGCTGCATTGACTCATGGTGGCAGTCGGGCGGCATCCAGACGCAAGCTGAGCTGCGCATGCATGACCTGTCTGATGGATTTGCTCAGCTTGGTTACCGATCGCAGCCACACGTCATCTCAGGCATCAGTCTATCTGCAGCACAATTGCGGACTGACGATGGTGCAGCGTTCATTGAAGTCAGCTCGGCCACGCATGTGATCAATATAACCACGACGGCGCCAATCAACGTTACTTCGACATCGTCAGCGAATGTGATCGCCCCAGTGATCAACCTGGCTGCATCCGGACAAGCGCTATTGAAGTTCGTGACATCTACCTTCCTGGCGCTGTTCAACAGCCATACCCACGCATCTAGCGGCTCCGGCGTGCCAAACACGCCGATGACTGATGTCCATATGACCACCACTGTTAAGGGCGGCTGACATGAGATACCGAAAGCTAGACGCCAACGGCGATTACTCCTTCGGCAATCAACAGGCCGACTTCTACCGCGATTCGCCCGAGGCAGTTGCCCAGGCGGTAGAGACTCGACTCCAGCTAAACCTAGGCGAGTGGTTCCTTGATACATCGGATGGCACGCCATGGAATAGCGAAGTGCTCGGCGAGCGTACCGTTGCTACGCGCGATGCCGCCATTAAGAAACGCATTCTCGGAACGACCGGGCTTACGCAGATCGATAGCTACGACAGCACCTTCGACCCCAATAGTAGAGCACTGACGGCGTCTGCGACGATTACTACGGATTACGGCACCACCACCATAAGCGAGACAGTCTAATGGCCTCATCGACCGCGCCGACCATCTCGGCAACGGGTATCACTGCGCCGACATATGCCGATGTCCTGAACTACCTGAAGACTTCCTTCCAGTCGATCTATGGCGCCGACACTTATCTGGAAAATGACTCTCAAGACGGTCAATTTCTGAGTGTTATTGCGCTGGCGATCAGTGATGCCAACGCCTCGGTGATGGGCTCGTATTTCTCTTTCTCGCCCAACACCGCGCAAAAGACAGGACTGTCCAGCAACGTTAAAATTAACGGCATTGCCCGCGCGGTACCGACCAACTCAGAGGCTGACCTGACTATTGTAGGCCAGGCTGGTACGCAGATTATTTCAGGAATAGTGCAGGATCAGTCCAGCAACAACTGGGCGCTTCCAGCGTTAGTTACCATTCCCCCATCCGGAACTATCACCGCAACCTCTATCTGTTCGACTCCTGGAGCGGTGGCGGCCGGCATAAACCAGATAAACAAAATAATCACCATGACTCGCGGCTGGCAAACTGCAACCAACGCATCGGCAGCCAGCGCCGGAGCTCCGGTCGAGACCGACGCCACTCTTCGCCAGAGACAGAAGACATCGACAGCGCTGCCATCCCGTACCGTTTTGGAAGGCACTACCGGAGCCGTAGCAAACGTTCCTGGCGTTACCCGTTATGCCACTTATGACAATGACACTGGTGCTGCGGACGCAAATGGTATTCCAGCGCACAGCATTGCGATTGTCGTTGAGGGCGGAGATTTAACTGCTATCGCCGCCGCAATCGCTTCCAAGAAAGGGCCTGGCGGTGGAACATTTGGAACTACGTCAGTAACAGTGCCCGATGCCTACGGCACGCCGATCACCGTCAATTTCTCTCGACCTACGTACAGAGCTATCGGTGCAGCGGTTTCCATCAAGGCGCTCACAGGGTTTGTAACGGCTACGGGAGTTGCGCTACAGCAGGCGGTTTCTGATTATGCAAACCAAGTAGCAATTGGTGGCGGGCCAAGCGGCACTGTTGAGTGGGCCGATGCCCTGACTGTCGCCAATAGCGTCCCATTTAGCTCGACCTTCAAGCTGACGGCTCTAAGCCTTAGTGGCCCCGGTGGTCCCGGCGTTCCGGACGTGCCTTTGACATTCAACCAAGCAGCAAGCTGCACGCCTGCGAGCGTAATCCTGACGGTGAGTTGATATGATAGATATCAGTAATTACACCGCAAAGATTACAAGTGAGCACTCCGATAAGCCTAAGTTCATGTTCATGGTAACGGCGGTCGCTCAGGCATTTGTTGATGTGTCGGCCGTTTCTGATGGCCTGCCTGATGACTTTGATCTGGATAATGCGGTCGGCGTGCAGATCGATGTGATCGGCTTGTGGGTAGGTGTCGGAAGAAACATCTCTACACCGCTGACTAGCGTGTATTTCTCGCTCGATACTGCTGGACTTGGGTTTGATCAAGGGTCATGGAAGGGGCCGTTCGACCCTGCGAATGGAATTACAACCCTAGATGACGAGACATACAAAACGCTAATAAGGGCCAAGATAGGGGCTAATCGCTGGGACGGAACACTTGAGCAGTCCAAGGAAATTATGGACCTGGTGTTTAGCGGGGATTCGCTAGTCTTTATTCAAGACAATCAGGACATGACGATCACCATCGGCGTAGCCGGAAAGGCGCCTTCTGCAATAGAACTCGCATTACTGACTGGCGGGTATATCCCGATCAAGCCTCAAAGCGTGCACGTCAACTACTACATCGCCCCAACAGCAGATGGCCCGCTCTTCGGGTTTGACGCATCCACTCAATATGTATCCGGCTTCGATCAAGGAAGCTGGGGGCAGATCTACTAAATAAATCGGGGTATGTATGGCAACGAATGACTTTCTGCCGTTCGGCGGAGCCGTGGGCGCTAATGTGATGACCCAGGCCGCCTATCTTGCTCTTGCTGCAAGGACTTCTGGCTTCTCTTCAGGTACTGCGAACTCCGCCCAGCTCAATAAAGCATGGCGTCAGTCTTCAATTATGGCCGCAATGATCGGCCAGTTCATCGCCGATCAATCCGGACAAAATGCTGTAGATGACGGGACAACTGCAACGCTTGAGGCTAACTTTCTCAGCGCCGCTAAAGGCGTCAGCGGTAATGTATTCGCCTTAGATACCGGCGTAGCTAACGCTTATGTTTGCGCCTTTGTGCCGGCCGTTGTTGCCAGATCCGAAGGCCAGGTTCTGCGCTTCAAAGTCAAAACCACAAACACTGGCGCTTCAACCTTCAATGATGGGTTAGGCGCCGTAGCCTTGGTAGGCGGCGCACAGACGGCACTGCAAGGTAGCGAGCTGATCGCCAACGGCGATGCCTGGGTACAGTGGAACACCTCAATCGGTGGCGGCGCTTACATTCTCCTGTTCTGTACCGGAGCGCCAGAACAAGTTGCTCCTGCCATTCAATCGCAGCAAGCTATCCAGCTTTCGCAGATGGCAGCGGTAGTGGGCGGCGTACGCAACGGAAAAATGTCGATCTCTACCGCTAGCGCTACGGCCACCTATACGGCCGATGAGATTGCAGTTAAGTCGTCACTTGGCGGCGCCGCATGGCTACTCAGCAACTTTAACAAAGCAATAAACCTTGCTACTTCCGGCGCTGGCGGGATGGACACGGGAACCGTTCCGGCTACTGGCTATATTGCAATCTATGCCACATATAATCCGACATCGGGTGTTTCGGCTTTACTCGCTGTCAATGCAACATCGGCATCGGCGACAGAGGTCTACAGCGGCGCCAATATGCCGTCTGGGTACACGGCGTCTGCCCTTGTTAGTGTGCAGCGAGTTGCCAGCAGTCTATTTACAGTAGGCTCGCAGACGGACAGGACCGTGTATACCGCGCTCACGACCGTACTCAGCACCTCCACTCAACAAGGCACGGCAACCGCCCTAAACATCAGCACTTACGCCCCCTTAAATGCCAAGTCGTGCCACGGTACGCTAACTCTGACCTCCAGCGCGTCCGGCTCTAACTTGGCGGCCTCAATTGGCGGATCTGGCGCAAGCATAGGGACCTTAACGCTGGCGATCTCTAACACAGGCGTAGGCGGCGGTATTGTTGCGCCGTTCCATGAGATACCAATCTCAACCCCTCAGACAATTTACTACGTGGACTCAGCTAGCACTGGGACCATTAGTTTTGCTGTAGCTCTTTCCGAATACACTTTTTAAGGAATTAAAGATGACTATTGCCTACGTTCAGTTTTCGGATGAAACAGAAACTAAAATCGTCTCTGTTTTCGGGGGGCCGCAAGATCCTAATGTCTATCCGAATCAGGGGGAAGTTGATGATACAGATCAGCGGTATATAGATTACTTCCACCCTCCCGTGGATATTGTTGCAGTTAACACTGCTGCTCAAGCGGTGCTATCCACCGCTGCATCAGTGGCAATGGTGCCGTACTTCTTGGCACAAAACCTTGGAAACGCCACGGACGACGACACCATTAAAGGTAAGGCCTGGCAGCAATACTACCGCGACCTGAAGTTGGTCGACCTAACTGTCGCCGATCCAACCTGGCCGACTATGCCCGAGTAACCAAATAGTCAAATCAGCCGCCTTCGGGCGGTTTTTTTGTAGCTGGAGAAAGCCAATGCTCGACATCTGCAGAGCTGTTATCCAGTGGGTATTCCTACTGGCCTGCAACATCGTCACGGATTTGCTCGGCCTGCTTGTCGTGGCTATTGCGATTCCGTTTCGCGTAGACGACATCAGCAAGAGCGATGGTCGCCCAATCGTCAACCTTCCGTGATGGGCTTGGCTGTTTGGTAACGATTACGACGGGCTGCTTGGCGACAAGCATGGCACATGGTCTGCCGCGACTCCGTTCGGACTGCCAGTTACATCATTCATTGCAATGTACACATGGGCCGCACTTCGAAACCCCGTCAACAACATGCGGCTCGTCTCGCTATGGTCGTGCCCGCTATCCAAGTGCGTGGCGACATTCAGCGGGCAAGGCTTTGTGCGCGACGACCCGAACTTCACTGGCTGGCAATTCGTGACCACGAAGCTCGTCGTGGGCGGATGGCGCCGCTGGTACTCGTTCTATTGGGTGCGTGCATGGAGCCCGACACACGCACTGGTTGTTCGGTTCGGATTTAAGGTCAATCCGCTGGATAACTTCGCGACCGAAGACGATGCCGGCATGACGACGAAAATCAACCTTTATAAGGCAGTGTGAAATGCCAATCACCCAGCAGCAGTTGCTGCAAATTCTCCCTAACGCCAGCCAAGTCGCTGGTGTTTTTGTGTCTGCACTGAATACGGCCATGGGCAAGTACCAAATCATCACGCCTCTGCGCATGGCGGCGTTCTTGGCTCAGGTCGGGCATGAGTCTGCGCAACTGACGCAACTGGTCGAGAACCTGAATTATGGCGCGCCGGGCTTGGTGGCTACGTGGCCAAGTCGATTTACTCCAGCACTGGCCGCTCAAGTGGCCCGCCAGCCCGAGCAGATCGCGAATATCGTCTACGCCTCGCGCATGGGCAATGGCCCTGCCGTAACCGGTGACGGTTGGAAGTACCGAGGACGCGGCTTGATCCAGGTAACAGGCTGGACGAACTATCAGGCTTGCGGCGCTGCACTAGCGCAAGACCTGTTGACGGCGCCCGAACTGTTAGAGCAGCCGATCTACGCCGCGCTGTCTGCCGCCTGGTACTGGGCAAGCAATGGCCTGAATACTTTGGCCGATGCCGGGAATCTCGAAGCGATCACTAAAAAGATAAATGGCGGCCTAAATGGTCAGCCTGACCGGCTCGCCCTCTATAACACTGCGCTCAAGGTGCTGGCATGACATCACTCTACACAAAGGCCGGAGCCTTCCTGCTGGCCATACTTTTGGTGTTCGGTGCGCTGTATGGCGCCTATCACCACGGCGAAACCCTAGCAAACGCTGGGTGGCAGGCTAAATGGGATGCAGAAGTAGCCAAACAGGCGCTGGCCAAGGCCAAGGCTGAAGAAGATGCGCGCGCGGTCGAACTCAGCAGGATCAACAATAACCAACAGGTGCAAGCCCATGCGATTCAATCGAACGTATCTGAAAAGTTTGATCATGCTACCACTGTTAGCATTATTGGCAGCGTGCAGCTCGCAACCGCAAAGCTGGCAGCCGATCCAAGTAGCTGCACCGGCCATTCCACCACTGCCACTGGAAGCCCGCCAACCAACCGTGCCGCAATGGTGCTATCCGACCTGCTCACGCGCGCTAACCAGCGAGCAGCAGACCTGGCTTCCCTTGCTGACCGTTCCCGAATAGCCGGACTAGCATGCGAACAGGCTTACGATGGGATCGGACAATAGATAGCGGTAGAGGCGGCGTTAAATTATTGTCGGCGCTATGGCCTGCTTGTTATCTCTACGGCGTTTCCGGTCGCGAAATACCAATACCGTAGCTCCGAGCAATATAAAAGATACTGGCCATGCCATAAGCACCACCAGTACGCCAGCCCAGACCGTCAGGCTATCTTCGTCTTCAATTTTAAACAGCCTCAGCAGGGACCTAAATGCAAAGCTCCGCTGAATCGGCTGAGGATTATCGTTTAGCCAGTTAGACATTTTCTGCGTGCACAGGCTTAAAAGTTCAATTGTGATCCAAATTAGCGAGAGAGCTACTGACGTTATGATTGCTGGATGAATTATGTCCATGACCAACTCCGTTTGATGGTGGGTCAGTATATTCGCGGATGAACAAATTCGTGTGAAATAGTTCAATTTTGTATAGGCGCGATTTCGGCAGTCCGTGATCCTGTCGCTGGCTTATCGGGACGAGCTATAGAGGATGTGTTCGGTCGGCAGGACGTCGGGGGAGGTCTGGGCCAATTCTTGGGCCAATCTTTGCGGATTGCTCAGGCGAGGGCAGGGAATTCAGCGCAAATACAAGGGGTCGATAGACTGCTAAAATGGCCCAATCCCCTGTATTTCCCGCACATTCCGTTATAAGCAAATGTCGCGTATTGCCAATAGCGCGCTGACTTCTGGAAAGACTGAAGCATTTGTACACTGGGGTCCAAGACCTTGGCAATTAATGTCGATCACGTAACAGTTCCATAACATTACTGTCTGCCCCGGCCTTGAGCAGGCTGGCTGACCATTTCATAAATGTCGAGGCTGAGGTATAAATGGCAATTGCTCATCACAGGAGCTATGAGGAATGGATTCTAAAGAACAGCAGCTTACGGAATTACTCGGACTGACGGCACGTACTTTGACGCACCTCACCGCGTCGATAACGTCCATGTCATTCGAGTTGCTGCGCAGCAATGATGAGATTACCCGGTCGGCGGGGCGGCGCATGATTGATCGCATGGCGACCATCAGCGTCGGCCTTGATGATCATTGGCGCCTGATCGGCGAACTGACCGGCGTTCACGTCGCTCAGGAGCAGATCGAAACCGTCGATGAGTTGCAAATGCAGCACAAGTCAGTCACTCCGATAGCCTGATGCTGCTGATCAACTGACGCGCATCGGCACACCTGCACGGGCCGTATCGGCCCGCTTGATGCCCCCCGATTCACAAGACGAACCCCTCTGGCGTACTCGCCCCTCAACCGCCATAGTTTTGTTTCCGCTGCCGTAAGGTGGCCCAAAACAAAATGAGGCTGGCAATGACCAAGACCCTCCACCACCGTGCCTGCCACCTGTGTGAAGCCATTTGCGGGCTGACCATCGAGACCACGACCCAAGAGGGTGCCGGGGTGCGGATTACGTCGATCAAGGGCGATGCTCTGGACAGCTTCAGTCGGGGGCACATCTGCCCCAAGGCGGTGGCGCTGCAAGATATCCAGAACGATCCTGACCGTCTGCGCCAGCCGATGCTCAGAGTGGGCAGCGAGTGGCAGCCCATCGAATGGCAAGCGGCGTTTGACCTGGTCGCAGACCGTCTGTTCGCCCTGCAACAGCGTCATGGGCAAAATGCGGTGGCGGTCTATCAAGGCAACCCTAGCGTGCACAACTACGGGCTGATGACCCACAGCAACTATTTCCTGGGGTTGCTGAAAACCCGCAATCGATTTTCTGCGACGTCCGTAGATCAGCTGCCTCATCATTTGAGCAGCCATTTGATGTATGGACACGGTTTGTTGCTGCCCATACCCGACATTGATCACACCGACTTCATGCTGATTCTTGGCGGCAACCCGCTGGCGTCGAATGGCAGCATCATGACCGTCCCCGACGTTGAAAAGCGCCTTAAGGCGATTCAGGCACGAGGCGGCAAGGTGGTGGTGGTTGATCCTCGTCGCAGCGAAACGGCAGCGATTGCCGATCAACATATATTCGTGCAGCCCGGTGGGGATGCCGCGCTGTTGTTTGGCATGCTCAACACCCTGTTCGACGAGTGCCTGACGCGCGACAGTCATCTGCCGGTAGATGGGCTGGATGAGGTGCGGCAGGCCATCGACCACCTGAGCGCTGAAGCCATGAGCCCGCGTTGTGGAATACCTGCTGAACAGATTCGCCAGCTGGCGCGTGACTTTTCCCGTGCCGACAAAGCGGTGTGCTATGGGCGGATGGGGATTTCCACGCAGTCCTTTGGCACGCTTTGCCATTGGCTGGTGCAACTGATCAATCTGGTCACCGGCAACCTGGACCGTGTCGGTGGGGCGCTGTGTACGGAGCCCGCAGTGGATCTGGTCAGCTCGACCTCGGGCGGGCATTTCAATCGCTGGCAGAGCCGGGTTTCGGGTCTGCCGGAATACGCGGGCGAGCTACCGGTTTCTGCCTTGGCTGAAGAAATATTGAGCGAAGGGGAAGGGCAGGTCCGTGCGCTGATCACGGTTGCGGGCAATCCGGTGCTCTCGACCCCTAACGGGCGCAAGCTGGAGCAGGCGCTGGATGGTCTGGAGTTCATGCTCAGCATTGACCTGTACATCAACGAAACCACGCGCTATGCCGACCTGATTCTGCCGTCGACTTCTGCGCTGGAAAACGATCATTACGACACCACGTTCAATATGTTTGCGGTGCGCAATGTCACACGATTCAATCGTGCGATTCTCGAAAAGCCGCAAGGCGCGTTGCACGATTGGGAGATTTTCGTCGGCCTGGCCCAGGCATTTTCCGCAAAGGCCGGGCGCGAGCTGAAACCGACAATACCGCCAGCACGCATGATTGACCTGGGTTTGCGCGCCGGCTTGTACGGCGATGCGACTGAACACAAACTCTCGTTGGAGACGTTGCGCGATCATCCGCATGGACTGGATCTGGGGGCACTCAAACCCAACCTTCAGCCGCGTCTGAAAACGGCCAATCAGCGGATTCAGGCGGCACCTGCCGTGATCCTTGCCGATCTGGCGCGGTTCTCTGCAATGCAGGCGCCTCAACAAGCAGGAGCGCTGCTGCTGATTGGCCGTCGTCATGTGCGCAGTAATAACTCATGGATGCATAATTATCACCGGTTGGTGAAAGGCAAGCCGCGTCATCAGTTACTGATGCACCCGGATGATCTGTCCAGCCGCGGGCTGACTGACGGGCAATGGGTTCGGGTCAGTTCGCGGGTCGGGGTGGTCGAGGTGCAAGTCCTGGGCAGCGTCGAGATGATGCCGGGGGTGGTGAGCCTGCCTCATGGGTGGGGCCATGCGCGCCCTGGGGTGCACATGAGCATCGCCAGCAAGCAGCCGGGCGTCAGCGCCAACGACCTGACTGATGAGCACCAACTGGACGCATTGTCAGGTAACGCCGTACTGAACGGGGTGCCGGTGCACGTGGCGGCGGCGTAAGTAACCCGTCGGCGGTTGAGTAGAGCCCGAGCGTAGTGCTCGGGATTCCGTTACAATGCGCCACCGTGCCGACATCTGAGTCGGAAAGTTCAGCCGAGGTGCTCCATGGATATCATCGAAACTATTAAAGAGCAGATTGCCAGCAACACCATTCTGCTTTACATGAAAGGCTCTCCGAATGCTCCGCAGTGCGGTTTTTCGGCGAAAGCTTCCCAGGCATTGATGGCGTGTGGCGAGAAGTTCGCTTACGTCGATATCCTGCAGAACCCGGAAATTCGCGCCAACCTGCCTAAATATGCCAATTGGCCGACGTTCCCACAGCTGTGGGTCGGTGGTGAACTGGTTGGCGGCAGCGATATCATCACCGAGCTGTTTGCCAGTGGTGAGCTGCAAACGCAGGTCAAAGAAGCGACCGCCAAAGCCGCAGCGGATAAAGCCGACGCTTGATGGATGCTGATGTGAGTCTGCCCAGAAGCTATGGGAGCAGGCTTGCCTGCGAATGATTTGACGCGGTGTGCCTGACTCACCGCGTTCAAATACCAGGCATTAAAAAGCCCCGCCCTCGTGATTGAGGTGCGGGGCTTTTTCGTCAGTGAGCGATCAGTCGCCCATCTGCGACTGCAAGTAGTTTTCGATCCCGACTTTATCGATCAAGCCTAACTGGGTTTCAAGCCAGTCGATATGCTCTTCTTCGGATTCGAGAATGTCCTCGAGCAGCTCACGGCTACCGAAGTCGCCAACAACTTCAAAGTGCGCGATGGCCGCTTTGAGGTCAGTCAGCGCTATTTTTTCGATTTTGAGGTCGCACTCAAGCATTTCCTTGGTGTGCTCTCCGATCAGGATCTTGCCCAGATCTTGTACGTTAGGCAGGCCTTCCAGGAACAGAATGCGCTTGATCAGCTTGTCAGCGTGTTTCATCTCGTCGATGGATTCGTGGTACTCGTGCGCGCCGAGTTTTTTCAGGCCCCAATCTTCATACATGCGGGCATGCAGAAAGTATTGATTGATTGCGACCAGCTCGTTTCCGAGGATCTTGTTGAGATGCTGGATGACGGTGATGTCGCCTTTCATGTCGAGGTCCTGTTCTATGGCTTATGTAGATAGGCTCGGAGTCTGAGCCGCACTAATAGGGGCTGTCAAACCTAAGGTATTGAATAATAAGTCGAATTAAATACTAATAAGAGTGTTTGAGTTCCGTATTTATCGGCTAAGCGTTTGAATTAAAGACATAAAAAAACCGGACACAAGGTCCGGTTCTTTGAAAAGGCGCCATTCAGGCAACTGAAAACTCTGCGGGGTAGGCCAGCATTACCTGGCTGCTTTGCAGCTCCGTCAGGGTTTCACGCACCACGGCTTTGGCAACGGTCGCGCATTTGCCACATTGGCTGGCGACGCCTAACGTTTGGCGGACATCACGGTAACTGCAGCAACCCTCAAGGATCGCGTCCCGGATTTGCCCATCAGTAACACCTTGGCAGAGGCAGACATACATAAGTGAGAACCGTCGCTGGTTGATGACTCAGTGCTGGGGATACTAATCGTAATGAGAATGCTTGTCAAAGCCGAGTGTCTGAGCGCCGGAGTAGAGCTGTCGGCTCCTGGCAGGGAATGATGGGGGAGGGGGTAGATAAATTAATCCTATCCCGGAAACGGGTTTAAGCGCGCTCCTTGCGTCCAGAACACTGCGCTGCATCTCCTATAAAACACGTGATGGCGCACATAAAAAACCGGCCACGTGGGCCGGTTTTTGTAGAGCAGGACAGGCTTCAGTCGTTGAAGTCTTCCCAGCCACCCATTTGTTTCCAGCGGTTGACGATGCCGCAGAACAGTTCTGCGGTTTTTTCGGTGTCGTAGCGGGCTGAGTGTGCTTCACGGCCATCAAAGTCGATGTCCGCGGTCTGACAGGCCTTGGCGAGCACGGTTTGACCGTAAGCCAGACCCGCTAGGGTCGCGGTGTCGAAACTGGAGAACGGGTGGAAAGGGTTGCGCTTCATGTCCAGGCGCGCGACTGCAGCATTTACGAAGCCGAGGTCGAAGCTGGCGTTATGCCCCACCAGAATCGCACGTTTGCAGCCATTGGCTTTCAAGGCTTTGCGAACACCACGGAAGATGTCGGTCAGCGCAGTTTCTTCGCTGACAGCCATGCGCAGCGGGTGATCGAGCTTGATCCCGGTGAACTCCAGCGCGGCAGCTTCGATATTGGCGCCTTCGAACGGTTCAACGCGGTAGAAGTAAGTGTGCTCAGGGAACACGAAGCCTTTTTCGTCCATGCCGATCGTGACTGCGGCGATTTCCAGCAGCGCATCGGTCGCCGAGTTGAATCCGCCGGTTTCTACGTCGATAACGACCGGCAGATAGCCGCGGAAACGGGCAGCCATCGGGTGCCGAGAGCCGCCTCCGCCTCCGCCTCCGCCGCCATGACCGTCCTGTTCGTCGTCGAAATGATCTTCGCTCACGCGTGTTCCTCTAGCAGGCGCCAGCGCAGTTTTTCACCGGCGCGCAGCGGAATTACGGACAGCGTGCCAAACGGCAGGCTGGTAGGTGCGGTCCATTCATCACGGACCAGCGTTATGGTGTCGCGGTTGGGTGCCAGGCCATAGAACGCCGGGCCGTGAACGCTGGCAAAACCTTCCAGTTTGTCCAGGGCGTTGCGTTGTTCGAACGCTTCGGCGTACAGCTCGATGGCAGCGTAAGCGGTGTAGCAACCGGCACAGCCGCACGCCGCTTCTTTGGCTTGCTGGGCGTGAGGCGCTGAATCGGTACCGAGGAAGAATTTCGCGCTGCCACTGGTGGCGGCATCGAGCAATGCTTCCTGGTGAGTGTTGCGTTTGAGAATCGGCAGGCAATAGAAGTGCGGGCGAATGCCGCCGACCAACATGTGGTTGCGGTTATAAAGCAGGTGATGGGCGGTGATCGTCGCCCCGACGTTCGCCGAAGCGTCGTTGACGAACTGCACGGCTTCGCGGGTGGTGATGTGTTCGAAAACCACCTTCAGCGTTGGGAAGCGTTCAACCACTCGACGTAAATGCTCATCGATGAAGATTTTTTCACGGTCGAAAACGTCGATTTCGCTACGGGTCACTTCCCCGTGGACCAGAAGCGGCAGGCCGACTTCAGCCATGGTTTCGAGCGCTGGGAAAATTTTGTCGATGCTGGTGACGCCGGAATCGGAGTTGGTGGTTGCCCCGGCCGGGTACAGCTTGGCGGCATGGACAAACCCGCTGGCCTTGGCCGCGCGTATATCCTGCGGCTGGGTCAGGTCGGTCAGGTACAGCACCATCAGCGGTTCGAAGTGGCTGCCTGCCGGGCGCGCAGCAAGAATGCGCTGGCGATAGGCGTCAGCTTCCTGTGCATTACGCACGGGAGGCACCAGGTTCGGCATGATGATTGCGCGTCCAAAAGTACGCGCTACGTCAGCGACGGTGTGAGGCAAAACAGCTCCATCACGGAGGTGAATGTGCCAGTCGTCGGGACGCAGAAGGGTCAGGCGGTCAGACATTGGGGATTCCAGGCGGGTCAAACTCGCTGGGAATGCTACCGGAAAAGACTCTTCCAGGCACTCGCTATCAAGTTTTCCGGGAAGTTACCGATAGCCAGACGTATGCAGTTTTCTAGTGGAGCCTCCCGTGCGCCAGCGTTATCTAGCCTTGCTCAGCGTGTTTGCCAGTCTGCCGGCAGTGGCTATCACCTTCCAGACGCGTCTGGAAAGTATCGAATGGAAAGTCGAAGGTGACAAATTCGAGTGTCGCCTGACCCAACCCATCACCGATTTCGGTGTGGGCGAATTCGTGCGCCGCGCGGGTGAGCAGGCCACGTTTCGTCTCAAGGCTACTGGCAGTATGCTCGGCTCGGGTTCTGCGACCCTGTTGGCGGCGGCAGCGCCCTGGCAGCCGGGGCGCGGTGATATCAATCTGGGCTCGGTCAAAGTAAGCAATGGCGGCATTCCATTCAATAGCTCCCAGGGCCAGGCCGGGCGCCTGATGGCAGGCTTGCTTGAAGGTCGCAGTCCGGTTATTCGTCATTACTCTCAAGAGGGTAATAGTGCTGTGGAAGTGCGGCTGTTACCGGTCAGGTTCAACAAGGCGTTCAGCGATTACCAAGCCTGTACCACCAAGTTGCTACCGATGAATTTCGAACAGGTCAAGCAGGCGCAGATAGGCTTCCCAGGCAACGGCGTCGATCTTGATGCGCCAGCGCGGGCAAAGCTGCAGGTCATCGCTGAGTTCCTAAAAGCCGATCCCACCGTTAACCACATTGAACTCGATGGCCATTCGGATAACAGCGGTAACCGCCTGACCAATCGTGATATGTCGCGGCGCAGGGCGTTGGCGGTGATGGACTTCTTCAAGACTCAAGGTGTGCAGGAAAAGCAGATAACCCTGCGCTTTCATGGCGAGCGGTATCCGCTGGTGCCCAACACCAATGCCGCCAACCGTGCACGCAACCGTCGGGTCAACATCCAGCTGGAACGTGTCGCGCCTGATGAGCCCACACCTGTTGCGGCTGCGAGCAATGCCGCTGCCACGTCCTGAGCGGCATGAATCGGTCGTACTCTCGACACTAACTGTCGCTTCGTCGTCACAAGCTGTCGCGCCTCTGTAAATTGACAGGTTTGAGCGGTAGAATCACCGGTTTTCCGTACAACCCGGTGGAGTGATGGCATGGCGGACGTAAACAAGGTGGTTCTCGCGTATTCCGGTGGCCTGGATACTTCGGTAATCCTCAAGTGGCTGCAGGACACGTACAACTGCGAAGTAGTGACTTTCACTGCTGACTTGGGCCAAGGCGAAGAAGTCGAGCCCGCCCGCGCCAAGGCAAAAGCCATGGGCGTGAAAGAAATCTACATTGACGATCTTCGCGAAGAGTTCGTGCGCGATTTCGTATTCCCGATGTTCCGCGCCAATACCGTCTACGAGGGCGAGTACCTGCTGGGTACCTCCATCGCACGTCCGCTGATCGCCAAACGTCTGATCGAAATCGCCAACGAAACCGGCGCTGATGCCATTTCCCATGGCGCCACCGGCAAAGGTAACGATCAGGTTCGTTTCGAGCTGGGCGCCTATGCCCTCAAGCCAGGCGTCAAGGTGATTGCTCCATGGCGTGAATGGGACCTGCTGTCGCGCGAAAAACTGATGGATTACGCTGAAAAGCACTCCATCCCGATCGAGCGTCACGGCAAGAAGAAGTCGCCGTACTCCATGGATGCCAACCTGCTGCACATCTCCTATGAAGGCGGCGTGCTGGAAGACACCTGGACTGAGCACGAAGAAGACATGTGGCGCTGGACCAAGTCCCCAGAGGACGCGCCGAACGTTGCAACGTATCTTGAGCTGACCTATCGCAATGGCGATATCGTGGCGCTGGACGGCGTAGATATGACGCCTGCGACAGTATTGGCCACCCTGAACCGCATCGGCGGCGAAAACGGTATCGGACGTCTGGATATCGTCGAGAACCGTTATGTGGGCATGAAGTCTCGTGGCTGCTATGAGACACCGGGTGGCACCATCATGCTGCGCGCTCACCGCGCCATTGAGTCAATCACCCTGGACCGTGAAGTCGCTCACCTCAAAGACGAGTTGATGCCTAAGTACGCCAGCATGATTTACACCGGCTACTGGTGGAGCCCTGAGCGTCTGATGTTGCAACAGATGATCGACGCGTCTCAGGCCCACGTGAACGGCGTTGTGCGTCTGAAGCTGTATAAAGGCAATGTCATCGTGACAGGTCGTAAATCCGACGAGTCGTTGTTCGATGCAAATATTGCGACGTTTGAAGAGGACGGCGGCGCTTACAATCAGGCGGACGCAGCCGGCTTTATCAAATTGAATGCTCTGCGCATGCGCATTGCTGCAAACAAAGGCCGTAAGTTGTTCTGATGGCCGGTGCCGGGGGCCATTGAATAAACCAAGGTTTGTTTGAGGTATTCGTGCACGGAAGCGATATAGCCCTTGACCCATTTTTCCAATGGAAGCGGGTCAAGGGCCAGCGTTGAATTTGAGTCTGGCAACGCTTTTCAGCGCTGCCAGGTCATCGCATAGGGACTGCCAAGTCGTCCTGTGATTCAACTCTGCAGTCTCGGGTGCACCCGTGAAATGGATCACTGAGGCTTTGATTCTGGTGTCTTCTTTAGTCTCTTGGCCCCCGTTGCGTACGTGACAGGACGTTCGTGAACAGTCGTGTTAGTGAGCGGTGCTGTGGTGTCGAAAAGTGTAATCAAGTCTTTCGGCGTTTTACGGTAGCGCGTCATCAGCGCTTTGATTTTTTTCTCGAACTCAAGCTCCTTTATTAAGGATGAATTTTTTTTGAGTGACGCCAGCAACGACAGTTGTTGCTCAAGCGCTTTTTGGGTGTCGTGATAATCTTTTAATAGCGTCATTGTATGCTCTGCTCAATTGGATGAGGGACCTTGACGGTGCGCGGTGTTTTTACGTTAGCGTTGGCTCGTCAGTTTTTAAGGCTGAGGGCATTCGCAGGCGGCTTCTCATTACACTAGTCGCTTTTTAGATACGAGGCGTCGCGTCACTCATTCAAAGGAATAGTTTGGGTTTTGATTTCTCAGGGCTCGCGTCTTAAGAGGCTTAAGGTCTTCATCGTCGGTCGGACGGCGTTGGAAGATAATTCGGTGGGTGTTCACGGTAAACGCCTACGCAATTAAGTAAATGAAGTGTTGTTAATTCTAGAGTTGTCCATGGCGCCTGTCGTATTGTTCCTACGGCGGGCAACGAACAGTTGAACAGCGCTCTCGTGTATTCGGGTGTTTTCATAGATAAATAACACGGTCTGATTCAATTACCCATACGGCGGAAATGTCGGAGTGTGGTGTGCTTTTTGCCCAGCGGTTAATTAACTCAATGAGTTCATCATGCGGCATCGGTTCGTCCCAGTCTTTAATCACTAAAATCCACCGGGCAGAGGGGGGGTTGTTACTGTGAGAGGTGCTGTTCTGGACAGTGAGCAGGGATAGGGTATTCTTTAAGTCGCGCTGACAGGAGATGGGCCCTCCATAAAAAGCATCCTGTCTATTGGCAGGGTGGAGCAAGAGTTTCGAAAATGATTTCTTCTTATTCCCGTTTGTAGGCGCTTTGAGTGGGGGTTGCTGCGGCGTGTCTTTAGAATAAAGATCGGTTTTTTTTGAGACCTTTAGAAAGTTTTTTTCATTGGAGAAGTCAGAGGGCGCATAGAGGGCTTTATAGTTGAAGTTTAATGTCAAAAAAAACATAAGCGTCAGGGTGCAAGGGAAGACAATGAGGAACCAAACATAAAGGGTCTGGTTGTCCTCGTGTAGAAAGGGCAGCGCCGTGGCGGCGGAGGCTTCGGAGAGCGCTGCGAACAAGGCAATTATACGCACTGGGTTCATGCCGGTGATGGAGTCTTTATTCATGTTAGTTCCTGAGGGTAGTGTCAGTGGATGTGAGGTGAACAGTGAGTAATATTGTTTAAGCGGATTGTGCGATCTTTTGCAATAGGCAAACCCACGCGGGTATGTTTAACGGTGGCGGCGGGGGCGGATTTAATTGCGATAGATAACTAAGTTCTTTAGTTATTAGAGAGGGACAGTGTGGGGCTTTTCGATGCCGTCGGCTAACAACTGGCTTAAGGCTGCCTGGCACGGGCAGGCAGGGGTTGAAAAGACCAAAGCCGGTCGTTGCGAGGCATGAAGACTGACGGTGATGCGGTCATCACGCTTACACCTGTTTTGTTAGGCTGCGTTACCCACAAGCACAGGCTCGGATGACGGTCGGGGTGCTTAATGTGTTACGCCTCAGGCAAGTCGCTTGAGTCGGTTCTGTCGCGGGCTTGTCTGAATTCAAATCGATAGTCCTGCCCGATTTTCCATACCTGGCGCACGCTCAAGTTCAATTTCTGAGCGATCTCCCATGCCGTATACCCCAAGTTGGAATAATGCATGGCGTGGCCTGCAATGTCGTCATCAACGGTAGCAGGCTCTGCCTTTTTTTCATTCTGGATACCGCGAATAGGTCGGCTATAGGATATCTTCAGGCCGTGTTCCCCGGCCATCCGTCTCACATCTTTCTTGTTCATCCTCAGGGAGTATTGGAGAGCGTTGACGCCAGCACCCTTGGCCACCAAACTTTTCAATAGTTCCAGTTTTTTATGGGTGTCTTCCTCCAGATCTATATCAAGGCGCGGGGGGATTTCTGACGCCAGGATAGTGTCTGCAGTCTCTCCGGTCGGGATAACATTGATAACGCCTCCTCGCTGAATGAACTGGTCCACGGCAGTCGCCAAATCCAGCAGAGGCGCATGTTTAGAGCGGGAATGGGGGGCTTTATTGTTCATGGTAATAGGCCTGTGTTTGTATGCTGTTGGGGAAGTGAGCACATCATTGGGTGTGAGTCGCTTCGATCCGGTTATGCGGGAAAAATAAGGGCTCTTGAAAAGTGGCGGATTTTAAGTTGTCGAGTTTAGTGGCGCCGCCCAATAATCAATGAAATCACCGAGTCACGGGCAGTACAGTGAGCAGGCTCGATGAGTAACTTTATCCCGTGATTCGATTAAATAGGGTGGGCAAGCGTTCTAATAGAGTCGCTGCTAATAAAAAGTAACGACTGGTAATAGAATTTGCAAGTGAAAAAAAGCGCTTTATATGAATTACCTGGCGAGTTGTGCGAGGTTATTACATTGGAGGGGTCGGCATTCTTAATGTGATGTAGTACGTTTCCTCTTCGTGTCGCCAGGTATGGCCAGTGTTCAACGAATAGCATTAACTCTAGGTCGGATGAGCTCTTTGTATAGGGCGGCAGGCGTTTTGTTGTAAGGTCGATGACTTTCTTCAGGTCTGCACTCCGTAACCGTGCCGTGTTTGTTATATAAACTTTTAAGGTGGCAACGCAAATGGTCTGCATCGGTGATGCGGGCTATCTATTCAGTTCGGTTGGATTAAGTATTTCTGTTGGTGTCAGGTTGAATGAGGGCGTGAGCTTTAGGACTTTTCTGAGTGTCGTGTAGCTTTTTTCCTAAAGTGGATGAGAATAATAAAAAAGCTGTGCAAATACGTGGATTTTAAATTCAACATTTGTAAATTTTGCTGAGACATCCGCAATATAATAGGTAATAATTTATGACGGGTGTTCTGTATTGTGTCTGACAATCCGACACATCTCTGAATAGACAGAGGGTCGACACGTGCGTTCATCAGTGCGTTCATGGTTCACTGACACTCTGTAAAAAACCAGTTTCAGGCACCGCGGAGTAAGGGTTGAAAACGTTGGTAAATGTGGCTTATGGCTATATTTGTGCTTCGCAGGATCCCGAGTGAGCACTGAAAATGCCAAATCTCGATTGACTAGTTATCGAGGTGTCGGATCTGTGCTTGACCAAACGTTGATAACTCTATTACGTGAACCACGATGCTGGAGATCAGCAAACAAAACTGAAACCAGTTCATCCGCCGCCGAGGGTTGCCGATTGTCAAAAGGATCAAAAAGTACATCACGCATGGCGTCTTTTGTAGGGCGTATCTGTCGTATATGTAGGAATGGTCTCTGGCTGTTGGTCCTCGGGGGGGGGCGCTATGCAAAGCACTAAACGACTAGGCTATTGTGCTGACTCTAAAAAATCGAACAGCGAAAATTGGACTTACCCATGAATAAAGTGCTGATCGTGGATGATCACCCCGTCATTCGCCTTGCTGTACGCATGCTAATGGAGCGCCATGGCTATGAGGTCATCGCGGAAACGGATAATGGCGTGGACGCCTTGCAGCTGGCTCGAGAGCATTTGCCCGACATCGTTATTCTTGACATAGGTATCCCGAAGCTGGACGGGCTGGAGGTAATCGCCCGTCTGACAGCGATGACGTTGCCTTTCAAGGTGCTGATTCTGACCTCTCAAGCTCCGGGGCATTTTTCCATGCGCTGCATGCAAGCCGGTGCTGCCGGCTATGTCTGTAAACAACAAGATCTCACTGAGTTGCTAAGCGCGATTAAGGCGGTGTTGTCGGGCTACAGTTATTTCCCCAACCAGGCACTTCATTCCGTGCGCTCAAGCCTGGGTAATGCCAGTGAGGCAGATATGGTCGATCAGCTGTCTGGCCGAGAGATGATGGTGTTGCAGCAGCTGGCTCGCGGTAAAACCAACAAAGAAATTGCTGACGGGATGTTTTTGAGCAATAAAACTGTCAGTACTTACAAGACGCGCCTGTTACTCAAGCTTAACGCCCGTTCTTTGGTTGATTTGATTGAACTCGCTCAGCGCAATGGGCTGGTCTGAGACATCGTTTCGCCGTGCTCGGGGATAGCAGGAATACGGGAAAGAGAGAGCAGGCTTTGCCGTGGTCGTATATTGATAACCGATCATCGCTAAAGCCTCTCGCGAGTGAGAGGCTTTATACGGGAAAACCCTTTACAATCAAAGACCGCCAGGCATTGAGGTCGGGTAGGTTCGATGCTTTAAAGGTCGAAGTCGTACTCAGCCAGTTGCTTCTGCAAGCGCCGCTCTTCCAGAAGGTTGTCGATGGTTCGGCGTTTGCTCAAATTGGTCTTTGCCTGTTCCACAGGCGCCTGCTCGTCCTCATCCGCTTCGACCGTAGCGAAGTCGTCTTCTGTGTCCAATTGCTCTTTGCCAGTGCTCATAAAGTGACTCCAGGCTTAGGCTGTCATTGGCGCACCTTATAGCGACAATTCATGACCGGGTAAAAAAGATTTTTTCAATCGATTGCCCCCTGGAACCTCTATCGCTCAATCGTCAGACGTCTTGTCCTTGTATTCACAGAGGTCTTCGATCCTGCAGCTGCCACAACGGGGCTTTCGGGCCTGGCAAACATAACGGCCATGCAGGATGAGCCAGTGATGAGCATCGAGCAGGTAATCCTTCGGAATAAACTTCATCAGTTGCTTTTCCACCTCGACCACATTCTTGCCGGGGGCGATGCCTGTGCGATTGCTCACGCGGAAAATATGGGTGTCGACCGCCATGGTCAGTTGGCGAAAGGCCGTGTTGAGAACAACGTTGGCGGTTTTGCGTCCGACGCCCGGCAAGGCCTCTAGCGCTTCGCGGGTCTGCGGTACCTGGCCACCGTGCAGTTCGATCAGCATCCTGCAGGTCTCGATGACGTTTTTTGCTTTGCTGTTGTAGAGACCAATGGTTTTTATGTACTCGGACAACCCTGTCACGCCCAGGTCGTAAATCGCTTGCGGGGTATTGGCCACCGGATACAGGCGTGCGGTTGCTTTGTTCACTCCGACGTCTGTCGCTTGAGCCGAAAGAATCACCGAGATCAGCAGTTCGAACGGTGAGCTGTAGGCCAATTCGGTTTTAGGTTCCGGATTGTCTTCGCGCAGGCGACGGAAAATTTCCAGGCGTTTTGCGGCATTCATGGCTGAAGCGTTTCCTTGGAGGCGGAGAGTCGGTCGATGTTCTTGGCATCAGGCGTTCGAATTGGGCTTGAGCGGCTTGCCCAGACGTTTCTCGCAGCCAGGAGCAGTCCTAGCAAGATAAACCCTCCAGGCGTCAGGAGGGCAAGGTGCAGCCCCCCTGAAAATATACTCACTTCCCAGTATGCCGCGCTTGCGCCGAACAGCCACTGGGCATGGCTGAGTAGGGTGCCGTTGCCTAGTAACTCGCGCAGCAGCCCGAGACTCAGCATCAATACGCTGAACAGAACGATCGGCTTGGGATAATTCCGAGGCCGGTCGTCAGTCGCTTCGCCGGTGTATTCGCTCAGCACGCAATGAGTGCCGATTAATGCCAGGTAGATCCCCAGCCCCTGATAGAGCGCCAGCGCTTGAGCCTGCAACACCAGTTCAGCGCAACTGACCAGTGCGGCGGCCACCAGTGTGCTGGCGAGCAGGTGCGAGCCGGGGTTTAACAGCGGGCGCATCCACCGGACCAACACATTGTGCAGGCCGCCGACGATCCATAGGACCAACAAGAGTCCCATGGCCCGTACGAGTGAATCAGTGATCCCCAGGAGTGGTGTCAGGCTCAGTGGGCCAAGAAGGGGGCTGAAATCATTGTTATGTTGCGCTCGCTCGCTCATGGCGGGTTACCTGTGGATGGCGACAGGAGTTGCGCTCGATAGGCATCGAAGAATTGCAGTGTTTCGTGGATCGCACTGACAGTCGCTCGAGAGGTAATCGTCGCCCCCGCGATGTGATCAAACTGTCCGTTGTCTTTTTTCAGCGCCCAGCCTGACTCTGCTGGCTCACTCATTGATTTGCCGATAAAACTTGCCAGCCAGCCCGGTTCAGTAGCGATACGGGCACCGAGACCGGGTGTTTCGTTTTGCTTGAGAGCTTTTACCCCAATCAATTTGCCTGTGGTCGAAACACCAATCAGCAGCTCGATGGTCCCGGAGTAGCCCTGCGTCCGGCTGTGGAAAAGGATCGCGCTAGGTTGATCGGCGAGCGTTGCAAGATATGCGGCGATGACTGTCTGGGTTGCAGGCGTTTGCTCAGGCAAGGTCAAAGGATGCTGCAAGGGGTGATTGTCGAAACTGTCTGGTGGCAGAATCGATAGAAACGCTTGTGCCTGAGCCGCTTCGCGCGCAGCGATGATTCGCGCGCTTGTGCCGTGTTGCAGAGTGATCGTCAGGCCCGCGCCGACACAGGCGATGAGGGTAATGATCAGCACGCTGAGTGCTCTGGAGGGTTTATTCATGACGCGGTTCCGGGTTTTCTTCGGAAGGCCGCATTCGCTCCAGCGCAGGCACGGTAAGGTTCATCAGCAGCACCGCGAAAGCGACCCCGTCAGGGTAGGCGCCCCAGGTGCGAATAAGGTAGGTGATCACCCCCACTCCAGCCCCAAACAATAGGCGTGCGCGTGGGCTTTTGGGGCCGGACACCGGTTCTGTCGCGATAAAAAACGCGCCTAGCATGCTTGCACCGGTCAACAAGTGGAACAGCGGCGAGCCGTGGGAATCCGACCCGGAACCGTTCCAGCAGAGCAGGCTGATGATAAACAGGCTACCAAGCATTCCCACTGGCGCATGCCAGCTGATTACCCGCTGTTTGAGCAGGAATGCACCGCCCGCCAGGAATGCCAGGTTCAGCCACTCGGCACCTCTGCCTCCGAACCGGCCGAACGACGGGTTGCCTGCGAACAGCTCGTCGACGGTCAGACTTTTATTGATCCGCAAGGCGTCCAGCGCAGTGGCTTGAGCCCAGGCATCGGGTGGCGTCGTCGAGCCGAGGTTGAAACCGAAAATCTGTTGCAGACCGCCCATCAGGTTCAGGCTGTGAGGCGCCGGCCAGTGGTTCATCTGTTGCGGAAACGACACCAGCACCAAGGCATACCCAAGCATGGCCGGGTTGAACGGGTTTTTTCCTACTCCGCCGAACAGGTGCTTGCCACACAGCAGTGCAAAGCCGCTGGCCAGCAGTGTCAGCCACCACGGTGAATACGGCGGCAAGGCGAATGCCAGCAACGTTGCACTGACCAGTGCGCTACCGTCGCTCAGCGAGGGCCTGAGCGGCTGTTGACGCAGCGTGAGCACCAAGGCCTCGGCTGCCAGAGCCATGCTGGCCGCCAGTAGCCAATTGATCAAAACGCCCCATCCATAAAACCACAAAAGCACCAGAGCGCCGGGCACCGTGGCCAGTAACACCAGGCTCATGGTCTTTTGCAGGCGCTCGCTGACCTGTTCGGTCGGGCTGGCGGCTGCTTCAGGCGGTGGCATGAGTGTCGACCTTGGGTTGCGTCTGAGCGTTTGCTTCGAGCGTGATCAAGGTGTGTTCGGCGGCTTCGAATTCGCGCTGTAGCACGACCAGTTGCGCTTGCTGTTCGGCGGTGGGCGGATGGCCAAAAGCCTTGAGCGACTTGTTCAACTGCGCCCGGCTCATAGCCAAGGCTATTTTGGCTTTTTTCAGGGCCTGGTCATCGGCCGCAGCTTTTTGCGCACGGATGCGCTCGATGGCGGCCTGTACGGGGTTGAGTGCAGGCGTTGCTGTGGTTACGGGTGTTTGAACGGGGCGTTGGGAGCGGGCCAGCCGTTCGGCCTGCTTATGCTCTTCTTCACGACGCAGCCGGTCGTTGCGCAGCTCGAAGCGTCGGCGCGCATGGTTGCGCTTGCTGGCGCGGGCTTGTTGCAGTTCGCTGCTAAACGCCATACCGCCAACGACCGGGATCACGCTGAGTGGCAACGGGTGCATTTCGATGCAATCCACTGGGCAAGGTGCCACGCACAGGTCGCAACCCGTGCACTCGTCGATGATGACGGTGTGCATCAGCTTTGCTGCGCCAACGATGGCGTCCACCGGGCAGGCCTGAATGCATTTTGTGCAGCCAATGCACTCGGCTTCACGGATGAACGCGATCTGCGCTGGCGCGGGGCCGCGATCGAGGTCCAACTGTACGACAGGGACTTCCAGTAGCCGGGCGAGTGCTGCGATGGTTTCGTCGCCGCCGGGCGGGCACTTATTGATCGCTTCGCCGCTGGCGATTCCTTCGGCGTAGGGCTTGCAGCCGGGATGCCCACATTTGCCACACTGTGTCTGCGGCAGCAGCGCATCGATACGTTGGATCAGGTTCATGGTTTGACCAGCCCACTGAAGCCGAGAAAGGCCAGTCCCATCAAACCGGCACTGATCAGTTCGATCGGCATGCCGCGAAAAGGCAGTGGAACATCCTGGATGTGAATGCGTTGACGAAGATCATGAAACAAACTCAGTACCCACCAGAAGCCCAGTCCGGCCCCAAGGCTCAATGCCAGCGTGAGGAAAATCCCCTTGTCGGCCTGTGTGCTCAGCATCGCCAACCCGAGAATCCCGGCGTTACCCAGCAGTAGTGGCCACAGCCCGTCGAAGGACAATCGCGGCAAGAACCGAGACAACATGGATATGCAGGGCGTGATTAACAGTACGCTTACCGGCAGGAATATAAACAAACGCAGGTACGTCAGCTCCAGCGGCAGCAGCAAATAGCGGTACAGCAGGTAGCTGATGAGTGTGCTTGAAAACATTATCCACGTAGTTGCGATGCCCAATGCATGTACTTGCGAGCGGGTGAAGTCAGATGGGCGCGAGGCCTTGAGTAGCGGGTCGACACCCAGCGGCAACTGCAATACGAGATTGTTGATCAATGCGGCGCTGATGAGGGTGAGGATGAAGTCGGTCATGGTCGTGCCGGGAGTGAGCGATCAGGCGAGGGAGCCTTTAAGAAAGATAGTACCCGGCAAGGACGCAGGCCGTACTTCTTCCATAAAAAAGCCCACGAACAGCACTGTTCGCGGGCTTTTTGCCGGGCTTACTTGATGCGTTGACCAGGCTTGGCGCCGCTGTCGGGGCTGAGCAGGTAGATTTCTTCGCCACCAGGGCCCGCAGCCATCACCATGCCTTCGGAGATGCCAAAGCGCATTTTGCGCGGTTTGAGGTTGGCAATCATCATGGTCAGGCGACCTTCCAGCTCGGCTGGATTCGGATAGGCGCTTTTGATTCCGGAAAAGACATTACGCTGTTCGTCGCCAATGTCCAAGGTCAGGCGCAGGAGCTTATCGGCGCCTTCAACGTGTTCGGCCTTGAGGATCAGGGCCACGCGAAGGTCCACTGCTTCGAATGCACCGAAGTCGATTTCGGCGGCCAAGGGTTCTTTGACCAGTTCGCCATTACCTTGCGGGGCAACAGAAGTTTGGCTGGCGGTCAGGTCTTCTTTCGAGGCGTCGGTCATGGCTTGCACTTTTACGGGGTCGATTCGGGTCATCAGCGCCTGGAACGGATTGAGCTGATGATTGCTCAGGAGCGTCTGGTGGTCGTTCCAGGTCAGCGGCGCGACGTTCAGGAAGGCCTCTGCGTCGGCTGCCAGCAGCGGCAAGACGGGCTTGAGGAAAATCACTAGTTGGCGGAACAGGTTGATGCCCAGCGCGCAAACGGCCTGGACTTCGTCTTGCTTGCCTTCCTGCTTGGCCAGAGACCAGGGTGCTTTTTCTGCGATGTACGCGTTGGCGCGGTCGGCCAGGCCCATGATTTCGCGCATGGCGCGAGCAAAGTCACGCGTTTCGTACGCGTCGGCAATGCTGGGTGCGGCGGCAAGGAAAGCGTCGGTCAATTCTGACGCGGCATTGCCTGCGACCAGTACGCCGGCATTGCCTTTATGGATGAAGCCGGCGCAACGACTGGCAATGTTGACCACTTTGCCGATCAGGTCGGAATTGACCTTTTGCACGAAGTCTTCCAGGTTCAGGTCCAGGTCGTCGACGCCCCGGCCGAGCTTGGCCGCATAGTAATAACGCAGGTATTCCGGTGACAGATTGTCCAGGTACGTGCGGGCCTTTATAAAGGTGCCGCGCGATTTCGACATTTTCTGGCCGTTGACGGTCAGGTAACCGTGGACGTTGATTGCGTTTGGCTTACGGAAACCTGCACCTTCGAGCATGGCTGGCCAGAACAAGGCGTGGAAGTTGATGATGTCCTTGCCAATGAAGTGGTACAGCTCGGTGCTGGCATCTTTGGCCCAGTAAGCATCGAAGTCCAGATCGGGGCGACGGGCGCACAGGTTCTTGAAACTGGCCATATAACCAATTGGCGCATCCAGCCAGACGTAGAAATACTTGCCCGGCTCGCCTGGAATTTCGAAACCGAAATACGGTGCATCGCGTGAAATGTCCCACTGTTGCAGGCCTGCATCCAGCCATTCGGCGATTTTGTTCGCCACGGCGTCCTGCAATGTGCCGCTGCGGGTCCAGCTTTTGAGCATGGCATCGAAGTCTGGCAGCTTGAAGAAGAAGTGCTGGGACTCTTTCAGTACTGGCGTCGCCCCGGAAATCGCCGATTTAGGGTCTTTCAGGTCGGTCGGGGCGTAGGTCGCGCCGCATTTTTCGCAGTTATCGCCGTACTGATCTTCGGTGCCGCATTTGGGGCAGGTGCCCTTGATGAACCGGTCGGCCAGGAACATCTGCTTTTCCGGGTCGAAATACTGGGTAATCGAACGGGTAGCGATATGGCCGGCGTCGCGCAGGCGTGTATAGATCAGGCTCGACAGCTCACGGTTTTCTTCGGAGTGGGTCGAGTGGAAATTATCGAAATCCACCAGGAAGTCGGCAAAGTCGGCGCTGTGTTCAGCCTTGACGTTGTCGATCAACTGTTCCGGGGTAATCCCTTCTTTTTCAGCGCGCAGCATGATTGCCGAGCCATGAGCGTCGTCCGCGCAGACATAGATGCACTGATTGCCGCGATGCTTTTGGAAACGCACCCACATATCGGTCTGGATGTACTCAAGCATATGGCCAAGGTGGATCGATCCATTGGCATAGGGCAGGGCGCTGGTGACGAGAATCTTGCGTGGCTCGGACATGGGGCTCGGCTATTTGAAGTGAAACGGAGGTCGGTCACTATAAAGGTCTGGACGATATATTTCACCCCGTTGGCGAGCATTGCCCGTGATCAGCCAACATATCGGCATGCTGTGAAAGCATGCCGGCACCTTTCAGAAGGGGTAGGATAGCCGTCTGTTTTACTCAGTCTTTTTACCGGGAGTAGCCATGAGCGCCGTCAATCGCGCAGCGGTGGAAGCCGTGCTTCGCCAATATACCGACCCTTATTTGAACCAGGACCCTGTCAGCGCGGGCTGTGTGCGTACCATTGATATTCAGGGTGATCGCATCAGCGTTCAACTTGAGTTGGGTTATGCCGCCGCCCTGTTCAAGAATGGCTGGGCGCAAATGCTGCAAATGGCTATAGAGGGGATGGAGGGTGTGTCCTCGGCCAAGGTCGAGGTGCGCAGTGTGATCACCGCGCACAAGGCTCAAGGGCAAATCCCGGGCCTGGCCAATGTGAAGAACATCGTCGCAGTTGCTTCCGGCAAGGGCGGCGTGGGCAAATCCACTACCGCCGCAAACCTGGCGCTGGCGTTGTCTCGCGAAGGTGCACGGGTCGGTATTCTCGATGCGGATATCTATGGCCCGAGCCAGGGTGTGATGTTCGGCATCCCCGAAGGCACGCGGCCGAAGATCAAGGATCAGAAGTGGTTCGTGCCCATCGAATCGCACGGTATTGAAGTCATGTCCATGGCGTTCCTGACCGATGACAACACGCCGATGGTCTGGCGCGGGCCGATGGTTTCCGGTGCGCTGCTGCAACTGATTACGCAAACGGCGTGGAATGATCTGGATTATCTGGTCATCGATATGCCGCCCGGCACGGGCGATATCCAGCTTACGCTGGCGCAGAAAGTCCCTGTGGCCGGAGCGGTGATTGTCACCACTCCACAGGATCTGGCATTGCTGGATGCCAAGAAAGGCGTCGAAATGTTCCGCAAGGTCAACATTCCGGTGTTGGGTGTTGTGGAAAACATGGCCGTGCACATCTGCTCCAATTGCGGTCACGCGGAGCATTTGTTCGGTGAGGGTGGTGGCGAGAAGCTCGCGGCGCAATACGATGTCGAGCTGCTGGCGTCATTGCCGCTGTCGATTGTGATTCGCGAGCAGGCCGATGGTGGTAAACCGACGGTAATCGCTGATCCAGAAAGCCCGATTGCCATGGTCTATCAGGAACTGGCCCGTCACGTGGGCGCGAGAATCGTCTTGCAGGAAGCTCAGGCGCAGGCGATGCCGAACATCACCATTAGCGACGACTGATTGTGTATTGCCGTGGGCATCCGCTGGGTGCTCACGCTGTCGCCGTAAAGCATTTACATTTTCTACGGGCGTAAAAAAGCCCCGCTTTTGAGGGCGAGGCTTTTTTTAAGCGATTCAGTACAAGTTAGATAACTTGAACTTCTTCAGCTTGCATACCTTTCTGGCCGCGGGTAGCGACGAAAGAAACCTGTTGGCCTTCTTTCAGGCTTTTGAAGCCGTCAGATTGGATAGCTTTGAAGTGAACGAACAAGTCGTCACCGGATTGTGGAGTGATGAAGCCGAAGCCTTTTTCATCGTTGAACCACTTAACGGTACCAGTTTGGCGATTAGACATGGTGTATCTCCTTGGACAAAGTTAACTGCGACACAGGAAGAACCCTGGCCGAGACTGAGTGCAAAGAGCAGGAAAAATTCTTGGAGATGGTTGGATCGAAATTCAACATCGTGTAGAGATTCTCAGTGACACAAGCAACACAGTGACGTCACCTTAACTGGTTTTTCGAGAAGTGCCAATGCCTTGTTCAGGATTATTTTCATTCATGCTTAAACACGGGTTTGGATCGATGGCCGTGACCTCTAGAGTCTTTGAACCCGAAGGCCCGGCCCGGTAAGATGCCAGACATCTTTTTCCACCTCGCTATTCAGGACACCGCCATGAGCATCAAATCGGACAAGTGGATTCGCCGCATGGCGCTAGAGCACGGGATGATCGAGCCCTTTGTAGAGCGCCAGGTTCGCGGTGAAGGCGCTAACCGGCTGATCTCCTACGGTGTGTCGAGCTACGGTTACGATGTGCGGTGTGCCGCTGAATTCAAGGTATTTACCAACATCAACTCGGCGACGGTGGACCCGAAAAATTTCGATGAAAAGAGCTTCGTCGACGTGACAAGTGATGTCTGCATCATTCCGCCAAACTCGTTTGCCTTGGCACGCACGGTCGAATATTTCCGCATTCCGCGTAATGTGCTGACCATCTGTCTGGGCAAAAGTACTTATGCACGTTGCGGAATTATCGTTAACGTGACGCCACTCGAGCCCGAGTGGGAAGGCCATGTGACGCTGGAGTTCTCCAACACCACCACCTTGCCGGCGAAAATCTACGCTAATGAAGGCGTGGCCCAGATGCTGTTTCTGGAATCCGACGAAGAGTGTGAAATTTCTTATAAAGACCGTGGCGGCAAGTATCAGGGTCAACGCGGCGTGACATTGCCGCGCACTTGATTTGCCGTTGATCGGGCGCCCAGGGAATTAGTGCCCATTCAGGCACTCTATTGTCAGGACTGTTCCCTCTCGCGCCGAGCGAGGGGAGTCAACACTCAGGAGTGCCCTATGACGTCAAGTTCGAAACGCATCGCCCCCGCAAGAGTCAGCGACCACAATCATGTGGGCCTTCTGGCGTGGTCGTTGCTCGCTTATCCCCAGATCAACATCAACAGGGTCGGCGGCATTCCGGGGCAGCCCGACCCCGATTCCCCGAACGAACAGCCCGACGAACCCACAGATCCCACTGAGCCAGGCGTGCCAACCCTTCCTGATGAGGCGCCACCCAAGCCCGTCGTTTGAATGCACCAAGGCTGGAGCGTGATGAGTGGCGTGTGTCTTCGGTTCGCGTTGCTGCGTGAAAAGCCTTTCCCGCTATTTCAAATTCCCGCTCAAAAACTGCCGCAGCCGATCGCTTTGCGGGTTGCCCAGTACGTCGTCAGGATGCCCTTGCTCTTCGACCAGGCCCTGGTGCAGGAACATCACCTGATTCGAGACTTTGCGGGCAAAACTCATTTCGTGGGTAACCATGATCATGGTACGGCCTTCTTCAGCCAGGCCTTGAATCACTTTAAGTACTTCGCCGACCAGCTCCGGGTCCAGTGCCGAGGTGGGTTCGTCGAACAGCATCACTTCCGGCTCCATCGCCAGCGCACGGGCAATCGCCACGCGTTGTTGTTGGCCGCCGGAGAGGAACGCCGGGTATTGCTCGGCAACGCGTGTCGGCAGGCCGACTTTGTCCAGATACTTGCGCGCCCGGTCTTCGGCTTCGCGTTTGGAAACACCCAGCACACGGCGCGGGGCCATGCTGACGTTTTCCAGCACGGTCATGTGGCTCCATAGATTGAAATGCTGGAACACCATTGCCAGGCGAGTACGGATGCGCTGCAGTTCGGCGGGGTCTGCGACGTGCATACCATGCTTGTCGCTGACCATGCGCACGGGCTGGCCGTCCAGGGTCATGGTGCCGCTATTGGGTGTTTCCAGAAAGTTGATGCAGCGCAAAAAGGTACTTTTACCCGAGCCGCTGGCACCGATCAGGCTGATCACGTCGCCCGTGCTTGCTTTGAGCGATACGCCTTTTAGCACTTCGTTGTCGCCATAGCACTTGTGCAGGCCATCGATCGTCAGTTTGTACATGCCGTGCAGTCCTTAAGGAGAAAGCAGGTAACCGCTACGGTAGGCTTCGGTGCCTGCGACGTGAGCGATGACCATGCCAGCGGTCGCCATGCGCCGCAAGGAGCGGGCATACAACAAGCCGGAATTGAGAGTGTGGATTGGCGTTATCCGATCACTGATCGGATCGATGATTTCAGCGATTTTTTGCCCGGCTTCCAGAAACTCACCGGGTTGGGCGCAGAACACCAGTAGGCCGCCGACCGGCGTTGCGACCGGCTCGACACCGGCCAGCGGTGTTGCCGGGTACAACAGCTCTGGCTGGGGCGCCGGATCTCCGGCGATCACGCCATACAGCGTCAAGTAGTTGATCAGTGCCTGACAGTCGCGACTGGCCAAGGCGTGATTAACGTCGCCTTGGCCGCGTAATTCCAGGGTCACCGAAATGCTGCCCATGGGAACTGCAAAGCGTGCGCCGAAGCGCTGTTGCAACTGCCACCAAAGCAGGGTGAAGCATTCATCGAACGATTGCCCGCCGGAGTCGGTGGCCAACAGGCTAGCCTGAGCGCCCAGGTAGCGTGACAGTGCCTCGACTCGAGGCCAGGCCTCGGGAGTGGTGTAAAGGTGCTCCACCGCTTCGAAATCACAATGCAGGTCCAGCACCATGTCGGCATCGCAAGCCAGGCGTTGCAGGGTCAGCCGTTGCGATTGCAACTGCGTATCGACGATCTGAGCAGACAGCGCCGCGCGCAGGCTGCTGCGGATCAGTTCACGGTTGTGCTGCGGGTCATCGTTGAGCCGCGCTTCGACATCGTCACCTACCTGCAGACTCAAATCGACAAACAGGCGATTGAAGTTCTGCCCACTCTCCAGTTCGTAGCGACCCAGCGGGATATCCATCAGCACTTGTTCCAGGCCGATGGGGTTGGCGACCGGGACGACAACAATTTCGCCCAACAGCAGGTCGGCGCTTTCCAGCTCGGCCAGGCGCTGCTTCAGGTACCAGGCCACCAGCATGCCGGGCAATTCGTCCGCATGCAGGGACGCCTGGATATAAACCTTGCGGCCAGTGTTTTCCGGGCCGTAATGAAAACTGTGGATCTGCCGCGCGGTCCCTGGTAGCGGGGCGAGCAGATTGTGCGTGTGATGGCGCATGTAAAAAGTCCTAGTGAGCCGGGCCCAGAAAGGCTAGCCAACGGCGCTCGGCCAATCGGAACAGGCCGACCAGGGCAAAGGTGATCGTCAAATAAATCAGGGCGGCGATACCAAAGGACTGGAAGGTCATGAACGTCGCCGAGTTGGCGTCCCTCGCTACTTTGAGAATGTCCGGCACGGTCGCGGTGAAGGCCACGGTGGTCGAGTGCAGCATCAGAATGACTTCGTTGCTGTAGAACGGCAGCGAACGCCGTAGCGCTGACGGCATGATCACGTAGGCATAGAGTTTCCAGCCGCTGAGTCCGTAGGCTTTGGCTGCTTCGACTTCACCATGATGCATGCTGCGAATCGCCCCGGCAAAAATCTCCGTGGTGTAAGCGCAGGTGTTCAGGGCGAATGCCAGAATCGTGCAGTTCATCGCGTCGCGAAAAAACGCATCCAGCAATGGTTGGGCACGCACGGCTGCGATGCTGTAGATACCGGTGTAGCAAATCAGCAACTGGATATACAGCGGTGTCCCCCGAAACAGATAGGTGTAGAACTGTACCGGCAAGCGCACCCAGAACTTGCGTGACACTCGGGCGATAGACAGCGGGATCGATACCACAAAGCCGATAGCGATCGAAGCGCTGAGCAGCCACATGGTCATGGCCAGACCGGTGATGTGGTAGCCGTCGCTATAAAGGAAGGGCCGCCAGTAATCCTGGAGAAGTTCGATCATCGTTGTGCCTCCCGGCTACCTGCGGCATAGCGTCGTTCGGCCCAGCGCAGAGCAACGTTGGAAATACTGGTGATCAGAAGGTAAATCAGTGCGGCCACGACCAGAAAGAAAAACAGTTGATACGTGCTTTTGCCTGCATCCTGAGCGGCTTTGACCAGATCGGCGAGGCCGATGATCGACACCAGGGCGGTGGCCTTGAGCATCACCATCCAGTTGTTGCCAATGCCCGGCAGGGCGAAACGCATCATTTGCGGGAACACCACAAAACGGAAACGTTGGCTGCGCTTCAATCCATACGCGGTGGCGGCTTCGACCTGTCCGCGTGGGACGGAGAGAATCGCGCCACGGAACGTTTCTGTGAAGTAGGCGCCATAGATAAACCCGAGGGTGATGACCCCGGCCGCGAACGGGTCGATTTCGATGTAGTCCCAGTCCATTGCTTCTGTGAGACCGGTCAGCCAGGTTTGCAGGCTATAGAAAATCAGCAGCATCAACACCAGATCGGGCACGCCGCGGATCAAGGTGGTGTAGAGCTGCGCCGGTATGCGCAATATGCGCAGACTCGAAAGTTTGCAGCTGGCGCCAATCAGGCCGAGCACGATGCTCACCAGCAGCGACAGTAACGATAATTTGATGGTCATCCAGGTGCCTTGAAGCAGCAGCGGGCCGAAGCCTTTCAAGCTGAAGGCGGACAATCCAAGGGTTTGCAGCATTTCGTCAAACATGGATCAAGCCTTTTGCGGTCAAAAAAACGCCCATCGAATCGGGTGGTAGATTTTCACCTGAAATCGACGGGCGTTGGGATGTTATTTACCGCTGTACAGGTTCAGATCGCCAAAGTGTTTTTTCTGGATTTCTGCATATTTACCATCGTCGTGTAACGCTTTGATACCTTTATCCAACAACGCCTTGAGCTCTTTGTTACCTTTCGAGATACCGACTGCGGTTTTAGCCGGCAGCAGTGGATCTGTGATTGGCTTGCTGACTTCGAAGCCAGCACCTGCTGGTGACTTCAAAAAGCCCAGTTCGGCTTGCAGCATGTCTTGTACGGAAGCATCGAGACGGCCGGAAGTCAGGTCAGCATAGACCTGGTCCTGGTTCGCATAGGCCTGGGTTGTTACACCCGCCTTGTCCAATACGGCCTTGGCGTAGGCTTCCTGAATGGTGCCTTGCTCATAGCCAACTTTCTTGCCTTTGAGGGTTGCAGGGTCGGCCGTTACGCCCGCGCCTTTCTTGAACACCAGTGCAGTTGGGCCAGAGAACAGTTCCTCGGAGAAGTCGATAACCTTCATCCGCGCATCTGTTACGGTCATCGACGAGATAACGCCGTCGAATTTGTTGGCTTTCAGACCGGGAATCATACCGTCGAAATCGCTCTCGACCCATTTGCATTTAACTTTCAGCTCGGCGCAAATCGCATTGCCCAGATCGATATCGAAGCCTACCAGGCTGCCATCGGCGGCTTTTGATTCGAAAGGCGCATAAGAAGGATCGACGCCGAAACGCAGTTCCTTGTATTCCTTGGCCATTGCACTACCAGCGGCGAGACAAATAGCCAGTGCGGAAAGGGTCAGCCATGCTTTTTTCATTGATCAGTCCTTAAAACCAAAATGAGCGTTGGGAACACGCGAGGCTTGCTACCGGCGAGCGCCAGACCCGAAGAAGATAGCAATTTTTGAACCAAAGAGACGAACGTGCGTTTTAAATGTACGGAGTTGTCGCAATGATGACTTTGATGGAGAAGTGCTCATTGCCAGCTCAGAACGAGCTACAGGATAGACGAGTTTCTTCGCAGGCCAATATGCCACTAAAACGAGCACGCTGGAGTCGTCCTCCGGGAACAGGCACGGACGTTGCTCCATCGTGGGGCGATGCGGCGTGCCTGGCACGCCGCATCCCATTATTTACCAGGTATCAGCGTCAGTCTCTGCTTGCCATAGGTCTTGTCGAAGTTCTGCGGCTGCATCGGGATGCTCATGTATTGGCCTTTGAGCCAAGGGTCGATGCCATCGGCGTAATGCGGGCTGGCCGGGTTGCCGGACTGGCCAGTGCTCTGTCCTATCATCGGTTCCTGTTGACCAAAGTCGACGATAAATCGCATGGCCGGGATCAGTCGGGTGTCGAAATCCTGCCCCCAGTTATAGGCCGACTCGTTGAGGGTGCTGTGATCGCCGCCTGCGGGAATCGGGCTGCGTCGGCTACCTTCCGAGGTCCAGGCGTAATGGTGCAATTTGCCCCATTGCCAAGCCTTGTGATCATTGCCTAGTTGGCTTTCGCCGGCAGTGATGGCCGCTGCCAGGCTGCGGGCAAGGATGGTCGGTTTGTCTTCTTTTTGCGGCGTTCGGGTGTCATCCCAATACGGGCTGTCCTCACGTCCCAGCAGGTGGTCGGCCTGGGTGGAGTAGGAGAGGTTGGCGCTTTCGACCAGGGCTTTCCAGGCCGGACTGGTTTCAGGGCCCAGCTCGTCGAGGAATATCTGCTTGGCACTTTCCTGGAGGAACAGCTCATACAGCGCCGCATCGGCCGAGTTGGCGGAGAGCTTGCCATCGAATGCCAGCAGGCGCGTGAGCGCTTCGTGTGCCTTGGCGCGATCAGTTGCAGGGAGGGCTTCGATTGCCTGTTTCAGCGATTGAGCCATGCCCGACGTTTCGAACATTTTTTTCAGTTTGGCAGCGAAGGTCGTGGTCTGGTCGTATTGCATGGCGATCATGCTGCGGGTGTCCTGCTTACCGCTGCCTGCCATTTCGGCGATGCGTTCGGCCCGCTCCGGGTAGTTCCAGGAGTTCGACAGTTGCATGCCATAACCTTTAGGCACGGTGCGCTGATTGGCGGTGCCTATCCACCCCTGCACCGGGTCTTGATCGTAGGGGTGGAGCATCGGGTCGGCGAAACCGTCCCAATCAAAACGACTGTCCCAGCCTGGCGATGGCAGCAAGCCAAGCCCTTCACGGCGATTCGGGAAGCGCCCGGTGACTTGCCAGCCGATATTCTGTGCATCGGCAAATACCATGTTCAGGGCTATCGCGCGAATTTCGCGGCTGGCATCGGAAGCCTTTTCGACGTTCTGCGCGCGGGACAGGTTGAAGAGTGCGTCCATGCTTTTGTCGTCTTTGAAGTCTGGCGTTTGCAGGGCCAAACCAAAACCGCTGTTCAGTTGCACTGGTTGTTGTGGGCTTGTTCGTTCGCCCAGCGCGCTGTTGAGCAGCGGTCCGTGGCGAGTTTCGTAGATGGTTTCGCGAACGGGGCGCTCACCTTTAACGAAGAAGGTTTCATTGCGAACAGTGGCGGGCTGCCATTTGCCATCGGCCATATAGAACAGTTTGTTGTTTTCGCGCTTGAGCTTCTCGAGGAACAGGTCCTGATTGTCACCCATGACCCCGGTCATGCTCCAGGCCAGCTTGCCGTTGAAGCCCGCCATCACCAAGGGCAGGCCTGCAATGGAGACGCCGGCAGCCTGATATTTCGGGGCGCGGATCTGCACGAAGTTCCATGCCGAAGGCAGTTTTGCGCTCTGGTGTATGTCGTTGGCCATCAGGCTTTTGCCGCTTCTGCTGCGCCGTGGCGAAATCGCCCAGTTGTTGGCAGCCGCCACACCGAGCATGTTCAGGTCTGACAGTTGGCTGGCGACTCGATTCAGATCGCTAAGCCCGGACACCTGGCCAAGGTTCAAGCCCTTGAGCTTCTCGGCTTCAGCGAACGGTAATTCTTCATCGGGGTAGGTCGGGATCAGCCAGGCGAGTTTGTCCGCGCCGACTTTTTGCGCCAATACCAGGGATGACAGTTCTTCCTGCAGGTTTTTTGACACGCCGAAGTTCAGCAGGCTGAAGATCAGCGCAGAGTCTTCCGGCTTCCAGTATTCAGGGTGATAACCAGACGCAGCCAAATCCGCCGGCAGTCTGTCGCGGTAGCGGAACAGGTAGGCGTTAACGCCGCGCGCATAGACTTCAAAGAAACGTTTCAGGCGCGGCGAAGAGCCGTTGTACAGCTCGCTGGCGCTTTTCTTCAGGTTGATCGAGCGCATCAGGCGGTCGATTTCCAGTGCGCTGGGGCCGTCCATTTCGGACAGGCGACCTTGGGCCAGCAAACGCATGCCGACCATCTGACTGATGCGGTCACTGGCGTGAACATAACCCAGGGTAAAGAGCGCGTCGTGAAAGGTGCTGCTTTCGATCAGCGGCATGCCAAGGTTGTTGCGGCGCACCGAAACATTTTGCGCCAACCCTTTGAGCGGGTACACCCCAGAGGTCGGTGGCAGCGTGTCGCTGCCGCCGCCGTTGAGCTGACAACCGGCCAGGCTCAGGGCTCCAGCGACTGCTGCGGCAACGCCGAACCGGGGTAGAAAATATGAGAGGGCTGGCGAGGCCATGGCAAAGCTCCTGCGGGGGTGGCGTGGAAAGGCGCTACGTTAGTGAGCCGGCACGCGCCACGCAAGCAGCCATCGCGGCTAATGTGCGGATTTATCCAGGGATGTGGACTACGTTGCCTGCGAAGGCGCCCTTTCAGGCGCCGGGCATTCAAGGCTTCGGCGGATTGACCTTATCGACCAACGCATGCACGCGTTGGCTCGCAGCGCGGTTGGCGATGCGGCGGTTACATTAAGCGCCGTGGCATTTCTTGAATTTTTTCTCGCTGCCGCAAGGGCATGGGTCGTTGCGGCCAACATCCTTCAAGGTATTGCGCACTGGTTCCTGGGGCGCGTGGCCGCAGTCTGGACCATGGACGTGTGCGTGCTGGTGGTCGTGGTGGTGATCATGGTCGTGGTTGCAGTCGGGGCCATGAACGTGGGTTTCTTGGTTCATCGAGGTCACTCCAGAATAAATTCGGCAGGAATTATCGCCCAATTTCCACGTAGCGTCATATTTTCCCGGAGGGCGGCCATCCTTGTCGGGTCAGGCGGTCGTTAAAGAGACTCAGCCGCTGAAGTAAAAAGAGCCGCCTGCTGGAGCGGACACTTAATAAACAGCACCTGTATTACAGGTCCCCTTATGAATATAAAATTAACGTATGTTCAGGAAACCTTAAGCTTTGTATGAAGTAATGCGCTTGTCTCAATAGAAACCCGTCATCTAAAATAGCGGCCTGCTAAATAAGAATGTTTGCATACTTTGAATCGTTCGCATGTACGCCCTGTTAAACGCCTATTTAATGGTCTGCCCGGGTGTTGAATGCTGTGTTCATTTAGGTTGCCGTTCAGTGCGTGTTATATCCGCATGGGATGCTCCTGAATTCACACTGAACTCACTATGGGCAGCACACCTTCCTCTACAGACACAGGAGAAGCTATACATGAGTCATCCAGAGTTCGCTGACGATCCAGAGGACGAGCTTCATAGCCCTGCTGAGCGGGCAGCGGCTGCCTCTCGCTGCACATGGGTAAGTGTTGGCGTAAACCTCGTTCTGACGTTCACTCAGATTGCGGTGGGAATACTGTCAAAGTCTCAAGGCCTGGTCGCCGATGGTATTCACTCACTGTCGGATCTGGTGGCAGACTTCGTTGTGCTGTTCGCCAGCCACAACAGTAAGAAGGACGCGGATGAAGACCATCCTTATGGGCATTTGCGTTTTGAAACCGCTGCATCAATGGTGCTGGGTTTACTGTTGCTGGCCGTCGGTGTTGGCATGATTTGGTCGGCCGTCGGCAAGCTCGAAGCACCCGAGACCGTGCAGACCGTGCATGTCATTGCTTTATGGGTCGCTGGCGGAGCGCTTGTCGCTAAAGAGTTGCTGTTTCGTTTCATGCTGGCTGTTGCCAAGAAGGTCAAGTCAAGCATGTTGGTTGCGAATGCCTGGCACGCACGTTCAGACGCCGCCTCATCGCTGGTAGTGGGGATCGGCATTGTCGGTAACCTTGCGGGTTATCCGATCCTTGATCCAATCGCTGCGCTGATTGTCGGGTGCATGGTTTCCAAGATGGGGTGGTCGTTTAGTTGGGATGCCTTGCATGACCTGATGGACCGTGCCGCGGACGAGAAAGAAGTCGCCATGATTCGCAATACGCTTATTGAAACGCCCGGTATCAAGGGTGTTCACGATATCCGCACGCGTAAAATGGGCGACATGATTATTGTTGACGCGCATATAGAAGTGGACGCTTCGATTACCGTTGAAGAGGGGCATGAGATTGCAGTTGAGGCGCGTCAGAATGTGATGCAGCGTCATCGAGTATTAAACCTGATGACGCATGTCGATCCCTGGAGCAAGCCAGACCTCGACCATATGGATCTCCCCAAGCCAGCAGGGCTCTGAGCACTTCCTCTTGACCTGTTAGCGTGGGCTTGCGCCATACTCGGGGCATGTGCAGTAGGAGTATGGCCAATGAACCTTTACGAAATTGTCTTTACGGGCCAATTGGTCCCCGGCGCCCAGCGCGAGCGGGTCGAGGCGAATCTGGCGAAGTTGTTTCAGGCGGATGCCCAGCGCATCGAGCTGCTGTTTTCCGGACGGCGTCTGGTACTCAAGAACAATCTCGATGAGGCTGCGGCAGAGAAATATCGTTCGATCCTTGAACGCGCCGGGGCACTGGCCGAAAAGGTGGACATGCAGGTCGATATGGAGGAAGTGGAGCTGGCGCCGCCGCCCGATGCGCCTGGCTTTAACCGCGCAGTTCAACCCGGTCGTCGATCACAAGTGGCCCCAAGAGACGCCTACATGGCGGCTTTTTCGGCGGTAGATGCCCCTGATTTCTCGATTGCCGAGGTGGGTAGCGATATGCAAGACCCGAAAGTCGAGGCGCCAGTGCCGCGTCTGGATTTATCACAAATCAGCCTGGCGCCGGTGGGCAGTGACATGGGCCAGCTTGAGAGGCCCAAGCCAGGGCCTGCGCCAGACACATCGCACCTTAAGTTGAGCTGAACCTGATTCAGCCCAGATAACCGGCGCAACACTTCTTGAATTTTTGCCCGCTGCCACAGGGGCAAGCATCGTTGCGTCCCGCCTTGAGCTGCACAGTGGGATCGATGAAATACCAGCGACCCTCATTCTGCACGAACGCCGAGCGCTCACGATGGCTGTGTTCGCCACTGCCGTCATGCCAGCGAGCAACAAAGGTTACAAGCGCATGCTCGGGTTTACCGCCGAACACTTCCACGTGCTCGACGTTCAGGCCCAGCCAGGTGCTTTGTGCGCTCCAGTCACTGATCGATTGACGATCCAGACCTGCCTTCTGCGCAGGCAATGTGGTGTCCAGCAGATAGTCGATCAAGCCCAGTACATAGGCGCTGTAGCGCGAGCGCATCAGGGCTTCCGCGCTCGGGGCCGGGAGGCCCGCGTGATAATGCCCGCAGCAGGCGTCCAGTAAATTGCCGCTGCCACACGGGCAGATCGAGCTACTCATGATTTACCACCAGTATTTGCCGAAGTTCTCTGGGTTGGCCCAGAACTTAGCATTCAGCCAGTCGGGGACTTGTTTGTATTCACGCAGGTCGTAAGTGAACAAGGTCAGGATCTGCTCGTCACGGGCAAAGCGTTCACTGGCTTGCAGTGCCAGTGAATAAAAGTCGGTGTCCTGCCAGCCGCACGCGGGCAGATCTGCCAGCACGGCAATACGGCTGGCGTTAAGGTTGCGGATCCCGCCCAGTAGTTCCAGGCCGATGCGTTTAGGCAAATGCTCCAGGCAATCGACCACCAGTGCCAGATCGAAACGTTGCGCCGCCAGCTCGGCTGGCAAGGCGCCGGGGGCGGCATGGGCCAGTTCGGTTTCCGGGTGAGCAGCCTGAAATGCCTCAAGTGCGGGAAAACTTCCAGCACCGATCAACAACAAACGCTTGGGGGCGTAACGATCAAGTAATGCGGCCAGCGCCTGTTGGGGCGTGCGTATAGAAAAGCCTTCAGTCATCGAAAATCCTCAATTGAGTTGCAAGACTAGCCTGCTGTAGCGAGATGGCCTAGTCCTATGCGTAGCACGTCTGCAGGACGTGCAGGTTTGCAAAAAAAACCGACTGGTCTGTGTCTGCTGCAGTTGGTGGCGTAACTGGTGTGTGATCAGGGGCGACTCAAAACGCCACTTTCACGGGCTATGGTGTGTTGATCGGCGGCGATGATAATGTCCCGGACGGTTGCGACAAGTGCCTAGGCACGGCTAAGAGACGTGCGGGTCGATGCGTGTGTGTCGCCCGGCATTTTCGCGGTGCAGACAGCACCTCTAATCGGGGCGCTCGAACATTTTTAAATGCACGCTGGCAAATCTCGCGCAGAAGCCGTTACTGTGCGCGAAAGAATAACTGCCAGGGGCATGTATGAAGTTGTTTTGGGGGTTGGGGAAGGCGATGACACTGGGATTCTGGCTGATGGTGCTGGTCAATATGGCCACTGCGCTGCCAAGTCCTTTCGATGTGTTGCTCCGTCTGGCTGGCAGCCTGGCATTGTTGACCCACCTGCTTGAACTGATGCTATTCAATAGCAACCTGCGCCGGCGCGTCCATCCATGGCGTGATCGCCTGCTGGTTCTTATGTTCGGTATCTTTCACATCCAATCCATTTCCCGCCCATCGGCGGAGGTTGCTCATGCGTAATCTTTGCCTGTTGGCCTTATTGTGCAGCCCAATGGCTATCGCCCAAGTGGTGACGGTCGAGTCGCATTCGCTGATGCGTCTGCCCGGTAAAACCAGTGTCTTGCAACTGGAACGTCTGGAAGTCGCCGATTACGGCACCTTGCTGATTCCCTCCAGCCTGGCTGAAGTAAAGGTCGGTGAATTGATACTGGGCCACGAGGCGCGGATTGCGATTGTGCCCAGCGAGCAGAGCTTCAATCTGGTGGTAGGCCGTGGTCAGTTGGCGTCAGGTAGCGAGATCACTGCCCGTGGCGCTCCCGGCACGTTTCTCAAACCCGCATTGCCGGGCCGTAACCTGACCTTGCGTCTGGAAAATCTGACGGCAGAAGCGTTATCGGTCGATGCCCGTGGTGGTTCGGGCGCGCCTGGTTTTGTCGGCCTCGACGGCGCGAATGGTCAGGCTCCGGGTTGCACCTGGGGCCAGGCGGGTCGCGGGTACGATGGCGACAACGGTGGCAACGGTCATGATGGTGCTGCGGGTGCGCAAGTCCGTGTCGAGCTGCCGCAAAGCTTTCCGGCAGAGCGTGTGAAAGTACAGGTCAACGGCGGTGCGGGTGGTCTGGCGGGTGAGGGGGGGCGTGCTGGCAAGGGCGGAGCCTCCAAGGGCTGCGTGGTCTACCGTGCTGACGGCGGCAAATCCGGTAAGCCAGGTCAACCGGGCCAGCCTGGTGCGGCAGGCCCTAATGGTGCGATGACCTTGCAGCGGTTGTAAGCGAATACACGCCTTAATGGGCTTGCGAGTGGGTTGAATCGGTGTGCCTGACACACCGCTTCAACCATTAAAACCCAAATCGAGTCGCGGCCACGGCCACCAGCACCAGCCCCACAATCAGATTGATCCCAACCAAGCGGCGAATACGGGCCAATACAGCAGCGCCCTCAGGCCATTGTTCGGCAACCACCGCACGGCGCAGTTCAGGCAATTGCAGTGCCTGGATGCGAATAAACAGCGCTACCATCACCACGTACAAGCCCATCATCACCTGCACGTAACGCGGCGCCAGTTCAAAACCGGCGAACTGCAGATGGATCATGCCTACGCCTGTGATGGGTAATACCAGCACCGCCACCCAGACCCAAAGAAAGAACCGCGGAAACACCTGGACCCACAATTTCAGGCGCGCAGGACCTTCCAGGGCGACACCGGCTGCCGGGCGCAAGACCATCCAGGCGAAGAACATGCCGCCGACCCAGATCAGGGCGGCCAGCACGTGCAACGTGTAGACAAGGGCGAAAGCGGTCATTCGGGTACTCCATTCTGCGCGAGAGGAATTAGCACGGTATGATAGCGGCCTCTCAGAAACACTGAAAATTTATCCAGCACCTTCATTCAGCATTCGTAGCGCCCTAAGCCAATGATCAGTAACGAACTCAAATCCCAGATCCAGGGCGCCTATTCGCGTTTCCTCGAAGCCAAGAGCCTCAAGCCGCGCTATGGCCAGCGTTTGATGATCGCCGAGATCGCCAAAGTGCTGGGCGACATCGACACTGACGAAGAAGGCCGGCGTTCGGGCGACCCGGCAGTGGTCGCCGTCGAGGCGGGCACCGGCACCGGCAAGACTGTGGCGTATGCCATTGCGGCCATTCCGACTGCCAAGGCGGCGGGCAAGCGCCTGGTGATCGCCACGGCGACCGTCGCTCTGCAGGAACAGATCGTCTACAAAGACTTGCCTGACCTGATGCGCAACAGTGGATTGAACTTCAGCTTTGCCCTGGCCAAGGGGCGCGGCCGCTATATGTGTCTGTCCAAGCTCGACATGCTGTTGCAGGAAGGTGATGCAACCAACGCCACTGCTCAGCTTTTCGAAGAAGAAGGCTTCAAGATCGAAGTCGATGAGGCCAGCCAGAAGCTGTTTACCAGCATGATCGAAAAGCTCGCCGGCAATAAATGGGACGGCGACCGTGACAGCTGGCCGCAAGCACTGGAAGACCAGGACTGGGCGCGCCTGACCACCGACCACAGCCAGTGCACCAATCGCCATTGCCCGAACTTCGGCCAATGTGCTTTTTATAAGGCGCGCGAGGGCATGAGTAAAGTCGACGTCATTGTCACCAACCACGACATGGTGCTGGCAGACCTGGCGTTGGGCGGGGGCGCGGTGTTGCCCGACCCGCGTGAGACCTTGTATGTGTTCGACGAAGGCCATCACCTGCCGGATAAAGCCATCGGCCACTTTGCCCACTACACGCGCCTGCGCTCGACGTCGGACTGGCTGGAGCAGACCGCCAAGAACCTCGCTAAATTGCTGGCCCAGCACCCTTTACCGGGCGACCTAGGTAAGTTTATCGAGCAGGTGCCGGAACTGGCCCGTGAGATCAAGACCCAGCAACAGTTCATGTTCGCGGCCTGTGAGCAGTTGGCCGATTTCAAGGCCGGTGAAGACATGGAAGGCCGCGAGCGCCCACGTCACCGCTTCATCGGTGGCGTGGTGCCCGAGCACATGCGCGACATGGGCATCGAGTTGAAGAAGGGTTTTTCCCGCCTGGATGACCTGTTTACGCGCCTGACCGAGCTGCTCAAGGAAGGCATGGATGGCGAGGTCAACATCGGCATTGCCAGCCATCAGGCTGAAGAGTGGTACCCGCTGTTCGGCAGCTTGCTGGCCCGCGCCCATGGCAACTGGGAGTTGTGGACGGCCTTTACGGCTGAAGATCCAGAAGACAGCCCGCCCATGGCGCGCTGGTTGACCCTGGCCGACAGCGGCTCGTTGTTCGATATCGAAGTCAACGCCAGCCCGATTCTGGCGGCGGAAATGCTCCGGCGTAACCTGTGGAACGTTGCCTATGGTGCACTGGTGACCTCGGCGACTTTGACCGCACTGGGTAAGTTCGATCGTTTTCGCATGCGTGCAGGTCTGCCCAAAGGCGCGGTGACCGCCGTGGTGCCAAGCCCGTTCCATCACGCCGATGCGGGTGTGTTGCGCGTGCCGGACCTCAAGGCAGACCCTCGTGATGCCGTGGCGCACACCGCTGCTATCATCCGCGAACTGCCGAAACTGGTAGAAGGCTCCCGTGGCACGCTGGTGCTGTTCTCCTCGCGCAAACAGATGCAGGAAGTCTTCGACGGCCTTGAGCGCGACTGGCGTAAGCAGGTTTTCATTCAGGGCAATCTGTCCAAGCAGGAAACCCTGAACAAGCACAAAGCACGGGTCGACAGTGGCGAGTCTAGCGTGCTGTTTGGCCTGGCCAGTTTTGCCGAAGGGGTGGATTTGCCCGGTGCCTACTGCGAACACGTGGTCATCGCCAAAATCCCGTTCGCGGTCCCCGATGATCCGGTGGAAGCGGCGTTGGCGGAGTGGATCGAAGCCCGTGGCGGCAATCCGTTCATGGAAATCGCCGTGCCTGACGCGTCGTTGCGTCTGGTCCAGGCCTGTGGACGTTTGCTGCGGACTGAAGAAGACCGCGGCACCATCACGTTGCTTGATCGACGCGTCGTCACCCAGCGTTACGGCAAAGCGATCCTCAACGCGCTGCCGCCGTTCCGCCGCGAAATTTCCTGACAGCTGTTGGGCATCATTTGCACCGGATCGGGTCTTATCCCGGTCCGGTCCATGTTTGCCACGTTGTTTGTCACTCTGAAGTCTGGCCATCAACGGGTCGTTTAGGAGCACTTAATCAAATGATTCGCCGTTCGCTGTCCACGGTTTTTGCGCTGTTGTGTTCCGGTCCGCTGTTGGCGGCTACGGATGGACAACAGACGTTGTTCAACTTCGTTCGTCCCGCCGATGTGGTTCAGGTTGCGACGCAGGATGCCAGCCTGCCGCAATCCAACGCCGAGCAGACGGCCGAAGGCGAAGTATTGCGCCGGGTTACCTTCAATCCAGTGGCTCGTCCCAGCCTGAGTCTGACACCACAGACCGGCGTGTGGGATTGGTCCGGCGACAGCGCCATGACGCTGCGTATCCAGAACGCCATGGATTGGGCGCTGACCCTTGATGTGCGGATTCAAAGCGCTGATGGCAAAGTGATCACCAGTCGTGTCGATTTGCCCGCAGGACCTGCTCAGACCTTGTTCATCCCCCTGCAAACCAGCTCGCCCCTGAGTCAGGGCATGCGTGCCGGACCACCGATGCCGTGGACTTACGAAGGGCAGCGCGTGCTCTTGGCCAGCGCCACGGGTGAGTTGGATCGCAGCAAAGTGGTCTCGGTCACCGTAGCAATGAGCCAGCCCAATGTTGCACAAAGCATCCTGCTCGAGCGTTTCGGTGTGCAGGAAGGTAATGCGGTTCAGAAAGCGGCCTACGACAATATCGTCGATGCCTATGGTCAGTTCACCCGGGCCAAATGGCCGGAAAAAATTGTCAGCGATGAGCAACTGAAAGCCTCATCGGTCAAGGAACAGCAGCAGCTCAAGACCTGGCTGGCCGATCGGCCCAAGCAGGACCCGTTTGGCGGTTGGCTCGGTGGTCCGGTCTTTGAGGCCAAGGGCTTCTTCCGCACCGAGAAACTCGACGGGCGCTGGTACCTGGTCACCCCTGAAGGTCATCCGTTCTACTCCCTGGGTGTGAACGCCGTGACGGCGGAAGACAGCCGGACCTATGTTGAAGGTCGGGAGCGGATGTTCTCGAGCTTGCCGGCAGATACCGATCCCCTGGCCGTGTTTTATGGCAAGGCCGACAACCGCAAGAACACAGGTGCGAACAAGGACCGCAGTTTCAATCACGGCCGTTGGTTCGATTTCTATGGCGCTAACCTGCACCGCACGTATGGCCAGGAAAAATGCGTCAAGGCCGACGCGATTGCGCCGGATCAGCCGGTGGCCGCAGCGACCCCTGCTGATTGCGCCTCGCCTGCCGTCGACGCCAAACGCTGGACCCACCACACGCTGGATCGTCTGCAAGCCTGGGGCTTTAACACGATTGGCAACTGGAGTGCTCCGGAACTGGGCGTGAATGAACGCGTGCCGTATACCTTGCCGCTGTCCATCGTCGGCGATTACAGCAGCATCAGCACGGGCAAGGACTGGTGGGGTGGCATGCCGGATCCGTTCGATCCACGTTTCGCTATGGCCACCGAGCGTGCCGTGGCCATCGCCGCTCGGGATCATCGCGATGATCCGTGGCTGGTGGGCTATTTTGCCGACAATGAACTGGCCTGGGCGGGCCCCGGCGATGACCCGAAATCGCGCTACGCCTTAGCGTACGGCACCTTGAAAATGACCACCGATGCTCCGGCCAAACGGGCATTTCTCAAGCAGTTGCGCGACAAGTACCGCAATCAGCAGGGCCTGTCCAAAGCCTGGGGTGTTGAACTGCCCGCTTGGGAACTGATGGAAGACCCAGGGTTCGAGCCACCGCTGCCGAGCGCGGAACACCCCGAGATAGAAGCTGACTTCAAATACTTCCAGCGCGTATTCGCCGACACGTACTTCAAGACCATTTCCGATGCGTTGAAATGGCACGCGCCCAATCACCTGTTATTGGGCGGGCGTTTTGGCGTCAGCACTCCAGAAGCTGTGGCGTCTTGCGCCGAGTATTGCGACGTGCTGAGCTTCAACTTCTACACGCCAAAACCTCAAGACGGTTATGACTTCGCCCAGTTGCGCGAACTGGGCAAGCCTGTGCTGGTTGGCGAATTCCATTTTGGCTCGCGTGATCGCGGTCCGTTCTGGGGCGGCATGATGGAAGTTGCCAAAGAAGAAGATCGCGGTCCGGCTTACGCCAACTTCCTCAAGCAAGCGTTGGCAGAGCCTTCAATCGTCGGCGTGCACTGGTTCCAGTACCTTGATCAGCCCGTCACGGGTCGTTTGCTCGATGGTGAGAATGGTCATGTGGGCTTGGTCGGCATCACCGATGTGCCGTTTCAGGGCTTTGTCGAGGCCGTGCGCAAAAGCAATGGGCAGGTGGCCGACGTCCTTAAGAAAGAGGTTCGGGCCAGCGCTGCGGCAAAAGCCAAAACACACTCGGCTCCGGCAGCGTCCGATAAAGGCGATGGCGGCAAGCAATAGTGATCAATGAGGAGGGCGTTGCTTGCGAGCGGCTAATCGCCATCCTCTTGCCTGAGTCTGTTCCCAAAGCGTTCAATCGCTGGAACAATACACGCCACTTTGTAGATTAGTTGTCTGGGAGCGAGCGGGTGCAGATTCAGGGTCATTTCGAGCTTAAATTCGAAGCAGTGCGTGAAGCCTTCGCTGCGCTCTTCGATGATCCCCAGGAGCGCGGGGGTGCATTGTGCATCCAGATCGGCGGGGAAACCGTGCTCGACCTCTGGACTGGCACGGCCGACAGGGATGGCGCTGAGGCGTGGCACAGCGACACCATCGCCAATCTGTTTTCGTGCACCAAGACATTCACTGCGGTCACCGCTTTGCAACTGGTGGGCGAAGGCAAGCTGAGTCTGGACGAACCTGTGGCCAAGCTCTGGCCCGAGTTTGCTGCCGCTGGCAAAGAGAAAATCACGTTGCGCCAGTTCCTCTGCCATCAGGCGGGTTTGCCAGCGCTGCGCTACATCATGCCGGCCGAAGCGCTGTACGACTGGCAAGCCATGACGGATGCGCTCGCGGCGGAAGAGCCCTGGTGGGCACCCGGTCATGGTCATGGCTATGCCGCCATCACCTATGGTTGGTTGGTGGGTGAGTTGCTGCGCCGTGCGGATGGGCGTGGTCCGGGAGAGTCCATCGTGGCCCGTATTGCACGTCCCCTGGGGCTGGATTTTCATGTCGGGCTGGCGGATGAAGAGTTTCACCGTGTCGCCTATATTGCTCGTGGCAAGGGCAGCGTAGGTGATGAAGCTGCGCAGCGCCTGCTGCACGCAGTCATGCGCGAACCGACGTCCATGACCGCACGGGCCTTCACCAATCCTCCGTCGATCATGACCAGCACCAATAAACCTGAATGGCGGCGCATGCAGCAACCTGCCGCCAATGGTCATGGCAATGCCCGCAGTCTGGCGGGTTTCTACAGCGGCCTGCTTGATGGTCGTTTGCTGGAAGCCGAACTGCTGGGTGAGTTGACGCGTGAACACAGCGTCGGGCATGACAAAACCTTACTGACCCAGACCCGTTTCGGCCTGGGATGCATGCTTGATCAACCGCACGTGCCGAATGCCACGTTTGGCCTGGGCCCTAAAGCCTTCGGCCATCCCGGCGCAGGCGGTTCCGTAGGTTTTGCCGACCCTGAGCGCGAGGTCGCCTTCGGTTTCGTGACCAATACGCTCGGCCCTTATGTCTTGATGGACCCACGCGCACAGAAGCTGGCGCGCGTGTTGGGCGAGTGTGTATAGTCCGGCCGGCTGTCTGTTAAGGCCGCGTTCAGGGAACTTGAGTGCCGGATTGCTTTCAGAGCATTGTTTCAATGAGCTTCTTTCAAGCCCGATTACTGCTTAATTATTTTTGTGGGTCAACAATGTCATCTAACAAAAGTGTCGCCTTTGCTTTGTGCCTGGCTATTACCGGCTGCGCTCAAACTCCCCAGAATGATTCCGCAGAGGGCGGCCATTGGTGGTCCTTTGGGGCCGACAAGGTTGCCCAGTCTGGCCCTGATAAAACTGCCGCACCCAAAGCGGCCGTACCCATAGCGCCAAAACCCGAAGTTGCGGTAGTTAAACCTGATGCCAAGCCCGCGCCGGTTGTCGCCAGGGCCGATTCCGATAGCCATTGGTGGTGGCCGTTCGGGGCTAAAAAGGACGAGGTGAAGGCCTCCCCGGCCGTGGCTGCAATCCCGATGCCTGACCCGAAAATTACCCAGGCCTGGCTTGATGATTATGAGCCGCGCTTGCGTCTGGCCATCAAAGATAGCCCCTTCGAACTTGAACGCCATGAGAACGTGCTGGTGATTACCGCTCCGGCGGACAGTTCGTTCAACCCAAAACGCCCGATCATGTTGCTGCCGGTGAGCTTGGGCCCTATTACTCGCCTGGCCAAAATAGTTGAAAGCGACCCGAAAACTGCAGTGCTCGTACTGGGCCATTCAGACAGCATCGGCGCCGACCCTGATAATCAGAAGTTGACCCAGGACCGTGCCCAGTCAGTGGCAGCGATTTTCCGTCTCAGTGGTCTGGAACGTGATCGTTTGAACCTGCGTGGTATGGGGGCGTTAATGCCGCGAGCGGCTAACGACAGTAACGAAGGCCGTTCGTTGAACCGTCGGGTCGAGATCGTCATGACGCCACGGGTCACCATGCTGGCCTTGCTCAGCAAATATAATATGCCGGCGCCTGCTCCAATTCTGGTCGCGGCTAAACCTGTGATGCCTGTGGCACCTGACGTCAAAGCGGCTACGCCCGCCAAGAAGGCCGTGCTGGCGAAGAAAGGTACTAAGAAAGCATCGACCACGAAAAAAGCCGCACCCGCTAAAAAGGCTGCCCCGACCAAGGTCGCTCCGACCAAGGCTGCAGCACCGGCGAAGAAAGTTGAGCCAGTCCCTGACCAAGCCAAGTCCAATTAAGGTAAGCCCCGAGTCCCGGGGTTTTCAGCGAGGATGCACGTCATGACCCGAGCGTTGGCCGATATGCGCCGTGAGTATGTCCGTGATGGTTTGACCGAGGCCCTGGCGCCGGACGAACCCTTTACCTTGTTCCGCCAATGGTTCGACGAGGCGGTGAAAACCGAGCAGGCGCCGGTAGAAGCCAACGCCATGACCGTGGCCACTGTCGATGAAGACGGGCGACCGCATTGCCGGATTCTGTTGCTCAAGGGGCTGGATGAGCTGGGCTTTACCTTCTTCACTAATTACGACAGTGATAAAGGCCAGCAATTGGCAGCGCGTCCTTTTGGCGCGATGACGTTTTTCTGGCCGACTCTGGAGCGACAGGTCCGGATCGAGGGACGAGTGGTCAAGGTCAGCCCTGAAGACTCGGACGCTTACTTTCAGGTCCGCCCGCTGGGCAGTCGTCTGGGCGCCTGGGCATCCCCGCAAAGCCGGGTCATTGCTGACCGCGCCGAGCTTGAAGCGTTGCTCAAAATCACCGAACAACGCTTCAGCGACAGTCAGCCGCATTGCCCCGAACATTGGGGTGGCTATCGCTTGTTACCCGAACGAATCGAGTTCTGGCAAGGTCGTTCAAACCGTCTGCATGACCGCCTGAATTATCGTCTGGATAACCAGCAGTGGATTCGCGAGCGGCTGGCCCCTTAATCGCCTTGCGGCGTTTTCTGCGCTGCCTGGACCTCTGGAGCCTGCCCGGCAGCCGCTTGCAGCCAAGCGGCTAAATCGCGGCGTTTGATTTTCTGCTGCTGCGCCTGTTCCAGGCGCTGCAGCATGAACGTCCTCTTTTCGGGATCACTGCCCGCCAGTGATAACGCCAGGTCGCGATCCATCCAGCGCTTGATCCGTCTGTGCAGCCACCAATGGAAGTACAGGGCGGACACGGTGGCGACTGCAATGATGAAATAGTCCATAACATCCTTTCTCGCGGTAGTACGTTGAATTAAATGTCAGCACAGCCGTCTATCAATCAGGAACAACGCGTTACTGTATTTCCGCTGAATGAAAGTAAATTTCTCTCTGCGGGGTCGTGACAGCGTTCTTGTCGCGGAGTCTAATGGCTATCTGTCCTTTTGGAGATGATCTTATGCGTAAGTCTGTTCTGCTGGTTGCTTCGGTCTCTGCCTTGGCATTGACACTGGGCGGCTGTTCCTCAAGTCTGACCGGGGATTCCTACTCTCGCGATGAGGCCCGAACAGTACAGACCGTACGTATGGGCACCATCGAATCGTTGCGTCCGGTGAAAATTGAAGGCACCAAAACCCCAATCGGCGCAGGTGCTGGCGCAGTCGTCGGCGGTGTGGCGGGTAGCGCGGTCGGTGGTGGTCGCGGCAGTATTATCACGGCAGTCATTGGCGCGGTAGCCGGTGGTATGTTGGGTGCTGCCTCGGAAGAGGGGCTGACTCGTACGCAAGGTGTGGAAATTACCGTACGCGAAGATGACGGCACCATGCGCGCCTATGTGCAGGCAGTTGCTGAAAACGAAATTTTCCGGGTCGGCGAGCGCGTACGCATCATGAGCGTGAATGGCACGAGCCGTGTTTCTCACTAAGCGTTAAAGCGTTTACGTTACCCATAAAAAAGACCCCGGCTATTGGCCGGGGTCTTTTTTTGAGCGGGTGTACGCCAGGTATCAGGCCTTATGGTTTTTACCACTGGCCATGGCGGTTATCGCGTAACCGATCAACGCGGCGAGAATCGAGCCGGTGAGGATGCCCATGCGGTCCATGCCGGCGTATTCGCTGGCGCCGGGTACGAACGCCAGGGAGCCTACAAACAGACTCATGGTGAAGCCTATCCCGCACAGAATCGACACGCCGAACACTTGCCCCCAGTTCGCCCCGGTCGGCAGCGTGGCCATGCTGGTTTTCACCGCCAGCCAGGTCAGGCCGAACACGCCCAGCGTCTTGCCCAGCAACAGGCCCGCAGCGATGCCCATTGGCACGTGATGAGTGAAACTCTCGAGTGTCACGCCGCTGAGCGGTAAGCCCGCATTGGCGAACGCGAAGAGCGGGAGGATGCCAAAGGCGACCCACGGGTGCAGCGCATGCTCCAGGGTCAGCAGCGGCGAGGACTCTGCATTTTTGGTTCGCAACGGGATGCAGAAAGCCAGCACCACACCGGCCAATGTCGCGTGCACGCCGCTTTTGAGTACGCAGACCCAGAGCAGCAATCCGATAATCAGATACGGTCCGAGCTTGATCACCCCCAATCTGTTCATCGCAATCAAGGCGACGATGGACAGCGCTGCCAACATCAGCGACAAACTCGACATTTCGCCGGAGTAAAACAGCGCGATCACGATGATCGCCCCCAGGTCGTCGATGATCGCCAGGGTCATCAGGAACAGCTTGAGCGATACCGGCACCCGTTTGCCGAGTAACGCCAGCACGCCCAGGGCGAAAGCGATGTCGGTGGCCATCGGGATTGCCCACCCGCTGAGCGCTGAGGGATCGTCCTTGTTCAGGGCCCAGAAAATCAGGGCGGGGACGACCATGCCGCCGATTGCTGCTGCACCCGGCAGGACAATTTGCGATGCTTTGGACAGATGGCCTTCCAGTACCTCGCGTTTGACCTCAAGCCCGATCAGCAGGAAGAATAGGGCCATCAGCCCGTCGTTGATCCACAGCAGCAGAGGCTTGGCGATTTTCAGTGCGCCGACCTGTGCAACCACGGGTACGTCTAGCAGGCCGTTGTACAACCAGGCCAAGGGTGAATTGTTGATGATCAGGGCCAGCGCTGCCGCAGCGATCAGTAACAGGCCGCTGGCCGCTTCCATCTGAAAGAAACGCGTGAATGTGCTACGCAGAGGCAAGGTCACTCTCCATGATGGTTCAAAAGGACTGACACCCTAACCCTTACCGTTAGTTGTTAAAACAAAAGTTATATTCTTTTTTGTTATATATGTGTGCGTGCGAGTAGAAGTCAAAAAAAGCCTAGCAGTTATGTAACTAATTGCGTCGCGACTGTACCTGTTGCACTTGTGGGAACTTTCTTAGAATTGGTGTCCGGATTCTGGTTGTGAGTCAGCCTGCAGCCACTTCTTTTACTCTGCGGCTCAGGGTGTAACGTGTTGTTGTGCCCTTGAACATGTTTGACTCAAAGAGAACCTGATAATGAGCGATAACCGTCACTGGGCCCGTGAAGCGATCCGCATTATCGAAGCGGATTTTCAGCGCAGCGCCGACACCCATTTGATCCCTGTGGAATTGCCCGGCTTGCCCGGCATCGAACTGTACTTCAAGGACGAGTCCAGTCACCCGACCGGCAGCCTCAAGCATCGCTTGGCGCGTTCGCTGTTCCTGTATGCGTTGTGCAATGGCTGGCTTAAAGCCGGGGCCCCGGTGATCGAAGCGTCCAGCGGTTCCACGGCGATTTCCGAGGCCTACTTTGCGCGCTTGCTGGGTTTGCCGTTCATTGCGGTCATGCCCGCTAGCACGTCTCAGGAAAAGATCGCGCAAATTGCCTTTTATGGGGGCAAAAGCCACTTGGTGCAGGACCCGACGCAGATCTATGCCGAGTCCGAGCGTCTGGCCCATGAAAGCGGCGGGCACTTCATGGATCAGTTCACCTATGCTGAACGAGCCACCGACTGGCGGGCGAATAACAACATCGCCGAGTCGATCTTCCAGCAGCTGCGCTTCGAGCGTTACCCCGAACCCAGCTGGTTGATATCAAGTCCTGGCACAGGGGGCACCACCGCGACGCTGGGGCGCTACGTGCGCTATCGCCAGCACTGCACGCGGGTGTTGTGCGCTGATGCCGAGCGGTCAGTGTTCTTTGACTATTACCGGAGCGGTGACGCGAGCTTGCGCCTGGACTGCGGCTCGCGGATCGAAGGCATTGGCCGGCCCAGGGTGGAAGCCTCGTTCCTGCCCAAGGTGATCGACGCGATGGTCAAGGTGCCTGATGCCTTGTCGCTGGCGGCCATGCACTACCTCGCGCTGCGTTTAGGCCGACGGGTAGGCGGTTCGAGTGGGACCAACCTGATCGGTGCACTGCTGGCGGCCCGGGAAATGGTCAACGCCGGAGAGTCCGGGTCTATCGTGGCCATTTTGTGTGATGGAGGAGAGCGCTACGCGACGACCTATTACGATCAGGACTGGTTGCGGGCCCAAGGCTATGATTTGGCTGGATTGATCGACAGCGTGACGGCCTGCGCCGAACGGGGCGAGGCCTTGCCGGAAGGGGTGTTGCGGGCGGGGATTTGAATCCAGGCCCGCTCCCGTATGGGTGTTTACTCCACGATTCCCAACATATCCCGCGCCAGCGCTTCGGCAACGCGAATACCGTCGACCCCGGCAGACAGAATGCCACCGGCATACCCGGCGCCTTCACCGGCCGGGAACAGACCTTTGACGTTCAGACTCTGCAGGGTGGCGTCACGGGTAATGCGCAGCGGCGACGAGGTGCGGGTCTCGATCCCGGTCAGCACCGCATCGTGCAGTGAGAAACCTTTGATCTGCTTGTCGAACGCCGGCAACGCTTCACGAATCGCTTCGATGGCGTAAGCGGGCAGGGCGTCGGCCAGGTCCACCAGTTTTACGCCGGGTTTGTAGGACGGTTCGACACTGCCCAGCGCGGTGGAGGCCTTGCCGGCAATGAAGTCGCCCACTAGCTGCGCGGGCGCCTCATAGGTGCTGCCGCCCAGAATGTACGCGTGGGACTCCAGTCGCTCCTGCAACTCGATCCCTGCCAGCGGGCCGCCTGGATAGTCTTCCGGCGTGATGCCGACCACAATCCCGGAGTTGGCGTTGCGCTCGTTGCGTGAGTATTGGCTCATGCCGTTGGTGACCACTCGGTGGGGCTCGGAAGTCGCGGCCACCACGGTGCCGCCAGGGCACATGCAAAAGCTGTACACCGACCGACCGTTCTTGGCGTGGTGCACCAGTTTGTAGTCGGCCGCCCCCAGTTTTGGGTGGCCGGCGTATTTGCCCAGGCGTGCGCGGTCGATGAGCGATTGTGGGTGTTCGATACGGAACCCGACCGAAAACGGTTTGGCTTCCATGTAAACGCCACGGCTGTGGAGCATCCGGAAGGTGTCACGCGCACTGTGTCCCAGCGCCAGAATCACATGCTTCGAGTTGATTTGCTCGCCACTGCCGAGCACCACGCCTTGCAACTGTCCATTATCGATCAGGACGTCTGTGACTCGCTGCTGGAAGCGCACTTCGCCGCCGAGTGCTTCAATCTGATGGCGCATGTGTTCGACCACGCCGGTCAGGCGGAAGGTGCCGATGTGCGGTTTGCTGACGTAGAGGATTTCCTCGGGGGCACCGGCTTTGACGAACTCGTGCAGCACCTTGCGTCCGTGAAATTTCGGGTCCTTGATCTGGCTGTAAAGCTTGCCGTCGGAGAAGGTTCCGGCGCCACCTTCACCGAATTGCACGTTGGATTCAGGGTTGAGCACATTCTTGCGCCACAGGCCCCACGTGTCCTTGGTGCGCTGGCGGACTTCAGTGCCGCGCTCCAGAATGATCGGTTTGAAGCCCATCTGCGCCAGCAGCAATCCGGCGAAAATCCCGCAGGGGCCAAAGCCGACCACGATCGGCCGTTCGCTCAAGCCTTCTGGTGCGTGTCCTACGACCTTGTAGCTGACATCCGGCGCCGGACCGATGTGACGATCATCGGCGAACGTATGCAGCAGAGCGGCTTCATCACGCACGGTGAAATCGATGGTGTAGATGAAGCACAGCTCAGAGGATTTTTTCCGCGCGTCGTAGCTGCGCTTGAACAGAGTGAAGTCGAGCAGTTCATCGCTGTCGATGCCCAGGCGCTGCAAGAGTGCAGGTCGCAGGTCTTCTTCCGGGTGATCGATTGGCAGCTTGAATTCGGTGATTCGTAACATGACAGGGTCCAGTATCCGGGCCAGCTTTACGCGAACCGGCAATTATAAGCCGGTTCGCGGGGTTTCCGTCAGGCAAAAAGCGGCCAACCGGCGGAATCAGTCGTTGCGTAAGCCACCGTAATAGGCGCAACCACGCTGGATCTGCCCATTGATGCGCAATTCGGCGGTTAAATGCTGCACAGAACCGTCGACAGGATCGACACAACGCTGGGGCGCAACCCACAGCTCTATGTGCTGATCATTGGCTTCGCTGCTCAGGTTGAAACGGCCATCCGGCAATTGCTCTTCAAGGAAGGGCAGGGCCAACGGCTCTTTGCCTTCGCGCTCAAGGACCATGCCCTTGCCGCTGACGTTGATGTTCCACGCCGGGCCATTGCCATTGGCGTGCAGGGTCAGGCGTTTGAAGTTGGCGTCGTCACAGGACGCCCCCGAACGTTCGACACGATAGAGTTGTTGCAGATTAAGTTGCCCATCGGTGCCGGGCGTTGTGCCCGCAGCGAAACTGCCGCGCAGGTCAGCGAACAGCTTGCCTTTGCGAGCCGCCAGACCTGCGGCTTCCTGGAGAACGCCAGTATTGCCACCGTCCTTGACCACAAACCGGCGCTGTTCATTGCACGGCTGGAACAGCAACTGACCGCCTTCGCCGATCAGGTCGCCTTGCATACGAGGCAGGCCGGCATTGGGGGTCTCGGGCTTTGCGTTGAACATCTGACACCCGGCAAAGACTGGCAGCAGGGCAAACATCAAAACGGAACGGGCGGCGAACATGGTCGGTCTCCAAACAAGTTGCGCCACGGTACTGACCCTGCTGCCTGATCACAAGGGCTTCAGCCGACGTGATAGGTCTGCCCCGTCTGCAATCCTTCGACACTTTTCGCGTAAGCCAGCGCCACATCCGCTACCGGAACCGGCTTGAAGCCGCGGAAGTAGGGCGCATAACCCGCCATCGACTCCAGCACCACGTTCGGGCTGACTGAATTTACCCGTAAGCCGCGAGGCAGTTCGATGGCCGCTGCACAAACAAAACCATCGATTGCAGCATTCACCAGGCTGGCCGACGCGCCAGTACGGATCGGGTCGTGGCTGGTAATGCCAGTGGTGAAGGTGAACGAGGCACCGTCGTTGGCAAAGTCGCGGCCGATTAACAGCAGATTGACCTGGCCCATCAATTTGTCCTGAAGACCCAATGCAAAGTCTTTTTCAGTCATTTTTGCCAAGGGCACGAAGTTTACATTCCCGGCCGCGCACACCAGTGCATCGAATGAACCTGTCCGTTCGAATAGTTTTCTGATTGAGGCGCTGTCACTAATATCCACCTGGAAATCGCCGCTGGTACGGCCGATTTTTACGACCTCGTGACGCGAGGCCAGTTCCTGGTAGATCGCTGAGCCAATGGTTCCGTTGGCGCCAATCAAGAGAATTTTCATCGTGCAGTCCTTTAAGAGAGTGGATGAAGCTGCAGTGTAAGGTGGCTTTTTCCCGTCGATAAGCGTGCTAATGGGCAACCTTTGGTTTTCAAAAGGAAACAATTGAATGAGTGAAATGGATGATCTGGCGGCGTTTGCCGTCTTGATCGAAGCGGGCAGTTTTACCTTGGCCGCGCAACGGCTTGGGTGCAGTAAAGGCCAGTTGTCCAAGCGCATCAAGTTTCTGGAAACCAGTTACTCAGTGGTGTTGCTGCATCGCACCACGCGTCGTTTGAGCCTGACCGCAGCGGGTGCTGCCCTGTTGCCCCAAGCCAGGGCGCTGATCACACAGGTCGAGCGAGCCCGGCAAGCACTGGCCCGATTGCAGGATGAAGTGTCCGGTGCGGTGCGGATTACGGTGCCAGTGTCGTTGGGCGAAACGTTTTTCGAAGGTTTGCTGATGGAGTTTTCCCAAGAGTACCCACTGGTGCAGGTCGAACTGGAGCTGAACAACGGTTTTCGCGACCTGCACCGGGATGGATTCGACCTGGCCATTCGCTCCAGCGTAGGCAGCGATGAGCGCCTGGTCGCCAAACCGCTGCTGGCCATGCAGGAATTGACCTGTGCCAGCCCGGCCTATCTTGAGCGTTGCGGGGAGCCGACTCATCCCATGGCGTTGAGTGAGCACCGTTGCCTGCTAAACAGCCACTACAAGGGGCGCGAGGAGTGGCTCTACCATCAAGAGCACCAATTGATGCGCGTGCACGTGGCCGGTCCTTTTACCAGTAACCACTATAGCCTGTTGAAGAAGGGCGCACTGGTGGGTGCAGGAATAGCGCGACTGCCTTCCTACATGGTGCATGCCGAGATCAATGACGGTCGCCTGCGCTGGCTGCTGCGCGATTATCAGACACGCAGTTCACCGTTGTATCTGGTGCATCCCTATGAAGGCGGCTTGCCCCGACGCACGAAAGTACTGGCGGATTACCTCTTGGGCTGGTTCGAGCGCAGCAGCACCGCATTGGAACGGCTCTGAAGCAGCCGTCCCGAGTGGCGCGTTGCGCATAAAAAAACGGCCCGCAGGCCGTTTTTTTTTTGAAGCGCAGGCTTAGCCGCCCAGATAGGCATCCCGCACTTTCGGATCGACCAGCAGTTCTTCACCGGTGCCTTGCATGACCACACGGCCGTTCTCCAGCACGTAGGCACGGTCGGCGATCTTCAAGGCCTGGTTGGCGTTCTGTTCCACCAAGAACACCGTTACACCATCACGGCGCAGTTGTTCGACGATCTCGAAAATCTGCTGAATGATGATCGGCGCCAAGCCCAAGGACGGTTCGTCGAGCAACAGCAGCTTGGGTTTGCTCATCAGCGCACGGCCGATGGCAAGCATCTGCTGCTCACCGCCGGACATGGTACCGCCGCGTTGATTGAAGCGTTCTTTCAGGCGCGGGAACAGGTGCAAGACTTTATCCATCTGCTCCTGATAGTCGCCTTTTGCGGTGAAGAACCCGCCCATGGCCAGGTTCTCTTCCACGGTCAGCCGTGCGAATACACGGCGGCCTTCTGGCACCACCGCGATGCTTTTACGCATGATCTGCGACGAGTCCAGGCCGACCAGTTCTTCGCCCATGTAGCGAATGCTGCCGCTGTGAGCGCGCGGCGAACCGCACAACGTCATCAACAAGGTGGATTTGCCGGCACCGTTGGCACCGATCAGGGTGACAATCTCGCCCTGACGAATCTCGACGTTGACCGAGTGCAGGGCCTGGATCTTGCCGTAGAAGGTGGAAACGTTTTCGAATTGCAGCATTTACGCTTCCCCCAGGTAGGCTTTGATTACTTCAGGATTATCACGGATCTGTGCAGGCGTGCCGTCTGCCAGGGGACAGCCCTGATTGATCACAACAATATGGTCGGAGATGCTCATGACCAGCTTCATGTCGTGTTCGATCAGCAACACCGTGGCGTTGTGCTCATTGCGCAACACGCCGATCAGCGCTTTCAAGTCTTCGGTTTCGCGCGGGTTCAGACCGGCTGCCGGCTCGTCGAGCATCAGGATGCGCGGGCGGGTCATCATGCAGCGGGCGATTTCCAGACGGCGTTGCTGACCGTAGGCCAGGGTGCCGGCAGGGCGGTTGGCGAACTCCTTGAGGTTGACCTGCTCCAGCCAGTGCCCCGCGTATTCCATCGCCTCACGCTCGCTCTTGCGGAACGCCGGGGTTTTGAACAGGCCTGCCAGGAAATTGGTGTTGAGGTGACGATGCTGGGCAACCAGCAAGTTCTCCACTGCCGTCATTTCCTTGAATAGACGCACGTTCTGGAAGGTACGCACCACGCCTTTGCGGGCGATTTGATGGCCGGCAAGGCCTTCGATCGCTTCGCCGTCGAGCAGGATGCTGCCCGCCGTGGGTTTGTAGAAACCGGTCAGGCAGTTGAATACGGTGGTTTTGCCGGCACCGTTCGGACCGATCATCGACACCACTTGTTTTTCATTAACGGTCAGGCCGACGCCATTGACCGCCAACAAGCCGCCAAAGCGCATGCACAGGCCGCTGACTTGCAGAATCGGACGGGTCATCGCTGCAGCTCCATATGGGGACGTTGCATGGGCAGCAGACCTTGTGGACGCCAGATCATCATCAGCACCATCAGGGCGCCGAACATCAACATTCGGTATTCACTGAAATCACGCATCAATTCAGGCATCAGGATCAGCACCACGGCGGCGAGGATTACCCCCAGTTGCGAGCCCATCCCTCCCAGCACGACGATGGCGAGGATGATCGCCGACTCGATGAAGGTGAATGACTCCGGGGTCACCAGACCTTGGCGAGCCGCGAAGAAGCTACCGGCGAAACCGGCAAAGCAGGCGCCAAGGGTGAAGGCCGAAAGCTTGATGATGGTCGGGTTAAGACCCAGTGCGCGGCAGGCGATTTCGTCTTCACGCAAGGCTTCCCAGGCACGACCAATGGGCATGCGCAGCAAGCGGTTGATGACGAACAACGCCAGCAGGGCCAGCAACAGCGCGACCAGATACAGGAAAATCACCTTGTTCACCGAGCTGTAGGCGATGCCGAAGAACTCGTGGAAGGTCTGCATGCCTTCAGCCGCCGTTTTCTCGAACGTCAGGCCGAACAGGGTCGGTTTCGGGATGTTACTGATGCCGTTCGGGCCACCGGTAAGGCCTGTCAGGTTACGCAGCAACAGACGGATGATCTCGCCGAAACCGAGGGTCACGATCGCCAGGTAGTCACCGCGCAGACGCAACACCGGGAAACCGAGGAGAAAGCCAAACAGCGCTGACATCATCCCGGCAATCGGCAAGCAGATCCAGAAACCGAGTCCGTAGTAATGCGAGAGCAGGGCATAGGTGTAGGCGCCGACGGCGTAGAAGCCGACATAACCCAGATCGAGCAGACCGGCCAGACCGACCACGATGTTCAGGCCAAGGCCGAGCATCACGTAGATCAGGATCAGAGTGGCGATATCCACCGCGCCGCGCGAGCCGAAGAACGGCCAGACCAGCGCCACCAGAATCAAGCCAAGGATGATCCAGCGCTGAGTCGAAGGCAGGGTCAGGAAGTTGCTGGCCTTGGCTGGAATCAGCGGCATGCTTGGCGTCGAACGCCAGGCCGCGGCGATAGGTTCGTGGAACAATACCCGCAGGAACATCGCAACAGCGCAGGCGAAAATGGCGAACAAGGTTGTGGTGCTGGTGCCAATGACAGCCAGATTGACGCCGACGATTTCCAGCTTGAGGCCGAGGATCGGGTAGGCGACTGCCAGCACCAGCAAGGCGCTGAAAAACGCCGATTTAAGATTCCTGGTCATACTTTTTCAACCTCCGGACGGCCAAGCAGGCCGGTCGGCCGGACCAACAGCACCAAGACGAGAAGAGCGAAGGCCACCACATCCTTGTATTGGTCGCCGAAAATATCGGCACCAAAGGCTTCAGCTACGCCCAATACCAATCCACCCAGCATCGCGCCGGGAATACTGCCGATGCCGCCCAGTACTGCGGCGGTAAATGCCTTGATCCCGACGAGGAAACCGGCGTTGGGGTTGATCACGCCGTATTGCATGCTGAGCAATACCGCAGCGACCGCAGCCAGCGCGGCACCGATGACGAAGGTCAGGGCGATGATGTTGTTGGTGTTGATACCGAGCAGGTTGGCCATCTTGATGTCTTCAGCGCATGCGCGGCAGGCGCGGCCCAGACGAGAGCGTGAGATGAACCAGGTCAGTGCGAGCATGGCGACCAGGGTGACGATGAAAATCAGAATCTGCATGTACGAAATCACCACCTCATGGGTACTGGTGGTGCCGAACACGAAGTTGCCAGGGATCAAGTTGGGGATCGATTTGTCTTTCGAGTCTTGAGAGAGCAAAACCGTGTTTTGCAGAAAGATCGACATCCCGATGGCTGAGATCAGCGGGATCAATCGGTTGCTGCCGCGCAACGGGCGGTAGGCAACACGCTCGATGGCGTAGCCGTAAGCACTGGTGACGACGATGCTTGCGACGAATGCGGCGGTGATCAGCAGCGGCAAGCTGTCCAGACCGAGCATGGTCAGGCCGGCGATGGCGATGAACGCCACGTACGAACCGATCATGTACACCTCGCCGTGGGCGAAGTTGATCATGCCAATGATCCCGTAAACCATGGTGTAGCCGATGGCGATCAAGGCATAGGTGCTGCCAATGGTCAGGCCATTAATCAGCTGTTGGAAAAAGTGATAGACATCTATCTCAGGCATTACAGCGCTCCTAAAAACCTACTGAGTGTTCCACTGGTGAAGTCGTTTCCCGCTCGCGCGTCGTGGTATTTGTCCACGTTTCACGTGAGCCCAGTGAATCACTGGTGACGGTTTCAAGATTTTCAGGGAGGAAGAGGTGCTATAGCGCAGCGCTCTTCCCGTTACCTTGTAAAACAAAGCCCACTGTGGATGCAGTGGGCTTTGGGTGAGTCACAAGCGTGCCGGTTATTTCAGCGGAGCTTCTGTTTTTGTGCCGTCTTTGTGCCAGGTGTAGACCACGAATTTGAAGTCTTTCAGGTCGCCCTTGCTATCAAAGCTCAGGTCGCCAGTCGGGGTCTTGAAGGTGCCTGCACGGATCGCCGCAGCCACTTTGGCGGTGTCTTCGCTCTTGGCGTTCTTGATGCCGTCTGCGATCACTTCAACCGCTGCGTAAGCCGGGAATACGAACGGGCCGCTTGGGTCTTCTTTCTTCGCCGCAAATGCTTCTACCAGTGCCTTGTTGGAAGGGTCCTGGTCAAAAGATTTAGGCAGGGTCACCAGCAGGCCTTCGGAAGCATCCTGAGCGATCTGGGAGATCGACGCGTTACCCACGCCTTCTGGACCCATGAAGCCGGCTTTCAGGCCTTTCTCTTTCGCCTGACGCAGGATCAGACCCAATTCAGGGTGGTAGCCGCCGTAGTAAACGAAGTCGACATTGGCTTGCTTCATCTTCGCGATCATCGACGAGAAGTCTTTGTCGCCAGCGTTGATGCCTTCGAACAGGGCGACTTTCACGCCTTTGCTTTCGAGGGTTTTCTTCACTGCGGTCGCGATACCTTCACCGTATTGTTGCTTGTCATGGATGACAGCAACGACTTTCGGTTTGACGACATCAGCGATGTAGTTACCGGCCGCCGGGCCTTGGGCGCTGTCCAGACCAATGGTGCGGAAGACCATTTTATAGCCACGTGCGGTGATTTCCGGGCTGGTAGCGGCCGGGGTCACCATGATGATGCCTTCGTCTTCGTAGATGTCCGAAGCCGGTTGAGTCGAGCTGGAGCACAGGTGGCCCACAACGAATTTCACGCCATCGTTGACGACTTTGTTGGCGACCGCGACCGCTTGCTTCGGATCACAGGCATCGTCGTATTCGATAGCTTCGAGTTTCTTGCCATCAACGCCGCCTTTGGCGTTGATTTGCTCGATGGCCATTTTTGCGCCACTGAACTGCATATCGCCGTATTGGGCAACAGCACCTGTTTTAGGGCCGGCGATACCGATCTTGATGGTATCTGCAGCGAACGAATGGCTGGCAACCCCTGCCAGAACCAATGCGGCAAACAGCTTGGAAATCTGCTTAGTACCCTTAGTCATGATGCTCCACTCTTGTGTTTTAATTTTTATAATCCTGGCGGCCAAAGCTGCAGGACCGGATTAGAAACGCCCGGTCATCCCCCTGGCAACTGTACCGGTACAGTGTAGAGCGCCGGTTTGTCGCTTGAAAAGCTGGCTACTGGGGGGAAAACCGTATGATGTCGCTTAATTGAAAGAAAGATACAGAATCTAACCGGCTTCTTGAGCATGCGAGCTGCACATGTCCGTCCGCACCCCCGATCGTTTCTGAACCTGTCGTGCAATCAACCACTTAAATCTGGGTTTGTCTGTCGAAATTGCGGCGTTATGATTGCGCCGATTTTCTCTTTGGTGAAACCCATGACGAAAGAAGCTAGCACCCTCTATGCCAAACTGCTTGGCGAAACCGCCGCAATCACTTGGAGTGAATTGCAACCATTCTTTGCGAGGGGTGCCCTGTTGTGGGTCGAAGCTCCCTTGGATTTGATCGAAGTGGCGCACGCAGTGGCCGAAAATCAGGCCGATAAAGTGGCTGCCTGGCTTGCTGCGGGGGAGGTCAGCAAGGTGGCTGAATCACGGGCGCTGGATCTTCTTGAGCGCGATCCACCTCTTTGGGCGGTTGTCGTGGCGCCTTGGGTATTGATCCAGGACAGGGCGCAGGTCTGATCTGACGCTCTTTATTGGTGCGCAATGGCTGGCGAGTGGGTAGCTCGGTAACCGAGCGATAAAGGATGGCGAAGTGCCGTAGCGAAAAATCCCATCTGATTTAAGGATTTGGCAGGCATACCGGGTCAAGCCATTTGCCGGCAAGCCTGCCCCCATAAAGCCTGCACAGAAGTGTGCATTCCATTGGGAGAGCAGGCTTGTCAGCGGATTAGGCTCAATGCTCGGTTTTGCCCGTGTGACGGTTAAGCGAAATGACCCGTGTTTTGCCGATGCGGTGACGGTAAATTTCGCGCAGGTATTTGACTGCTTTCTTTACGCTATCGCGGGAGAGGCGGATGTCGTTGATCGAGACGAACTTGGATTTGTCGTCGATCAGCTCGCGGTACTTCTTCTCGTACATCGGTTTGATCGCGTACCAGTTGGTATCGAGGATCTTCGCCGGGTTTTCGTATTCGTTGAGTAACGCGTCGATGCTCCTTTCGTTGAACTCGTCGTTGACGATGAACTCGATAATGGCGTTGTCCAGTGTGTCGTCGAAACGGTATTCGGTCCGGGCGAAGCAGCGCTTGATGAACGCCACGATCAGCGTCAGGAAGTCATCGGACAGGCAGGGGCTTTTCGCGATCAGGGTGGTCAGCGACAGGTTGGCCGAAGCGCCGATCACCAACGCATAGCGCTTGAGCGTGGTATTGGGAAACAGGCTGTTGAGGTGAGTCTTGAGCCTGTTCAGGTCCATGTAGGACAGTTTGTAGTCCTTGGGTAACGAAACGATTGAGACCACTGACGAGCAATTCTTGAAGAAGTGCAGGTCGTGCAGGGCCGCCGCGTCATAGCCGGAGGCCTTGTACTGCTCCAGCGCCGCGCGATAACGCTTGGACTCGATCGGTAGCAGGCTGATGCCTTCGATGGCCTGGGTTACTTTGTTGAAGTGCGGCAGGTCGATGGAGCGGAAGAACAGGTCGTCGATGTTCAGCCGTGCCGGTTCTTTTTCGAACAGTTTCAACTTGTCCGAACTCGGTGCCGGTGTTTCCGGTACGACGGATTCTGCGTAGGCAATCGCTACGGGCCCGGCCAGACTCATGAACAAGTCGTTGGCATCCAGGCGAATGGTTTCGCCGATGTCGATCCCGGCCCGACGGAAGTAGTTCTGGTCGTAGTCAGTGGTGACCGCCTGCGCCGTCAGAATGTTGAAAATCTGCTGAGAGATGTATTGGTTAGCGTGCCGCTCCATGGCGTTGACGTCGATGTTCTCGATATTGCCGTCATCGCTTTCTTCGGCGTAACGCATGATGTCGTTGGAGATCAGCATCATCGCGTTCCATGGACGAATACGGCCCATGACGCTGGCTTCGCTGCTGTCTTCGTTCTCGAAGTTGTAGGAGAAGTCCCATTCTTCCGCGAGATACTTGCACAGCAGTCGTCCGGCGTTGATGTGCAGGGCTTCGGACATTTCACTGCGGTGGTCGGAAATGTTCGGCAGGATGCAGATGCCGCTGGTGAAAATAGGTTCAAAGACGAAGGAGCGGCCACGCTTGCCGTCGTTTTCACCCATCGGTTTGGTGTCAAACGTCTTGTTCATGTACGAGTACTGCTGTGCCAGGCCGAACTCTGAAGCCATGCCTGAACCGGTGCCACCGCCGGCGCTGAAGATATAGAAATACAGGCGCGACTGGTTGGCCTTGATCCCGCAGGAATCAATCAGGTACGAGTGAATCAGTTTCCAGTCGGTACTGGAGAAGTTTTGCGTGTCTTTGTTCAGGATGATCTTGGCCAGGTACTGACCGAGAATCGGCGCGTTACCAGCGCCGCCCGCATGGACCTCGGACAGGTCCATTATTTTCATTTTGCTGTAGTCATTGATGAAGCCGCCTTTTTCGCCCTTGCGGGAGAAGCGGATGCGCCCGGCGATGTCCTTGTCCAGGTCACCCAGCATCACCAGCGGCTCCACCAGGAATACCGGTTTGGCCGACTTGTTTTGTACCAGGCGCAGGTTGTTACGAATCCAGCGGGCCGGGCTGTAACCTTTCTCGTCTGCCAGACGGTCTTCATTGCTGAACTGGTTAAGGTAGAACTTCCGTGCGTTGTACACCAACTCGGCGACATCCAGCGCAATGTTCGACCCGCAACGACCCAGGCCGATCAGGCACACCGACGGGAACTGTTGGTCGCGGCGCAATTCGTTTTGGTCATCGATGTGAATCGAAGGTGGGAACACGATGTCACGCAGACCGTCCAGATTATCGAGGATACGATCAGTGTCGGTCTCGGTGAAATACAGGTACTGGTGCGCTGGCATTGGCTGCGGACTGTAAACGCCGCGCGGGGCGAGAGGAGCAATAGACGGGAACTCTAATGCCGCGCTGGCCGGATCGTTTTTTTTTGTCATCGTGCGCCATATGCCTGGAAAGGATGGCTGCTCGACTAGTGTTATCGGGCCATCACAGAGAAAGAAATTACGACTTTACAGTGCGTCTTGAGCTTGATCGATAGGGGTTACCCCTAGTGGGCCTAGGGTATTGCGTAGTCTCAAGCACCCAGTAGTCAGCTGAATGCTCGTGGTGACGGTGTACGGTCAGTCGGCAGAGTGCGCAATCGATGCGCTGACGAGGCCGTCAAGGGTCTTGGTCAACAGGTTTTCGGTAGTATTCGCACCCGGTCACCAGGCTGTCGGGTTGGGGTTGGGGGTGTTCTGCGTGCCCTGCCCATTACCCCCTATCAGCGTGACGAATGTTTACAGACAGTTGTGTTTGCGGGTTCTAGATTGGAACTTCCAGGCTCGGCTGCAGCAGGCTTGAAGTTCGTAAGCTCGTTGTCGGTTGGGTGTGTTGAAAGCCAATTGAATAACAATAAAAGAGACGGACCCCACATGCAGAACTTGACCCAAGCGGAGAATGCCTGGCGCATTCTGTTCCTGCTGTTCCTGGCAAATCTGTTCAATTTCTTCGACCGCACCCTTCCGGCGATCATCATCGAGCCAATCCGCATGGAATGGCATCTGAGCGATTTTCAGATCGGCATCATCGGTACCGCATTCACCGTGGTTTATGCCATTGCCGGGCTGCCGTTAGGTCGGATAGCCGACACCGGTTCGCGGCGCAAATTAATGGGCTGGGGCCTGGCGGTGTGGAGCGGGCTGACAGCGGCCAATGGCCTGGTTGGGAGTTTTTGGGCGTTCCTGCTGGTGCGCATGGGCATTGGTATCGGTGAAGCCAGCTACGCACCGGCGGCCAACTCGCTGATCGGGGACCTGTTCCCGGCCCACCGTCGCGGGAGGGCCATGGGTGTTTTCATGCTTGGTCTACCGCTGGGGCTGGTATTGGCGTTCTTCACTACCGGTGCGTTGGTCCAGGCATTCGGCAGTTGGCGCGCGCCGTTCTTCATTGCGGCAGTACCCGGTTTGCTCCTGGCAATCTTCATGTTTTTTATCCGCGAGCCCAAGCGCGGTGCCGCCGAAAGCATGCGGATCTCCGAAGAGAAAATCGACAAGCCGATTCGTCGAGTGTTATCGATTCCTACCTTTGGCTGGCTGGTATTGGCGGGCCTGACGTTCAACTTCGCCACCTACGCCTGCAACTCGTTCATGGTGCCCATGCTGCAGCGCTATTTTTTGTTGCCGTTGCAGGATGCCGCCATGGCGACCGGGCTGATCGTGGGTGTGACGGGGTTGTTCGGCCTGACCCTTGGCGGCTGGGTCGCCGACAAGATCCATCAGCGTGTCGCCAATGGACGCCTGCTGTTTGCCGCCGTCAGCATGCTGGTTGCGGCCATCGCTACGGGGTACGCGCTGCATTCTGGACGCATTGAAATAGGCCTGTTCGTCGGCGTGTTCAGCGTGGGCTGGCTGTTTTCCTACAACTTTTACACATGCGTCTACACGGCGATCCAGGATGTGGTCGAGCCGCGCCTGCGGGCCACCGCCATGGCGTTGTTCTTCGCCGGGTTGTATCTGTTGGGAGGAGGGCTTGGGCCGGTGGTAGTCGGACTGCTGTCCGACTATTTCGCCCATTCGGCGATGTTGTCGGCGGGTGCCGGGGAGATGAGCGAAGTGTTCAAGGCCGATGGCTTGCACGACGCGATGTATCTGATTCCGGTGGCGCTGTTCCTGACGCTGTTGTTCCTGCTCCAGGCGTCGCGCTGCTTCGCTCGAGATGCCGAGCGGATGAAAGTGGGAATGGTGGCGGATGAGCCGGATATGCCTGCGGTGACGGCCTGAAACACCCCTTCGGTCTATTCGCGAAGGCGGTGCCAGCTCAATCGCCAGTCATGTGCTTGAACGACAAAGCCCGCATCAGCGGGCTTTGTCGTTCAAGCAGTCAGCAGATCAACCGGCTACCAACACCCGAATCGCTTCCAGACGTAGCGCTGCTTTTTCAAGCATGGCCAGGCCCTGTTCGCGTTGTTTACGCAGCGCGACCAGTTCGCTGTCGCGCACGGTCGGATTGACCGCTTGCAGAGCGGTCAGGCGTGCCAGTTCTTCGTCGGTCTCGGCGGCCAGTCGACGTTGCGCCTCAGCCACGCGCTCGGCGTGTTTCGGCGCGATCTTGGCTTCGCCCGCATTGATCTGCGGGTTGAGCACATCGCGCTGCGCCTGGATGAATTTGTTGGCGCTGGCACGCGGTACGCTTTCCAGCTGCTCGTTCAAGGTCACGAACGAAACACGGCCCGACAGATCGTTGCCATTGGTATCGAGCAAGCAGCGCAATGCCGCTGGAGGCAGGTAGCGACCCAGCTGCAACGAGCGAGGTGCAACCACCTCACTGACGTAGAGCAGTTCCAGCAACACGGTGCCGGGTTTCAGCGCCTTGTTCTTGATCAGCGCTACGGCGGTGTTGCCCATGGAACCGGCCAATACCAAGTCCATGCCGCCCTGGACCATCGGGTGTTCCCACGTGATGAACTGCATGTCTTCACGCGCGAGCGCCTGATTGCGGTCGTAGGTGATGGTCACGCCTTCGTCATCGCCCAGCGGAAAGCTGGCGTCGAGCATTTTTTCGCTTGGCTTGAGGATCAGCGCGTTTTCCGAATGGTCCTCACTGTCGATACCAAAGGCGTCGAACAGGGTTTCCATGTAGATCGGCAGGGTGAACTGATCGTCCTGTTCGAGAATCGCCTCAACCAGCGCCTGACCTTCGCCAGCACCGCCAGAGTTGAGCTCCAGCAATCGGTCGCGACCGCTGTGCAGTTCACCTTCCAGGCGGATGCGTTCCTCGCGTGCCGCGTCGACCAGGGCTTGCCACTCATCGTCATCGCCACTTTCCAGAAGCGGGAGCAGGCGCGGGCCGAATTGGTGTTGCAGAGCGTTACCGGTCGGGCAGGTATTAAGGAAGGCGTTCAGCGCTTCGTGATACCACTGGAACAGACGCTCTTGCGGGCTGGTTTCCAGATACGGTACATGCAGCTCGATGATGTGCTTCTGGCCGATCCGGTCGAGACGACCGATCCGTTGTTCCAGCAAGTCTGGGTGCGCCGGCAGATCGAACAGTACCAGGTGGTGGGCGAACTGGAAGTTGCGGCCTTCGCTACCGATTTCCGAACAGATCAGCACTTGCGCGCCAAACTCTTCATCGGCGAAATACGCTGCGGCGCGATCACGTTCGAGGATGTTCATCCCTTCGTGGAACACGGTGGCGGGGATACCTGAACGCACGCGCAGCGCGTCTTCGAGGTCCATCGCGGTTTCGGCGTGAGCGCAGATCACCAGCACTTTGACGCGCTTGAGCATTTTCAGGGTGTCGATCAACCAGTCGACCCGCGGGTCAAAGCGCCACCAGCGTTCTTCTTCAGTGACGTCTGGCTGCGACTGGAAGCTGACTTCCGGGTACAGGTCGGCATGTTCGCCCACCGGCAATTCCAGGTATTCGGCAGGGCAGGGCAGTGGATACGGGTGCAGTTTTCGCTCCGGAAAGCCTTGCACGGCAGCCCGGGTGTTGCGGAACAGCACGCGGCCGGTGCCATGGCGGTCAAGCAATTCGCGGATCAGGCGTGCACTGGCTTCGGTATCGCCGTCAGCCACCGCGCCCAGCAGGGCTTCGCCTTCGACACCCAGAAATCCGTGGATGGTTTCGTGTGCTTTAGGTGACAGGCGGCCCTGATCGAGCAACTCCTGCACGGCTTCGGCCACAGGGCGATAGTTTTCGCTTTCTGCACGAAACGCGTGCAGGTCATGGAAACGATTCGGATCGAGCAGGCGCAGACGAGCGAAGTGGCTGTCTTGACCCAGTTGTTCCGGGGTGGCGGTCAGCAACAGAACGCCGGGTATGACTTGCGCCAACTGCTCGACCAGTGAGTATTCAGGGCTGGCTTGTTCTTCATGCCAGACCAAGTGGTGAGCTTCGTCGACCACCAGTAAATCCCAGCCAGCGGCAAACAGCGCGTCCTGGGCCTTTTCGTCGTCGACCAGCCACTCCAGCGCGACCAGCGCCAGTTGCGTGTCTTCAAAGGGGTTGCTGGCATCGCTTTCGATAAAGCGCTCGGCGTCGAACAACGCCACTTGCAGGTTGAAACGGCGACGCATCTCCACCAGCCATTGGTGCTGGAGGTTTTCCGGAACCAGGATCAGCACTCGATTGGCGCGGCCAGACAGCAATTGGCGATGGATCACCAGACCGGCTTCGATGGTTTTACCCAGGCCTACTTCGTCTGCCAGCAGAACCCGTGGCGCGATACGGTCAGCGACTTCGCGGGCGATGTGCAATTGGTGAGCAATGGGCTGCGCACGAACGCCGCCCAGGCCCCACAGTGAGGACTGCAACTGGCGGCTGGTGTGCTCGAGTGTGTGGTAACGCAGCGAGAACCAGGCCAGCGGATCGATCTGTCCGGCGAACAAGCGGTCAGAGGCCAAGCGGAACTGAATGAAGTTCGACAGCTGGGTTTCCGGCAGGGTGACAGGTTCATTCTGGGCGTTGAGGCCGTGGTAGACCAGTAAGCCGTCGACGTCGTCGACTTCGCGTACGGTCATCTTCCAGCTTTCGAAGTGCGTGATCACGTCACCTGGCGAAAAGCGCACGCGTGTAAGCGGTGCATTGCGCAGTGCGTACTGGCGGGTATCGCCAGTGGCCGGGTAGAGCACGGTCAACAAGCGGCCGTCTTGCGCCAGAACGGTGCCTAAACCCAGCTCGGCTTCGCTGTCACTAATCCAGCGTTGCCCCGGTTGATACTGCTGCGCCATGCTGCCTGACTCCCGCCGTGAAAAGCCGACTATATTAACGGATCAGGGCGCCCAAACCAAAGCGCCCCGTCAAAACAGCCCGTATTCATTGGATACGGGCCCTCGCACAGGGTCGTGCAAGGCACTTGTGGGCCGGAACATAGTCGAAAGTCTTGCGTCAAGCGGCTCAAGTCGACGAACCGGCAGCCGACAGCTTGCTAATAAGGAGAACAACCACACATGCTGCCACCAATGATTCCGCTGAGTGCAGTGCCAGTCACCTCGCAACTCGACCCCGTCAAGCAAAGGCCGGAAATCCCGCCTGTGGTGCCGGTACAGCCGAGTTCTAACGAAAGCACTATCGACCTGCGCAAACGCGATCCCGAACAGACCGCGATCATGTTGCGTGAAGAGCAGCGGCGTCAGCGCGAACGGCAACGCGGCAAAGGTCATCAGGATGCACAGGAAGAACCGCTGGCCGTTCCGGGCGATTCATTGAACGCCGACAACACTGTGCCAGTGGTGGCGTTGATGGATGATGAGCCAAGGCAGGGCTTATGGGTGGATGTAGAGGTTTGAGTTGTTCGGACGTCTTTCACAGGTTCTCTGCATGCCTAGTCACGCTGAATGGTTTTGTCGTGTAAGAAGGCAGATCACCACTGGTCATGGCCGCCGTCACCCCGCATTATTGGCAGCATCCCCGTAGTCAAGACGTGCAGACCATGAGCGAAGACGACAAATTGATAGACTTGGGCGCTGAACGCGCCAAACGCACGCACGACCTCAATGACAAGCGCCTCAACGAAGTGCGCAAGGCTTTCGAGCAGGCGCTGCCGATGGGCAAAGGCAAGAAAAAGCCCAAGGGCAAACCGAAAAAACCCTGATTGCTGGCTTCCCTCCCTCCTGTTTTTTGACACAGATCAGTTATTAGCGACCTGCCGTGGGCTGTCGCGGTGGCGCTTGATCTGGGTCAATTTCCCCCACCGTCACCTTGGCTAACCTAGCCCTATCGAACAAGGCAGGTCAGGGGAGGCGGTTATGTTTCTCGATAATGTGGTTGTCGCCGGTGTTGTCACCGTGGGCTTGATGGTGTTGTTTTTCGCAGGCCTGGGAGTTTTTATCTGGAAGGACTCGCATAAGCGCAAGTAAGGCTGAGAGTCGTTTCGGTACATGAGCACGCAAGGCACTTTGGGCGACTTCGGTCGCCTTTTTTTCGTTTCGACTTTAGTCGTGCCCGCACCAAAGTGCGGGCGCGGTGACCTCAGCCGATGCTGATAGGCGGCAAGGTCGGCAGGGTGACCGTCTGTTGCTTGCGAGGGGCGAGGATCTCTGCTTCGCCATCAACCACCAGTTCATCCCGCTGGTTGAATACACGGGTAGCGATGCGCACGCGGAATTTTGGCAGCTTTTCCAGAATTTCCAGGCGCACGGTCAGGGTGTCGCCAATTTTCACTGGCTTCTGAAAACTCATTTGCTGACCGATATAAATAGTGCCCGGTCCAGGCAACTCACATGCGACTGCCGCGCTGATCAGTGCGCCGCTGAACATGCCGTGAGCGATACGCTCCTTGAACATGCTTTGGGCTGCGAATTCAGGATCAAGGTGCACCGGGTTGTGATCGCCCGACATCGCAGCGAACAACTGGATATCACGCTCTTCGACAGTTTTGCTGTAGCTGGCAGTCTGGCCGACTTCGAGAGCTTCGTAAGGCGTATTGGTGACTTGAGTCATTGAATAATCCTGTGGCGTGTTGGTTGACGATTTACGTATCGATGTCTTGAAAAAACCGATTCATTCATTCGGTGCGCGGAGGTCGTGGATTGGCCAGAGCGTGCTCCAGCCATGTGAGTAAATCACGAGTGACTTCATCGCGGTTGGTTTCATTGAGCAGTTCGTGCCGCGCCTGTGGGTAAATTTTCAGCTCTACCGCTTGATTGCCCGCCGAAATCAAGGCGTCGGCAAGGTCTTTGAGACGCGTGCCATTGCTGACGGGATCACATTCGCCGCCGACCACCAGCAGGGGTATGCCTGGATCAATCTGTTCAAGGTTCGCCGGTTTGCTGATGTGCTGCAACCCGGCGAGCATGTCGAGCCAGAATTGGTTGGTACAGCGGAAGCCGCATAACGGATCGTTGACGTAGCGGTCGACTTCTTGCGGATCGCGGCTGAGCCAGTCGAACGCCGTACGCATGGGTTTGAACGCTTTATTGAACGAACCGAATGATAGCCATTCGATCAACGCACTGCGCCCGGTTGGCCCTTGGCGCCAGCACTCCAACCAGGCGATCAGGCGGGCGCTGCGATAAAGCGAAACCGGCTGAAAGTTCGACCCGCTGAGAATCGCGCCTTGCAGGCCGGCGCTGTGTAGCAACAGATACGCCAGGGCAATATAGCTGCCCATGCTGTGGCCCATCAGGAATACCGGCAGGTCGGGATGCGTCTGGGCGATGTACTGCCTCAGACAGGCCAGATCACCCACCACTTTGTTCCAGCCGTTTTTATCGGCGTAGTGCCCAAGCACGCCGTGGGCGGCGGTTTTACCATGCCCCCGCTGATCAGGGACGTAGAGCTCGAAACCCGCGGCAGTCAAGGCTGTGCCGAACCGCTCATAGCGAGCGCTGTGCTCGGCCATTCCATGCGACAGCATCACCACTGCCCTGGGCGTGACAGATGGCTGCCAATGACTGACGTAGAGGCGACTGTGATCGTGGGTATCAAGCCAGAAAGCATCATGACTCATGGCGATTCCTTATGCCCTGCGTGACCGACTGTTTGCAGTGTATAGCGCATCGACAAATTGCAGACCGACCAGCAGTAAGATTCACGTTGTTGATGACGCACTGCGCGCTATTTGCCTTGTGGGTGTTAGCTGCTAACGTCCGGCAAGCCCCGCTTTTAATGCAGCGGGCCAGACACACTCAGGTAAAAGGACAAAAAAACAATGCAACCTGAATTCTGGAACGACAAACGGCCCGCAGGCGTGCTCTCTGAGGTGGACCTCGGCGCTTACAGGTCAGTGAACGAGGTGTTCGAGCGCTGCTGCAAGACGTTCGCTGATCGCCCGGCTTTCAGCAATATGGGGGTAACCCTCACTTACGCCGAGCTGGAACGTTACTCGGCGGCGTTCACCGCCTACGTGCAAACACAGACTGACCTGCAGCCGGGTGATCGCATCGCGGTGCAAATGCCCAACCTGCTGCAATACCCGATTGCGGTGTTTGGCGCGTTGCGTGCCGGCCTGATCGTGGTCAACACCAACCCACTGTACACCGCTCGCGAAATGCGCCATCAGTTCAAGGACTCAGGTGCCCGTGCACTGGTCTACCTGAATATTTTCGGCAAGCTGGTGCAGGACGTTCTGCCTGACACCGATATCCAGTACCTGATCGAAGTAAAAATGGGCGATATGCAGCCTGCGGCCAAAGGCTGGTTGGTCAATACCCTGGTCGACAAAGTAAAAAAGATGGTCCCTGCGTTCAGCCTGCCGCAGGCCGTCCCGTTCAAGAGCGTATTGAAGCTGGGGCGCGGCCATCATTTGCAAGGGGTCAAGGTCAGCAGTGACGATATTGCGGTGCTGCAATACACCGGTGGCACCACCGGTTTGCCCAAAGGCGCGATGCTCACCCATGGCAATCTGGTGGCGAACATGCAGCAGGTTTATGCCTGCATGTCGCAGCATGGCCCGGACGGCAGCCAACTTTTCAAACAGGGCAGCGAAGTGATGATCGCGCCGTTGCCGCTTTATCACATCTATGCCTTCACCGCGAACTGCATGTGCATGATGGTCAGCGGCAACCATAACGTACTGATCACCAACCCACGGGACATCGGCGGCTTCATCAAGGAGCTGAAAAAATGGCGCTTCTCGGCGTTGTTGGGGCTGAACACATTGTTCGTGGCCTTGATGGAGCACCCTGATTTCAAAAGCCTGGACTTCTCTAACCTCAAACTCACCAACTCCGGAGGCACCGCGCTGGTCAAGGCCACGGCCGAACGCTGGCAGCAACTTACCGGTTGCCGAATTGTTGAAGGTTACGGCTTGACCGAAACCTCCCCGGTGGCCTGTACCAACCCATACGGCGATCAGGCGCGGCTGGGCACGGTGGGGATTCCTGTCCCCGGTACGGCGTTGAAAGTTATCGATGACAACGGGGTCGAGCTGGCGATTGGAGAGCGTGGCGAACTGTGCATCCAGGGCCCGCAGGTGATGAAGGGGTATTGGCAGCGACCTGAGGCCACCGACGAGGTGCTGGATGCTGACGGCTGGTTGAAGACCGGCGACATCGCGGTCATTGATCCGGACGGCTTTGTACGCATCGTCGACCGCAAGAAAGACATGATCATCGTCTCCGGCTTCAACGTGTACCCCAATGAAATCGAAGATGTCGTCATGGCACACCCCCAGGTCGCCAGTTGTGCGGTGATCGGCGTGCCGGACGATCGCTCGGGCGAAGCGGTGAAGCTGTTCGTGGTGGCGCGGGAGTCGGGCGTGAGTGTTGAAGAACTCAAGGCCTACTGCAAAGAAAACTTCACCGCCTACAAAGTGCCCAAACACATCGTGCTGCGCGACTCATTGCCGATGACCCCTGTGGGCAAAATCCTGCGCCGTGAGTTGCGTGATATTGCCTGAGACATTAGTCCCGTAAAGCGGTGTGCCAGACACATCGACATCGCGAATAAACTCGCGCCCACAGGTTATTCACAAATCTGTGGGCGCGAATTTATTGGCGAGCGGTTTGACGCGGAATACCTGAAATACCGCCATCGCGGTGTCCCTGACACTCCGGTTCTCGCTGAATAGTATCTTTGCTCTAAATGTGACCTGAGCATATTAAAAAGTCACAATTGTGACTATATGGGCCGCTATTGGCTCTAGTCGACCCATGGCAAAGCTGCTACTCTCGGCCCGCTTTTTGCCCCATTGGCAAGCAAAAAAGCCCGCAACAAAACACAAAAAAATAATCGCATTCAAGCGGTGTGTAGAATTCGCTGTCGCTGAGGAGTCGGCTTCCATGATCGAAAATTTCTGGAAGGATAAATATCCGTCTGGCATTGCTGCCGATATCAATCCTGACGAGTATCCAAATATTCAGGCGGTATTGAAGCAGTCTTGTGAGCGTTTCGCCAATAAACCGGCTTTCAGCAACCTGGGCAAGACCCTCACTTACGGTGAGCTGTATGAATTATCGGGTGCGTTTGCTGCTTATCTGCAGCAGCACACCAACCTGCAACCGGGCGACCGTATCGCCGTGCAGTTGCCCAATTTGCTGCAGTACCCGATCGCTGTGTTTGGAGCTATCCGCGCCGGCTTGATCGTGGTCAACACCAACCCGCTGTACACCGCGCGGGAGATGGAACATCAGTTCAACGACTCTGGCGCGAAGGCGCTGGTGTGCCTGGCGAACATGGCGCACCTGGCCGAAAAAGTGGTGCCCAAGACCCAGGTTCAGTACGTCATCGTTACCGAAGTGGCGGATATGCTGTCACCGCTCAAGCGTCTGCTGATCAACAGCGTGATCAAGTACGTGAAGAAAATGGTCCCGGCGTACCACTTGCCCAAGGCGATCAAACTCAACGATGTGCTGAGCAAGGGCCGTGGTCAGCCGGTGAAGGACGCTTCGCCTGTCAGCAGCGACGTCGCCGTGTTGCAGTACACCGGCGGTACCACAGGTGTGGCCAAGGGTGCCATGCTGACCCACCGCAACCTGATCGCCAACATGCTGCAATGCAAGGCGCTGATGGGCTCCAACCTGCATGAAGGGTGCGAGATTCTGATCACGCCGCTGCCGCTGTATCACATCTATGCCTTCACCTTTCACTGCATGTCGATGATGCTGATCGGCAACCACAACATCCTGATCAGCAACCCGCGCGACCTGCCGGCGATGGTCAAGGAGCTGTCGAAGTGGAAGTTCAGTGGTTTTGTCGGCCTCAACACCTTGTTCGTGGCGCTGTGCAATAACGAAGCGTTCCGCAAACTCGACTTCTCTGCCTTGAAAGTCACCCTGTCCGGCGGCATGGCCCTGCAATTGGCCGCCGCCGAGCGCTGGGAAGCAGTGACCGGCTGCGCAATCTGCGAAGGTTACGGCATGACCGAAACCAGCCCGGTGGCCACGGTCAATCCGATCCAGAAGATACAGGTGGGCACCATCGGTATTCCGGTGCCATCCACGTTGTGCCGGGTGATCGACGACGAAGGCAATGAGTTGCCGTTGGGCGGGGTCGGTGAGTTGTGTGTCAAAGGCCCGCAAGTCATGAAGGGCTACTGGCACAATCAGGAAGCCACCGATGAAATGCTCGACGCCGAGGGCTGGTTGAAAACCGGCGACATCGCGATCATCCAGCCAGACGGTTACTTGCGCATTGTCGATCGCAAGAAAGACATGATTCTGATCTCCGGTTTCAACGTCTACCCCAACGAACTTGAAGACGTGCTGGTGATGTTGCCCGGCGTCCTGCAGTGCGCCGCCATCGGCATCCCTGACGAAAAATCTGGTGAGGCGATCAAGCTGTTCATCGTCGTCAAGCCGGGTGTGACCCTGACCAAAGATCAGGTCATGGAACACATGCGTGCCAATGTCACGGGCTATAAAGTGCCGAAGTCGGTCGAGTTTCGCGACGCGCTGCCGACTACCAACGTCGGCAAGATCCTGCGCCGGGAATTGCGTGACGAAGAACTGAAAAAACTCGGGCTGAAAAAATAAGCCAGGCAGCGCTACACCCCAAGCCCCGCCGATGCGGGGCTTGATTGTTTTTGTAGGCGCGCGCTTGCCCGCGATAAGGTCCGTATGACCGCTTCGCGGCCAATCGCAGCCTCTGGCAGCGCCTACAGGGATTGTGTTGTGCGACAATCCCCGCCTTTGCACCCATCAAAAGACTCTGCGCACCTGATGACTGACGAATCGCCCTCCATCGACCAATTGCTGAGAAACCTCGACCACGCGATGATTTCTGATCGTCATCGCTTTCGTCGTCAGTTGCATGAGCTTCAAAAGAAGCCCAACGAGGCCAAGCTGGCGCAGTGGACGGCGCGCGTGCAGGCGTCTTTTGCCCAGGTCACGGCCCGGCGCGACAGCCTGCCGGTGATTCGCTACGACGACAGCCTGCCGATTGCCGCCAAGCGCGACGAGATCAAAGCGGCGTTGCTCAAGCATCAGGTGCTGATCATTGCGGGCGAAACCGGGTCAGGCAAAACCACGCAGTTGCCGAAGATCTGCCTGGAAATCGGTCGTGGGCAGCACGGCCTGATCGGTCATACCCAGCCGCGCCGGATCGCTGCGCGCAGCGTGGCAAGCCGGGTCGCCGAAGAACTGGGGACGCCGCTGGGCGCGCTGGTTGGCTATCAAGTGCGTTTCGAAGATCAAAGTGACAGCAACACCCTGATCAAGCTGATGACCGACGGTATTCTGCTGGCTGAAACCCAGCACGACCGCTACCTGGAACGCTACGACACGATCATCGTCGACGAAGCTCACGAACGCAGCCTGAACATCGACTTCCTGCTCGGCTACTTGAAAACCCTGCTGCCGCGTCGCCCTGACCTGAAACTCATCATCACCTCGGCGACCATCGACCTGCAGCGTTTCTCCGAGCATTTCAATGACGCGCCGATTGTCGAAGTCTCGGGTCGCACGTTTCCGGTGGAAACCTGGTACCGCCCTCTGACGTCCCAGCAGGACGAAGAGGGCAATGCGGTCGAGGACGACTTGACGGTCGATCAGGCGATTCTGGCGACCCTTGATGAACTGGAAGCGTTCGAGCGTAGCGAACGCAAGAGCCCCGGCGATGTGCTGGTGTTTTTGCCGGGCGAACGGGAAATCCGTGATGCCGCCGAGATGCTGCGCAAGGCCCAACTCAAACACACTGAAATCCTGCCGTTGTACGCACGCCTGTCTCCGGCTGAACAGCAGCGGATTTTCCAGTCCCATCCTGGACGGCGTGTGGTGCTGGCGACCAACGTTGCCGAAACCTCGTTGACGGTGCCAGGCATTCGCTACGTGATTGACAGCGGTACTGCGCGGATCAGCCGTTACAGCTATCGCGCCAAGGTTCAGCGTCTGCCCATCGAAGCGGTTTCGCAAGCCAGCGCCAACCAGCGCAAAGGCCGTTGCGGCCGGGTCGAGCCGGGGCTGTGCGTGCGCTTGTACAGCGAGGAGGACTTCAACGGCAGACCGGAGTTCACTGATCCGGAAATCCTGCGGACCAACCTGGCGGCCGTGATTCTGCAGATGCTCCATCTGCGTCTGGGCGAGATCACCGACTTCCCCTTTATCGAGCCACCCGATGGCAAGGCCATCAGCGACGGTTTCAACCTGTTGCAAGAGCTGTCGGCGGTCAACCGCGAGAACCAACTGACACCGCTGGGTCGCCAGTTGGCACGTTTGCCGGTGGACCCGCGCATGGGGCGCATGTTGCTGGAGGCGGCCAAACAAGGCAGCTTGCAGGAAGTCTTGATCGTTGCCAGCGCCATGTCCGTGCAGGACGTACGAGAACGTCCGCCCGAGCGGCAGCAGGCGGCGGATCAGGCCCATGCGCAATGGAAGGACATCGATTCCGACTTTGCCGGGTTGGTCAATTTGTGGCGCGGTTTTGAAGAACAACGCCTGGCCCTGACTGCCAGCCCGCTACGCAACTGGTGCCGCAAAAACTTCCTCAACTACCTGCGCCTGCGCGAGTGGCGCGATTCCCATCGGCAATTGAGCCTGATCTGCCGTGACCTGCAGTTAACGGTCAACCACGAACCGGCCGATTACACCAAGTTGCACAAGGCCGTGCTGTCGGGCTTGCTCAGCCAAATCGGGCAGAAGACCGAAGACGGTGATTACCTCGGCGCGCGCCAGCGGCGGTTCTGGATTCATCCGTCGTCCGGGCTGGGCAAGAAACGCCCGCAATGGCTGATGGCCGCCGAGCTGGTGGAGACCACCAAGCTCTACGCGCGCATGGTGGCCAAGATCGATGCGGACTGGATCGAGCCGTTGGCCGGGCACCTGATCAAGAAGAACCATTTCGAGCCGCATTGGGAGAAAAAGCGCGGCCAGGTCGTTGCGTTCGAGCAGATCACGTTGTTCGGCCTGATCGTGGTCGGTCGGCGTCCGGTGCATTACGGGCCGATCGATCCTCAGGTATCCCGTGAACTGTTTATCCGTGAAGGGCTGGTGCGTGGCGAGATTCTTTCGCGGGCTAAATGCCTGACCGCCAACACTCAGTTGCTGGAACAACTCGACGAACTGGAGGCCAAGGCCCGCCGTCGTGACATCCTGGCCGACGAAGACACGCTATTCAGTTTCTACGAAGCACGGGTCCCGGCGGAGATTCATCAAACCGCGACCTTCGACAGTTGGTACAAGGTCGAAAGCCAGAAAAATCCGCAGCTGCTGATCATGCGCGAAGAAGACGTGCTGGCCCGCGAAGCCAGCGAAATCACGGCCGCGTATTACCCGGACACCCTGCGCCTGGGCGATCTGACCCTGGCCCTGAGTTATCACTTCGAGCCCAATCATCCGCGCGACGGGGTAACCCTGCGGGTGCCCGCGCCGTTGCTGCCGGTATTGCCTGGCGAGCGTCTGGAATGGCTGGTACCGGGGTTGCTGGAAACCAAATGCATCGCGTTGGTGCGCAACCTGCCCAAGGCGGTTCGCAAAAACTTTGTGCCGGTGCCCGACTTCATCAAGGCGGCCCTGCAGCGCATCACCTTCGGCGAGGGCTCGTTGCCCCATGCGCTGGGTCGTGAATTGCTGCGCATGACCGGCGCGCGAGTGACGGACGAAGCCTGGGTCGAAGCGACCCAGCAGCTTGAAAATCACCTGAAGATGAACCTGGAAATCCTTGACGGCAGCGGGAAATTCCTCGGCGAAGGGCGTGATTTGGCCGAGTTGACCGCGCGTTTCGCCGAGGCCAGCCAAGCGGCATTGGCTGCGCCGCACACCTCGAAAAGCCAGTTGCCTGTCGAGGCCAAAATCTTCGCCCCGGTAGCCGAAAAAACCCAACAAAACATCGCGGGCCTGTCGATGACGGTTTACCCGGCGCTGGTCGAAGAGTCGGGCACGGTCAAGGAAGGGCGCTTCTCGACGCCTGCTGAGGCCGAGTATCAACACCGCCGAGCCTTGCAGCGTCTGCTGTTGCAGCAACTCGCCGAACCCGCCAAGTTCCTGCGCAGCAAATTGCCGGGGCAGACCGAACTGGCGTTGCTCCACCGCGAGCTGGGCCGGGTCGATGGGTTGATCGAAGACATTCTGTTGGCCAGCCTCGACAGCTGCATTCTCGATGGCGAAGACAGCCTGCCGCGTGACGGTGCCGGGCTGGCAGCACTGGCCGAACGCAAACGTGCCGGCTGGACCGAGCATGCTGAGCGCCTGGCGAAACTGACACTGGATATCCTGACCCTGTGGCATGGCCTGCAAAAGCGCTTCAAGGGCAAGATTGATCTGGCGCAGGCGGTAGCGCTCAACGACATCAAGTCGCAGTTGAAGTATCTGGTGTATCCGGGCTTCGTCCGCGAAACGCCTGCACAGTGGCTCAAGGAGCTGCCGCGCTATTTGAAATCCATCGAAATGCGCCTGGAAAAACTACCTGGCCAAGTGCAGAAAGACCGGGTCTGGAGCATCGAACTGGCGGGCTTGTGGGCTCAGTATCAGGCCCGCGCCAGCAAGCATGCCCAGGAAGGCAAGCGCGACGCTGAGTTGGTGCTGTATCGCTGGTGGCTGGAGGAGTATCGCGTGTCGCTGTTTGCCCAGCAGTTGGGGACAAAAATTCCGGTTTCGGACAAGCGTCTGAGTAAGCAATGGAGCCAGGTGGATGGCTGAATAGCGCGAAAATCGGGCCGATATGGCACACTTCGCACCATTGTCCGCAGGCTGTCTGATAGAACGTTGCTGACCGTGCCGACGTTTTCGCGAGTGAATTCGCGAAAACGGAAGCTCAGTCGCCGAAGGTCGGCCCGCCTGCCAAGTGATCCAACCTGAAACCCGTGCCTTAACGGGACAGTTTTTCGTACGTATTGGTACGTTTGTACCAATCTTCAAGCCCAGCAAGTCGTTGCTTGCAACGATCAATAAGAGAGGAACGACCGTGTATAACGTCGTCATCAGTGGCACTGGCCTGTATACCCCGGCCAACAGCATTTCCAACGATGAGCTGGTGCAGTCCTTCAATGCCTATGTCGCCCTGTTCAATGTCGAAAACGCGTCAGCGATTGAGCGTGGAGACGTTCAGGCGCTGACAGAGTCGAGCGCAGCTTTTATCGAAAGAGCATCCGGCATCAAAAGCCGTTTCGTCATGGACAAGGAAGGCATTCTCGATCCGCTGCGCATGGCGCCGCGTTTGCCAGAGCGCTCCAATGACGAGTGGTCGATCCTCTGCCAGATGGGCGTCGCTGCCGCCGAACAAGCCTTGCAACGTGCAGGCAAAACCGCTGCCGATATCGACGGCGTGATTGTCGCCTGCTCCAACCTGCAACGTGCTTATCCGGCGATCTCTATCGAAATTCAGGAAGCGCTGGGTGTCCAGGGTTTCGGCTTTGACATGAATGTTGCTTGTTCGTCCGCGACGTTCGGCATCCAGCAAGCGTGCAACACCGTTAAGTTGGGCCAGGCCCGGGCGGTATTGGTCATAAGCCCGGAAATCTGCACCGGCCACCTGAATTTCCGTGACCGCGACAGCCACTTTATCTTCGGCGACGCCGCTACGGCGGTGGTGATTGAACGCGCGGACCTGGCGACCTCACCGCATCAGTTCGACATTGTCAGTACCAAACTGCTGACCAAATTCTCCAACAATATTCGTAACAACTTCGGCTTCCTCAATCGCGCGGCAGAAGAGGGCATCGGTGCCCCGGACAAGCTGTTCGTTCAGGAAGGCCGCAAAGTGTTCCGTGACGTGTGCCCGATGGTGGCAGAGCTGATCGGCACCCATTTGCAGGAAAACGCTCTGGACGTCAGGGACATCAAACGTTTCTGGTTGCATCAAGCCAACCTCAGCATGAACCACTTGATTGTGAAAAAACTGCTGGGCCGCGAAGCCTCGCTGGAAGAGGCGCCGGTGATTCTCGACACTTACGCCAATACCAGCTCGGCCGGTTCAGTGATCGCGCTGCACACATACCAAGACGACTTGCCGAGTGGCGCACTGGGCGTGCTCAGCTCGTTCGGTGCTGGCTACTCAATCGGCAGCGTAATTCTGCGTAAGCATTGATCGACGATGTCTCTTTGAGGCGCCGATTGCCTATTCGGGTTAGATCGGCCGACACCTGGTGCATGAGCAGCAGGTATTCGGTAAGGATTTAGACGTGGCAACGGCGCTGTCTCGTCCGTTTTTTTTATTTCGGCTTACTCAGAGGATGCGCGATACTCGCCAGGCTTGTGTGCGATAACGCGTGGGGAATGCTGATGCCGCTACAACGTTTGGACAGCCTTTCAGCGCTGGCACCTGAGCTGTGGGATGCCTTGGTGCCCACTGCCCAGCCTTTTTTACGCCACGCCTTCCTCAGCTCACTGGAAGACAGCGGCAGCCTCGGCCCACATTCAGGTTGGCGAGCAGAACACTTGCTGCACTACGAAAACGGCCAACTGATTGCGGCGCTGCCCAGCTACCGTAAATGGCATTCCTATGGCGAGTACGTGTTTGACCACGCGTGGGCCGATGCCTGCAAACGCGCCGGTATCGACTATTACCCGAAGCTGTTGGTCGCCGTGCCGTTCAGCCCGGTGAGCGGGCCGCGTTTGCTGTCGGCGACCCCGGAAGCCGGGATTGAGCTATTGGCGAGCCTGCCCGGTTACATCGAAATCGAAAAGCTGTCGAGCGTGCACATCAACTTCACCGATCCGGTGGCCGATACCTTGCTGGCGGAACAGCAGGGTTGGTTGCAGCGGCTGGGTTGCCAGTTTCATTGGCAGAATCGTGGTTATCGCGACTTCCAGGACTTTCTCGACGCCTTGAGTTCGCGCAAGCGTAAGCAGATGCGCAAAGAACGCGAACAGGTGGCGGGGCAGGGCATTGAGTTCGAATGGCTCGAAGGCCATCAACTGAGCGAAGCGCAATGGGACTTCGTGTATGCCTGCTATGCCAACACCTATGCAGTACGTCGACAAACGCCGTACCTGACCCGCGAGTTCTTCAGCCTCCTGGCAGAGCGTATGCCCGAAGCGATCCGAGTGGTCTTGGCCAAGCAGGGTTCAAGGCCGGTGGCGATGGCGTTCAGCCTGATTGGCGGCGACAGTTTCTATGGGCGCTACTGGGGGTGTCTGGCCGAGTTCGACCGGCTGCACTTCGAGACCTGCTTTTACCAAGGCATGGATTACGCGATTGCCCATGGGGTGCAGCGTTTTGATGCCGGCGCTCAGGGCGAACACAAGTTGATTCGAGGCTTTGAACCGGTCATCACCCACTCCTGGCATTACCTGGCGCATCCAGGGTTGAAGGCGGCGGTCAGCGACTTCCTCGACCAGGAGAGCGAACGCATCCTGGCCTACGCCGAAGAGGCTCGAGCAGCGTTGCCGTATCGGCAGGATTGAGGTTCAAGGCAGCTGATCGAGCCACCTTCAATCAATTCCGACAAACCCACCAGTCTGATGCTGCCACAGCCGCGCATACAGGCCGCCATGGGCCAGCAATTCAGCATGGGTGCCGCTCTCGGCGATCTGGCCTTTTTCCAGAACCACCAGGCGGTCCATGCGGGCGATAGTCGAGAGCCGGTGGGCGATGGCGATCACCGTTTTGCCTTGCATCAGGGTTTCCAGACTTTCCTGGATCGCCGCTTCAACCTCCGAATCCAGGGCTGAGGTCGCCTCGTCCATGATCAGGATGGGCGCGTCCTTGAGCAGTACGCGGGCAATAGCGATCCGCTGCCGTTGACCACCCGACAGTTTGACCCCGCGCTCGCCGACATGCGCGTCGAAGCCTGTGCGGCCTTCAGCGTCGGATAGCAGTGGAATAAACTCATCGGCGCGAGCCTTGCGCACCGCTTCCCACAGTTCTGCATCGGTGGCGTCGGGTTTGCCATAGAGCAAGTTGTCACGGATTGAACGGTGCAGTAGCGAGGTGTCCTGGGTGATCATGCCAATGCGTTCGCGCAGGCTTTCCTGGGCAACGTGAGAAATGTCCTGCCCATCGACCAGAATCTGCCCGCCTTGTAGGTCATACAGGCGCAGGAGCAGGTTGACCAACGTTGATTTGCCCGCGCCGGATGGCCCGATCAAGCCGATTTTTTCACCGGGTTTGATGTCCAGATTCAGGCCGTGGATGATGCCGCTGCTTTTGCCGTAGTGGAAATCGACATGCTCGAACTTCACACCGCCGCGCTCGACCTTCAATGCAGGCGCTGACTCGCGGTCGGTGACGCTGACCGGTTGAGCAATGGTTTGCAGGCCGTCCTGGACCATGCCGATGTTCTCGAAAATGCCGTTGACCACCCACATGATCCAGCCGGACATGTTGACGATGCGGATCGCCAGCCCGGTTGCCAGGGCAATGGCGCCGACCGAAATCGAGGATTGAGTCCACAACCACAGCGCCAGGCCGGTGGTGCTGACGATCAACACCCCGTTCATGGTGGTGATCACCGTGTCCATGGACGTGACCACCCGACCGGCCAGTTGGCTTTTTTCGGTCTGTTCTCTGATCGCTTCCCGAGCGTATTGCTGCTCGAAATTAGTGTGAGCGAACAGTTTGAGGGTGGTGATATTGGTGTAGCCGTCGACAATCCGACCCATCAGCTTGGAGCGGGCCTCCGACGACACCACCGAGCGTTCTTTGACTCTCGGCACGAAGTAGCACAGGGCGAGGATGTAGCAGACGATCCAGGCCAACAGCGGGATCATCAGGCGCCAGTCGGCTTCGGCGAACAGCACCAGCGAGCCGATGGCGTAGATCAGCACATGCCACAACGCGTCCACCGCTTGCACCGCAGAATCACGTAGCGAGTTACCGGTCTGCATGATCCGCTGGGCGATGCGTCCGGCGAAGTCGTTCTGGAAAAAGTTGAGGCTCTGTTTGAGCACATAGCTGTGGTTCTGCCAGCGAATCATGCTGGTCATGCCAGGACTGATGGTCTGATGCACCAGCAGGTCGTGCAGGCCGACGAAGATCGGTCGGAACACCAGCGCAACCACGGCCATCCAGATCAGCTCAGTGCTGTGCACACTGAAGAAATCGGCATTGGGGGTGCCTTGGGCCAGGTCGATGATCCGGCTCAGGTAACTGAACAGCGCGACTTCGATCAGGGCGCCAATCAGCCCGACCACCAACAACGCGGCGAAACTCGGCCAGACCTGACGCAGGTAATAGATGTAAAACGGCAGGACTTGGTTCGGTGGGGCGGCAGTGGGGGCGTCGCGAAAAATATCGATCAGTTGTTCAAAACGACGATAGAGCATTAGTTCTGACGCCCGCTGCGGCGGGCTCTCCTTGCAGGTGAAAAACTTCCCTCATCACACCGCCTGCCTCCGACGTTGCTCACGGCGGTTTCAGGCGGCCCGATGTGCATCGACTTAGTCGATACGTTTGGCTGACTTAATCAACACAGGGGTTGAGGGTACGTTTTGCATGCCTTTTTGGGTGCTGGTAGGCGTCTGAGCGATCTGGTCGACCACGTCCATGCCTTTGATGACTTTACCGAACACCGCATAACCGAAGTCGCGAGCGCCGTTGTCGAGCATGTCATTGTCTTTGTGGTTGATGAAAAACTGGCTAGTGGCCGAGTTTACGTCCGACGTCCGCGCCATTGCGATCGTACCGCGCACGTTGTGCAGGCCGTTGTTGGCTTCGTTCTTGATCGGGTCTTTGGTCGGTTTTTGTACCATGTACTGATTAAACCCGCCGCCCTGAATCATGAAGCCCGGAATGACCCGGTGAAAGATGGTGTTGGCGTAGAAGCCGCTGTCGACATAGCCCAGGAAGTTCTGGGTGCTGATCGGCGCCTTGGTGTCTTCAAGCTCGATGACGATCTCGCCCATGTCGGTGGTCAGCAGCACGTGGGTCGGCTTGGCGGTCGGTTGTGCGGCCATCAGATTGGCGGCGAACAGCACGGAACAAGCGGCGAGGACGATTTTTTTCAGCATGGGTCAGTGATCCTGGGTAGTGGTTTCGACTGCAAAAAAGCAATTCATGCGGGTGCGATCAAGGGCACAAGGTAAGCACGTTTGGGTTTTTTTGGACAGTGCCGGGCGCACTGTCCGAACGGATAGCGCCCGGATGGAGGTGCCCCCTACGGTTCACTCATCGCCCTGAAGCCGCTTCAGCGTCATCGACAAATGCCAGCAGTTCCCGGTTGAATGCTTCAGGTTGATCCAGCGGCGTGGCGTGCCGGGAGTCCTTGATCACCACCAGTCGAGCCTGGCGGATCAGGCCCATGTAAGCTTCTTTCAAGGCCACCGGGGTGTAATCGTGATCAGCGCTGACGATCAGGGTCGGGCAACTGATTCGTGACAGTTTTTCCTGCACGCCCCAACCGACGATGGCATCGAAACTGGCGAGATAAGCGCGTTTGTCGTTTTGCCCCCAGCGCTCGGCGATTTTGTTGCGCAGGTCGGCTTGCTCGGGTTTGGGGAACAGGGTCTGGCCCAGGCCCTTGCCGATGGCGGACATGCTGAACAGCCGCCCCAGGCCCCAGCGTTTAGCCCATTGCAAGCCGTCGTTGGCGGTTTTGAGTTTGACTTGTGGCGCGCTGTTCACGATGCACAGGCTTTTGAGCAAGGACGGGTGATCGACCGCCAATTGAAAGCCGATCATACCGCCCATCGACAATCCGACCAGGTGCACCGGCCCCAGCTGCAAATGTTCAATCAGCGCTTCGACGTCGGCGGCGAAACCGGGAATGCTGTAGCGCTCGTTGGGCTTGTCGGAGCGACCGTGGCCGCGCATGTCCATGACAATGACGCGGTAGCGCGCGGCCAGGGTCGGGATCTGGTATTCCCAGTCCTGGCAGCTTGAACCCAGGCCGTGCACCAATAGCAGCGGCGAACCCTGACCATATTCTTCGTAGTGCAATGAACAGCCGTCATGCTCAAAAAAGGCCATGGTCGATTTCCCTGTCAGGCTTGTTGTGGGGCCGCAAATGCGGCGCTCAGCGGGGCCGTGTCGAAGGTGCGGATCAGGTCGATCAGAATCTGCGTCGCGGGCCCCAGCGATTTGTCCTTGCTCGAGTAAAGATAGAACACCGGATGACGGCTGCCGCCTTGATCCAGCGGCAGGGCTTTGAGTGTGCCTTCCTGGAGTTCACGCTCGATCACGTGCCGTGGCAGCCAGGCGAAGCCCAAACCGCTGCTGACGAAGGTTGCGGCGGTTGCTAGGCTACCAACCGTCCAGCGTTGTTCAGCGCCCAGCCAGCCGACGTCGCGGGGCTGTTGACGGCCGGAGTCGCGGATCACGACTTGCAGGTGACTTTCCAGGTCCTGGAAATTCAACTCGCGATTCATTTGATGCAGCGGGTGCTCAGGGTGAGCGACGGCGACGAACTCGACGGCGCTCATTTCGGTCCCCAGGTACCCAGGGATACTGAAGCCGCTAATGGCCAGATCGGCGACGCCTTCAAGGAGCACTTCTTCGACTCCGGACAACACTTCCTCGCGTAACCGCACGCGGCAGCCACGGCTTTGCGGCATGAACGCGGTCAAGGCACGCACCAGTCGCGCGTTAGGGTAGGCTGCATCGACCACTAGCCGTACCTCTGCCTCCCAGCCTTGTTCCATATGGTGGGCCAGGTCCTCCAGTTGGCTGGCCTGCTTGACCAACTGCCGGGAGCGACGCAAGAGCACCCCGCCAGCGTCGGTCAACACCGCTTTACGCCCGTCGATACGCAATAACGGCACGCCAAGCTGGTCTTGCATCCGGGCCACGGTGTAGCTCACGGAAGACTGTGAGCGGTGCAAGGCTTCGGCCGCTTGGGCGAAGCCACCGTGGTCGACCACCGCTTGCAGTGTCCGCCATTGATCCAGGGTCACGCGGGGCGCTTTCATCACTCGCTCCTCTTGTCTAAGCTGGCACTCCAAATTGGAGACTGCCGAATGAAAAAATTCTGTTGTGTGTTGTTGGCGTTGTTGCCCGTCACTGCTTTCGCGTATCCGATTGACGTGGAAAAGGAATACAACGGTGCCCAGGTCGACTACACAAGCCACGATACCGACTACGACATGGGCGCTATTACGCTGCACAACTATGGTGCTTCTGATGCGCAGTGCACGGTGGTGTTCAGCAATGGCCCCGAAGCACCACGTACTCGGCGGGTGCAGATCCCTCCTAAAAGCAGTGTGGATGTCTCAGCCAAGTTCAGCCGCAGCATCATCAAACTGCGGATCAAGCTGACCTGCGCGCCTAAATAAAACGCTCGCTCGGGGCTGCTTCCGCTCTTCAGCGAGAGTAATGCCCCGTTTTCGATAAAACAATTTATTAGATGGTTTGTAGCAGGTTTTTACGCTTTTTAATCGATTCGCTCCTGTTTAACCTTCACTCCATCGACTCAAGACACTCTTCGATGGAGGCAACATCCCATGTCCCGCGTACTGATCATTGAAAGCAGCGCCCGCCAGCAAGACTCGGTCTCACGCCAATTGACCCAGCAATTCATCAGCCAATGGCAGGCTGCGCATCCGGCGGATCAGATAACCGTGCGTGACCTGGCGATCAACCCTGTGCCGCATCTGGATTCAACCTTGCTCGGAGGCTGGATGAAACCAGCCGAGCAACGCAATGAAACCGAGGAACTGGCCCTTGAGCGCTCCACTCAGCTGACGGATGAACTGGTCGCAGCCGATGTGTTGGTGTTGGCCGCGCCCATGTACAACTTTGCGATCCCCAGCACCCTCAAAGCCTGGTTCGACCATGTGCTGCGTGCTGGCGTGACCTTTAAATACGGCGAGACAGGTCCTCAGGGGCTGCTCATCGGCAAACGTGCCTATGTGTTGACCGCTCGTGGCGGTATCTATGCGGGCAGCAGCCTCGACCATCAGGAGCCCTACCTGCGTCAAGTGCTCGGTTTTGTCGGCATCCACGACGTCACCTTCATCCACGCCGAAGGCCTGAACATGGGCGGTGACTTCCTCGAGAAAGGCCTGAATCAGGCCGAAGCAAAACTCGCCCAGGTCGCCTGACCCCCGCGCTCCACCGACTTCCCTTGGTACCTGTTGCTCCTTAGGTGCACTGCCCGATCATCCTTTTGTGCTGATCGGGCTTTTTATTGCCTGTCTGATCCCGAAACGCTAAGGTCGCCGCCACTGAAAAGGGGCGAGCATGGGCTATCTATTATTCGTGACGCTGATTCAGGCGTTTTCGTTCAACCTGATTGGCGTGTACCTGGCAGGGCACGTTGACAGCTACTTCGCGGTGCTGATTCGGGTGGTCTTGGCCGGGTTAGTGTTTATTCCGCTGACACGCTGGCGTCAGGTCGAACCCGGCTTCATGCGCGGCATGCTACTGATTGGCGCCTTGCAGTTCGGGGTCACCTACGTGTGCCTGTACTTGAGCTTTCGCGTGCTGACCGTGCCCGAAGTGCTGTTATTCACCATTCTCACGCCGTTGCACGTAACCCTGATCGAAGACGCACTGAATCGCCGTTTCAACCCTTGGGCCTTGTTGGCGGCGTTGGTCGCTGTACTGGGCGCCGGAGTCATTCGCTACGACGGGATCGACTCTGACTTCTTCGGCGGTTTTCTGTTGTTGCAGGTGGCCAACTTCACCTACGCCGCCGGGCAAGTGTTGTACAAGCATCTGGTGGCACGCTACCCGAGTGATCTGCCTCATTACCGCAGGTTCGGCTATTTCTACCTGGGGGCACTGGCCGTCGCCTTGCCGGCGTTCCTGTTGTTTGGTAATACGCAGCATTTGCCCGAAGCTCCCCAACAATGGATCGTGTTGTTATTCCTGGGGCTGTGCTCTACAGCGCTGGGCATGTACTGGTGGAACAAAGGCGCGTGCCTGGTCAACGGCGGCACCCTGGCGGTCATGAACAACCTGCACGTGCCGGTGGGGTTGCTGATCAACCTGTTGCTGTGGAATCAGCACGAAAACCTGGGCCGGTTGTTCGTGGGCGGGATGGTCATCGTGGGGTCGGTGTGGATCAGTCGATGGGGCGCCAGGCGCCAGGGTGCCGTTGCTAATCGGCTGATTTAGCGTTGCCTGTCCATCCAGCCCGAAAATCCATACCGCTGGGCTGTTGATACAGGCTCAGGCCAAACTCTGGCATCACCGCCAGCAGGTAATCGAAGATGTCGCCCTGAATTCGCTCGTAGTCGGCCCAGGCGGTGGTCCGAGTGAAGCAGTAGATTTCCAGGGGGATGCCCTGTGCGGTGGCCTGCATCTGCCGGACCATGCAGGTCATGTCCGGCTGGATATCCGGGTGGCTGTGCAGATAAGCCAGCGCATAGGCGCGGAATGTACCGATATTGGTCATGCGTCGACGGTTGGCGGACAGTGCTGCGACGTTGCCTTGGGCTTCGTTCCAGCTCTTCAGTTCGGCCTGTTTACGGCCGATGTAATCAGTCAGCAGATGGATCTGGGTGAGTTTGAGCTCTTCGTCATCGCGCACGAAACGCACGCCGCTGGCATCAATGAACAGGCTGCGTTTGATCCGGCGTCCGCCGGATTGCTGCATGCCGCGCCAGTTTTTGAACGACTCGGACATCATTCGCCAAGTCGGAATCGAGACGATGGTTTTATCAAAGTTCTGCACTTTGACCGTGTGCAGCGTGATGTCGACCACATCACCGTCGGCACCGACTTGCGGCATTTCGATCCAGTCGCCGACCCGCAGCATGTCGTTGCTGGTCAACTGCACGCTGGCGACGAATGACAGCAGGGTGTCTTTGTAGACCAACAGAATCACTGCCGACATTGCGCCCAGGCCCGACAACAGCAGCAGCGGCGACCGGTCTATCAGCGTCGCGACGATAATGATTGCGCCAAAAATGTACAGAATCATCTTCGCCAGTTGCACGTAGCCTTTAATCGAGCGGGTGCGGGCGTGATCGGTGCGGGCGTAGATATCCAGCAGGGCATTGAGCAGGGCGCCCAGGGCCAGCACCTGGAACAGGATGGTGAACGCCAGCGCCACATTACCGAGGAAGTGCTTGCTGGCATTGCTCAGTTCCGGCACCAGGTTCAGGCCGAACTGGATGACCAGAGAGGGCACCATCTGCGCCAGCCGATGAAAAAGCTTGTTGTGCAGTAAATCGACAATCCAGTGCATAGCCGGTTGTCGGCCCAGTAATTTGGCCATGTGCAGGATAACGAAACGCGCCACTCGGCCTAGCGCGAGCGCGACAACCAACAGCAGTACCAACCCCAAACCAGCATGCAATACAGGGTGTTGATCGAGCATGCCCCAGAGTTCCTGGGTGCGTAGCCATACCGTTTGAATGTCCATGGGCGCGAGTGATAGTCCTGTCATTAGGGTCAGCAATTAGAACATTCCTGCCCCCTGATCGTCCGTCGTGTGCAAATCGAGTAACAAAAAACTCACCTTTTATTAAAGAAATAGCCCTTATGTCGTAAAGAAACTCGGCCTCGGCGCTCGAAACCGTTAGGCTATGCGACTGTTTTTTTGTTTTTCGTCGAGGTAGCACCCGTGTTTTCCCAATTCGCCCTGCACGAACGCCTGCTTAAAGCCGTGGCCGAGCTTAAATTTGTCGAGCCTACGCCTGTGCAAGCAGCAGCCATCCCGCTGGCGCTGGAAGGGCATGACCTGCGGGTGACTGCCCAAACCGGCAGCGGCAAAACTGCGGCTTTCGTGCTGCCAATCCTCAATCGCCTGATGGGCCCGTCCAAGGTTCGCGTCGACATTCGCGCAGTGATTCTGCTGCCGACCCGCGAACTGGCGCAGCAGACCCTCAAGGAAGTCGAGCGGTTCTCCCAGTTCACGTTCATTAAATCCGGCCTGATCACTGGCGGTGAGGACTTCAAGGTCCAGGCTGCCATGTTGCGCAAGGTTCCGGACATCCTGATCGGCACCCCTGGGCGCCTGCTGGAGCAACTCAACGCCGGTAACCTGGACCTGTCGCAGGTTGAAGTGCTGGTGCTTGATGAAGCCGACCGCATGCTCGACATGGGTTTTGCCGAAGACGTCGAACGTCTGGCCGGCGAGTGCAAGAATCGCGAGCAAACCCTGCTGTTCTCGGCAACCACCGGCGGTGCCGGCCTGCGCGAAATGATCAGCAAGATCCTGACGGATCCACAGCACCTGCAAGTCAATAGCGTGAGTGAGCTGGCTGCGGGTACGCGTCAGCAGATCATCACTGCCGACCACAACAGCCATAAAGAGAAGATTGTCCATTGGCTGTTGGCCAACGAGACGTATCAAAAAGCTATTATCTTCACCAACACCCGCGCCATGGCCGACCGCCTTTATGGTCGTTTGGTCGCGCTGGAGTACAAGGCATTTGTTCTGCACGGCGACAAGGACCAGAAAGATCGCAAGCTGGCCATCGACCGACTGAAGCAGGGCGGCGTGAAGATCCTGGTAGCCACTGATGTGGCGGCCCGTGGTCTGGACGTTGAAGGTCTGGACATGGTGATCAACTTCGATATGCCACGCAGCGGCGATGACTACGTGCACCGTATTGGTCGTACTGGCCGTGCCGGTGGCGAAGGTCTGGCGATTTCGCTGATCTGCCATGGCGACTGGAACTTGATGTCCAGCGTCGAGCGCTATTTGAAGCAGAGCTTCGAGCGTCGTGTGATCAAGGAAGTCAAAGGCACCTACGGCGGACCGAAAAAGGTCAAGGCGTCGGGCAAGGCTGTCGGCGTGAAGAAGAAAAAGACCGGCGACAAGAAAACCGACAAGAAAGGCAGCGCGAAGGCGCCGACCAAACGCAAGATAACCAACCGGCCAAAAACCGACGCGTTGTCGTTGGTCAGTGCAGACGGCAAGGCTCCGTTGAAAAAACGCAAGCCAGAAGCGCCAGCAGCTGAGTAAGCGTTAAGCAACCCACAAAAAAACCGGCCCTTTGTGTTTTGAAGGGGGCCGGTTTTTTTATGGGCGATGCACTCGCTCTTTGTAATGGCACTTACCGGAATACAGCCGTTCAGTCCCTCAGAAAAACGAGCGCACTGCCTTGAGCGTGAACATTCCCTCGCATTGGGTATTATGCCCCGTGTAAGCACTGCAGCTGTTGCCGCTCAGGCTGGAGTCGCTGTAAGTCAGATTGAGGTCGACCCCAAACCAGGGGCGCGAGACATTCAGTGACCAGTCATTGAAGGCGCTGACCGCGCTGCCGTCGCTGATCAATTGCGGTGTATCGAACTGATGATTGGCGTACTGCACCCGGAGGCCAAGACCCAGCGGCTGAAGTGTGCCCAGGTCAACGAACAAGGTGCTGTTGCGGTTTCCGGGGTCGTTGCTCAGTGCAGCGCCAAAGCGGCTGCCCAGCACGGTCAGTCCGGCGTAGAACTGGTGGCTGTCGGTCTGGCTTGCGTCCGGGTAGGTGTAGCGGATCATCCCCAGTTCATAGCCCAGGGTTTTATCGAAGGGTTTCTTGAAGCCCAGGTACGAATCCACTTCCAGGGCAGCGCTGGAGGTGGCGCCCACGCTGGGTGACCATTGCCCCGCGTACCAGCCACTGTCGTGGGTCAGGTCCAGCCCGCCATGGAACGAACCGACACCGGTAGGCTTCACCAGGCCTTGCGCCATGCTGCGCGCCGGTGTGCTACCGAGCTTGAGGTCGAAGTCGCCGAGGTCGCGCTCCAGCAGTTGCGCGGAGGCCGACTGGCAGACCAGCAAGGCGCTGAGCGCCAGCGCTCGATAGGTGTACGTGAACATGCTTCACTCCTGAAAAAGGCGAAGGAGTGTCAGGGGTGACGTTCGCGCGCCTCTGGATTTGCGCGCAGGATCACGCGGAACCCGCGAAATAGAGCCGTGCAAGGATACCGGCGAAATACGGAAGACGCGGACCGTTCGTCGATCCGGGCGAATTGTTGTGAGATTAGAGCGCCGGAGTGATCAAGCCGTTGGCTACATGGAGGGCTTGATCGAACGACGGGTAACCGCTCTTGGCGACATCCAGGTCGGCATAGTCGGCGCGGTACTGTTCGGCTTTTTTGGCGTCGCTGCTGGCCAGTTGCTGGGCGAGCAGGGCGATTGCCAGTGGATGATTACGCTTGGCTGCCAGTTCGAGCAGGTCGATGGCTTCAGCGTTATCGCTGTTCGCACGCAGCAACAGGACGGCCTGATAAAACTCTGCTTCACCGCTTCTATCCTGGCTGGCCGCGCGCTCGAGCAATGCCTTGGCCAGTTCGATATTGTCGCTACCGCCTGCGCTGATCATCAGCTTGGCCTGGAGCATGTCGTTCTGATAAAGCAGATGCGCTGAGCGACAGGGGGTGTCGCTGGACGGTTCGTCGAAGCGGGTTGAGGTGTCGCAACGATGTGATGCACAACCACCCAGGCAAAGCAGTGCGCAGAAAAGCATCCATTTGTTCATAGTGGATTCCGCGGAAGGAACTGACCGTCAGGTCATCATCCTGCCTGTCCCGCTACGGCTGTGCAACGTAGCTGTATCAAAGGGCAAGGCAACGCTTGAGAAAAAGATCATGCAACGAAGGATCGATAGCCCTAGCGCCTTGAAAAACAAAGCGCATAGAGATCGACAACTGGGGCGGGGGTATTACTTCTTGCCGAGGGTGATTTGCTTGGACGGGCCGAAAGTCTGGCCGCTGACGCCTTTAGCAATCTCTTGAATCTGACCGCCAGATTTCAGGAACGTAGCAATCTGTGCGTTGATCGAGTCGCTGGTCTCAACGGCTGGAGCTGCCTTTGGTTTCGAGTTGGATGCTTTTACGCGCATGGCTTCCATTAACCTATGTAAAATTCAATACGGCCAGCAATTGTATATGAAATGCTTGACAATTGCTTGGTAAATATAGCTCTGAAACGCATGGGTTTGGGCCTCTCCTGTTGGACAGGTTGTCACGGTATTTGGCCGCAACTGACTGTTTTAACTGAGAAGTTATTTCATGAGCGGATTTACCTGGAATAGAGCGGTGGGGCCAGGGCCTCTATTGATCTGACGAGCGGAGGCGCGGGACGCTCGGCGTTATGAGCAAATCATTGATTGTTATAGTCTTTCTGATCGGCCTCGCGCCTCGTCGGCGGGAGCCGCGAACACAATGGCAAACTCGGGTAGAATGCCGCCCACGTAATGAGGGTATTTGGAAATGGCTTTAGTCGGGCGCTACAACAGCTTGCAAGTGGTAAAACACACTAACTTTGGTTTGTATCTGGACGGCGCTCAGGACGGCGAAATCCTCCTGCCCAATCGCTATATCCCGAAAGATATTCCCAGCGAAGATGAAGACTGGCTCAATGTCTTCGTTTACCTGGACAGTGACGACAAGCTGATTGCCACCACTGAGAAACCCAAGGTCCAGGTCGGTGAGTTCGCCAGCTTGAAAGTCCTTGAAGTGAACAGCATTGGCATTTTCCTTGATTGGGGCCTGTCCAAGGATCTGTTGCTGCCTTACTCCGAAGAAAAGCATTCGTTGCAGGCTGGCGATTATTGCGTGGTCCACGTTTATCTGGACAAGCACACGCGCCGGATCACCGCTACCGCCCGGCTGGATCGCTATCTGGACAAGACGCCCGCCGATTATAAGGTCGGACAAGAAGTCAATTTGCTGGTGGCTGAAGCGACGGACATGGGCTTCAAGGCCATTATCAACAACAAGCATTGGGGCCTGATTCACAAGAACGAAGTGTTCAAATTCTTGCGCCCGGGCAAAGAAGAGAAAGGCTTCATCAAAGAAATTCGCGCGGACGGCAATATCAGCCTGAGCCTGCAACCGGTGGGTGAGGAAGCGGCCAGCAGTCTGAACTCGAAGATCCTCACCAAGTTGCGGGAAAACAACGGCGTGCTGCCGGTCAGCGATAAGAGCGATCCGCAAGTGATCAGCGGCTTGTTCGGGGTCAGCAAAGGTAACTTCAAGAAAGCGATTGGTGCGCTGTACAAGCAGGGCCAGATCGTTATTCACGCGGATCGCATCGAGCTGGTCTGAAGGCTCAGCCTTTCCGAACGCAATGCCGACAGGCCACGGTGTGGCCCTGCAGTGCGTTCGGTCCGCGGCCCATTCGAGGAAAAAGCCCAAGCCGTCGGCTCAATCTCACAGGGATGTCTCGTGGGGCCTATTTCTGCACGAAGGACGCGAACGGCACATTGGCACCCGCAGGGCGAACGTCTTTAAGGAACGAGTCCTTGTCGGCGCTCAGTTCCAGGCTGAGGCTCGAGTTGCGTTTGTCCTTGTTGCGGACCACCAGGCCTTCCATATGATCGCGCAGATACACCGTTGGCACTTTCAAGTGCAGCAGTTCATCGGTGCTCGGTGTGTGCAGTAGCAAGTGCACCCACTCGTATTGACCGATCTTCAGGCGGCTCATGGGCAGGTCAAACCACCAGATGTTCTTGTTGGTGTTCAGCACCGTGAAATGGGTGTTGTTGACACCGAGCACGGCACCGCCGAGTTCCTGGTTCCTACGAGCGATGGCCAGCTTTTTATCGAGTTTCATAACGTTCCTGTGGATCTGTGTGTACAGCGCGGTGGCCTTGACCACCACAGCCTGACTGCGTTGCGCATTCTCGGGGGTTGTCGCGCAAACTTAAAGTTAAACCTGCATTACGCGGTGAAATGGCCGGGTTTTAGAGCATTGAGTCTGCGACGAACGGAAAGACCGACTGGGAAATTTTTTGAAACTCTGCGCGACGGAGGTGGGTCAATCCTTATGTCGAGGTTATGACGCTTATTTTCCTACCCTGGAGAAACACCATGAGCAGCAGTGGCGATAAAATCAAAGGCATGACCAACGAAGCAGTGGGTAACGTCAAGCAAGGCATTGGCAAAGCCACTGACAACCCGAAACTCAGGACTGAAGGCAAGGCCCAGGAAATCAAAGGTAAAGCCCAGGAAGCCGTAGGCAAAGCAAAGGATGCGGTGAAAAAGGGTGTCGATAAAATCTGAGTATGTAAGTGAGCTAGCAGTGAATCGCAACGGTCATCTTTTGATGGCCGTTGCTCTATCTGATCACGCTGTTTACAGGGCTTGAGTAATGGGCCGAATAACCGGAAAAGGATTGATACCTCTTTGGCGTCGCCAATTGGGCTACCTTAAGGTAGAACGCCTGCCTGTGGACAGAAAGGCTGAGCAGTTGAAGCGCCCACCTATCGATCAATGAAGTCGGCTTGAGTTGTAGGGTAAGGAGATACGATGATTTTTCCGGAGTTGCGCCAGCTTCCATTGGGTAAGGTGATGGTGCATACCGTCAACGAGTTCATTAATGATGAAATGTCGACCTATGCGTCGGCATTAGCGTATCAAATGCTGTTTTCGCTTTTTCCGTTTCTGTTGTTTCTCATCGCCCTGATCGGCTTTCTGCACCTGCCGGACTTTTTCTCCTGGCTGCGCCTGCAATCGGAACTGGTGTTGCCGCCACAGGCGCTTGAGCAGGTTAATCCAGTGATTGATCAGTTGCAGCAGTCCAAGGGCGGGTTGCTGTCGGTCGGTATCGTTATCGCGCTATGGACCGCCTCGGCGGGTGTGCGCTTGATGATGAGTGCCATGAACGCCGCCTACGATGTGGTGGAAGGGCGGCCAATCTGGAAGCGTTTCCCTCTGTCGATTCTCTACACCGTGGGTATTGCCGGAATGTTGCTGGCCGCCGCTGCGTTCATGGTCACCGGACCGCAAGTGATGAACTGGCTGGCCGGGCAGATCGGCATGGAGGACTTTATCGTCACCTTGTGGACCGTCCTGCGTTGGCCCTTGATCATCATGTTGTTGATGGTGGCGGTGGCGTTGATTTACTACGTCATGCCTGATGTGGAGCAGAAGTTTCGCTTCATTACTCCCGGTTCGGTCCTGGCCGTGGTGGTTTGGATTGTGGCCTCTCTGGGCTTTGGTTATTACGTGAAAACGTTTGCCGATTACAACGCCATGTACGGCAGCATCGGCGCGATCATTGTGCTGTTGCTGTATTTCTATATTTCGGCGGCGGTGCTGTTGCTCGGCGCGGAAATGAATGCGGTGATCGAACACATGTCCGCCGAGGGCAAGAATCCGGGGGACAAAGCATTCGGCGCTAGCCATCAGCCTGATGACAAGCATCACATCTCCGGGCTCGGGCGTGATCATTCCATCCCGATGCCTGTGAAGGCTGACGAATCATGAGCATGATGTGGCACGATTGTGCCCTTGGCTGACCTATAAGGCTTTTTATGATTCGAGAAATTCTGAAAATGGGCGACGAGCGCTTGCTGCGAATCGCGCCCCCGGTACCTGAAGCCCTGTTCGGTACGCCGGAACTTGAGGCCTTGATTGCAGACATGTTCGAGACCATGGACAGCGTCGGCGGAGTAGGTCTGGCGGCACCGCAAATTGGTATCGATCTGCAATTGGTGATCTTCGGTTTCGAGCACAGCGAGCGTTACCCGGAAGCGGATGCCGTGCCGCAAACCATTCTGCTCAATCCGTTGATCACACCCCTCAGCCCATTCCTGGAAGAGGACTGGGAAGGGTGTCTATCAGTACCGGGTTTACGCGGCGCTGTGGAGCGTTACGAGCATATTCGTTACGAAGGTTTCGATCCGGATGGCAACCCGATTCAGCGCATTGCTCATGGCTTTCATGCCCGCGTAGTGCAGCATGAATGTGATCACCTGATCGGCCGGTTGTACCCCTCGCGGATCAGCGACTTCAGTAAGTTTGGTTACACTGAAGTGCTGTTTCCGGACATGGACCCCGACGCGGACGAGTGAGTCTGCGGGTAGGCGAATGTTTAGTGGGCGATCTGGACCGGCTTGATGAAGCGCAGAGTCATTCGGTCCGACTCGCCAATTTCCAGGTACCTGGCCCGGTCCTGTTCTCCCAATCTCAAGGACGGTGGCAGGGTCCATACCCCTTGTGGGTAGTCCTTGGTATCTGCTGGGTTGGCGTTGATTTCGCTTTCGTCCGCTAGGGTGAACCCGGCTTCGGTGGCCAGCTTGACCACGTACGTGGTGGGCAGATAGCCGCTCTGTTTGATGGCCTCCAGTGAGGCTCCTTCTTTGGCCCGATGATCGACCACACCCAAGGTACCGCCCGGTTTCAGTACCGCGTAAAACGCCTTGAACATCGCTGGCGCGTCGTCAGCCATCACCCAGTTATGCACATTACGGAACGTCAGCACAGTATCCGCAGACGCCGGTTTGCCGAAGACCGGTGCTTGCGGGTCGAACTCAATGATCTGCGCCTTGCCATAGCGCGCTGGATCGGCGGCGAACTTCTGTTTCAGGCTGTCGGCGGCCTTACGGTAATAATCGCCGCTGGCAGGTGTCTGTACAGCTGCAATGTAATGACCTTCGTCCTTGAGCAACGGCGCCAGCAGCTCGCTGTACCAGCCGTTGCCGGGGGTAATTTCAATCAGGGTCTGATTGGGGCGCACACCGAAGAATTGCAGGGTTTGTTGCGGATGACGATATTGATCCCTTGCACGATTTTCCGGTGATCTCCATGCCCCCGATAACACCCTGGAAAACTGCTCTGCCGTGACGGCGAAAGCAAGCGCGGGCAGTGTTTCAGGGTGTGTGGTTGCAGGGTTTTCGGCGGCCTGGACCAGAGCGGTCCCGAGCAGGGTGGTGAGGGAGTAAGCGATAAGCTGACGTTTCATTACCAGTCTTTGTCGTCCAGGCCCGACTCGAGCCCATCCAGCTCGGAGGCTACCACGCAGATTTACCCCCTGCGATCACACATTTTTGCGCATGCCACTGAACTAAAGGTTCTATGGCTGGAGGTTTGATCGGCTCATCGCTATCAAGGCCTTGGTGCGAGTGTAGCGCTCGAATCGATCTGACAACGGTTCTGGCAAGACAGATATCGCTTCGAACCCTGCGCGCTGATAAAAAGCCAACAACTCCGGATGGCAAAACAACCAGACCGGTCCGCGAGTGTGCGTCAAGGCTTCGCCGAGCAAGCGACTGGCGATGGCTTGGCCGCGCAATAAGGGGGCGACGAACAAACCGGTCAGCCAATGCCCGTTGGCGACCGGCGTCAGGCACATTGCCCCGATGATTTCAGTCTGTTTCGCCACCCACAATTGCGCGTCTTTGCCAGCACGCATCGGTGACTTGTGTGCTCGATAGAACTTGTCCAGCAGTGGTCTGGACAGCTCGGACAACACGTAGAACTGAGTGGCGGACATGAGGCTCGATAGCACGGCGGCAACAAATCAAAGAAGGCCTAATCTATAAAGACGGCCTTACGGGCAGCGCATCATAGCGCGCGGCAATCGGTACCAGTGTGGCATCCGATTAGGTGTATAACTGAGGCAAGATCACTCACAGTGGAGAGCGCATCATGAGCAAAGGCATGGAATCAAAGAAAGCCGCGAAGAAGAAACCGGCTAAAACCCTCGATGAAAAACGCGCTGATAAAAAAGCCAAAAAATCCGATGCCGGTGCTTTTGGTCATTGATCCAATCCTGCGGAGCCTTATCAGGCTCCGTTTTTATCTGCGACTCTTCCCTAAAGTCGATTTCCCCGTCGACGCCTTCAACCAGACGCTCAGCCATTAGGTCGCGTCGCACCCGGCTCGGTGCGAAGCGCTCGCATAAGGGCTGGATGATGTGCGTAAATCCACCCCATGCGTGCGACAACGAGGCACAAATGGGCAGGACAGGACTGCATTTAGAAACCGACAGACTGATTATCCGCGAGTTGACGGCCGAGGATGTGCCCGCCCTCGCGTTGATTTTGGGTGATGCACAGGTTATGCGGCATTCGGTCAGGGGTGTGTTGACCGAGAAGGCGACGCGTGAGTTCGTGGCCGGGTGTTTTTTTTCATATCAGGCCAATGACTTCGGTCCGTGGGCGGTGGTCGAGAAGTGTTCATCGGCGTTTGTCGGATTCTGCGGTCTGAATGCCGAACCCGTGGAAGGTGCCGAGGAAGTGGAAATCGGCTATCGGTTGGGCCGTGCTTTCTGGGGCAAGGGTTTGGCGACGGAGGCGGCCATGGCCACTCTGACTTACGCGTTCGAAACGCTGAGCATCGATTCGGTGATCGCGATTGTCGAGCCGGAAAATATCGCGTCGGTGAATGTGATTGAGAAGCTAGGCTTCAACACGTTCATCCACAGCCAATACCATCGGCGCGGGGTCAAGATCTATCGGATGACGCTGCCGGACTGGAACTCACCCAGTGCTGTTGCCAAGAGGGCGACATGACGAAATACCGCACATCGTTTTCGCAGACGGCATGCAATGTGATCCTTGGGTTGCTGATCTTTGTGTTGCTGGCAGGCCCGCGCAGTGCGCTGGCCGGACAGGGCAATGATGTCGCGCTGGCATTCGTTCAGCAGCGCCACTTGGGCGACAGCCTTGCCTGGCTCGGTTATCAGGTCGCCTCGCGCACCGTGGCCTTTGCAACCCTTGTGCAGAAGGTGGGCAAGACCCAGGCGCAAACCACGGTCCAAGATGCGTTGCAGCACCTTCAGCCGCGTTACCAAGAGCAGTGGAACAGCAACATGGCCACCGCTTATGCGGAGTCCTTCACTCCTGACGAACTGCGCGAGCTGAATGAAGGAAGCCCTTCGTCTGCGCTGGCCAATAAATTCCGCGCCAGACAGAAGGATGTCGGAATGAGCATGAAAGCAAAGTCTGACGAACTGCTTGAGACCTTCGTCTCCAAAGCACTGCTTGATGCGCAGGACACGGTTAGTCATTAGCGTTCAGGCCATCACGCACGGGCAAACTGTCGGTGAGCCGCGGTGGTCGGATCTGTTCTTTTTATCTGTTCAACAGCAGGGGGAATCATGGACCCATTCATGCAGGCGGCGATTGAAGAGGCTCAACTGGGGTTGGCCGAGGGCGGGATTCCGATTGGTTCGGTGATTGTGCACAAGGGGCAGATCATTGGCCGTGGGCACAATCGGCGAGTACAGGAGGGCAGTGCGATCAAGCACGGGGAGATGGACGCGTTCGAAAACGCGGGTCGTTTACCGGCGCGCACGTATAAAGAGTCCGTGCTTTACACCACGTTGTCGCCGTGTGCGATGTGCAGCGGCGCGATCCTGCTGTATGGCATTCAAAAAATCGTGGTGGGCGAAAATCAGACGTTCATGGGTGAGGAAGCATTGTTGCGCTCCAGAGGCGTGGAGGTCGATGTGGTCCAGGATCACACCTGCATCGAGTTGATGCGCGGCTTTATCGCCAGCAAGCCTGAGTTGTGGAACGAAGACATCGGCGAATAAGCCCGCCATGCATTAGATAAAAAACATAGGCAAGTGAGTGTCATGGCTCTCTGAAAAAGTGCCTTTTCGCAGGCAAGCCCGCGCTCAGCTGCCGTATTGATCGCGACACAGGGTTATTTTGTTCAATAACCGAGGGCGCTCAGTCTTTACCTTCGTACGGCTATCTCAAAAAACGCCGTAAAAAATGAAGGTATTAAATGAGCATGCTTATATCCATGGCCGCGTTCGCGTTGGCGTCTTCTATTTCGCCAGGGCCAGTGAACATCGTGGCATTGAGTTCCGGTGCGCAGTTCGGCTTTCGTGCCAGTCTGCCGCATGTGAGTGGTGCGACGGTGGGCTTCACGGTGTTGCTGTTGATGATTGGGTTGGGGTTGCATGAACTGTCTAGCCATTGGCCGTTCCTGACCCAGGTCATCCAGTGGGCGGGCGTGGCTTTTCTGTTGTTCCTGGCTTACAAGCTAGCGGTGGATAACGGCACGTTGGGCGCCGGGAAGCAGGTCAAGGGCCCGTCATTTTTATACGGGGCAGCGATGCAGTGGCTCAATCCCAAGGCGTGGCTGGCATCGCTGGCAGGCATGGGAGCGTATGCGGCCAATGGCGCAGACCTGTTGATCTGGCAGTTCGCGGGGGTGTACTTCGTGGTTTGCTACGGCTCGATTGCCTGCTGGGCTTATGCGGGCACCTGCCTGCGCAGCTATCTACAGGTGCCGGCGCGGGTTCGTGTGTTTAATCGTGCGATGGCATTGTTGTTGGCCGGCAGCGCCGTGTACCTGCTGGTCGCTTGACCCCCGTCAGCCTCGGTATTGGCGTGGCGTGGCGGCATGGAAGCGTTTGAATGCCCGCTGAAAATGCGCCTGATCGGCAAAGCCCGCCTCAAGGGCGACATCCGCAATCCGATGACCCCGTTTGAGCTGTGCGCGGCCAAATTGCAGGCGGCGGTTTATCAGGTATGCATGTGGCGTCATGCCGTAGTGCTGCTTGAACGCGCGGATCAGGTAGGAGGCCGACAAGTCAGCCGACGCGCAGATTTCTTCCAGACTCAATGATCGCGTGCAGTGCTCGCTGATGAAGTCCGCAGCACGTTTAAGTTTGAAGTTGGCATCTTTGGCCAAGGCCGGAGCAGGGTTGAGTGTCTGCTGTACATGGGTGAAAAACTCGATAACGGCAGTGTGCTTATGCAACGTATCGGTTTGGGCGTCGATGAGCATTGCATACAGGCGATTGAGCCCGTCATATAGCGCAGGCTCCGTGCTCATGATCGCCGAAAACGCTCTGAAGTCCTGATTTTCGCTAAAGCCCAGTTCATGTTGAAGGCGCGTCAGCCAAGCAACATCCACGTACATCATTCGATAAGACCACGGATGATCATCCAGCGGATTGCAGGCATGAACATCGTCCGGGTTCATGAGCACTACCACTCCGGCTCCGATGCGCTCCTGCGAGCGCCCGTTCAGGTACGTGCTGCGCCCGCCTGTAACCGCGCCGATGGAAAAAGTTTCATGGGCGTGTCGGTCATAGCAGATCTGCCGCCCATCCTGAATCGACCGGGCTTCGATGAATGGCAGGTATTCATCGCGCCAAAACTGTGGGCCTGTGACCTCTTGTTCGGCTGTTTTTTCCATGATTGCCACCACTCCTTCATCTCGGGCTGACAGGATCAGAATCCGTGCCGATCACTGTAACCGCATTCAGTCAAATCGGCGCATGACAGGAACGCTTTGCCACTGGAATAGGAGCCGTGCAGTGGCGCAGACTATTGTTGTTACACACTGATTCCCGCATAGGTTGATCTGTTTGCAGTTTGAGGACGAACCTAGAGACGCAACGGTTATCAAACGTCTGTGTCGTGACCGTTTCGAACAGAAGGTAAGCGATGAATAGTCTAGTGCGCAGTATTGCAACACTGACGCTGAGTGGGTTTCTGGGGATGGGCATGACCAGCATGGCCCACTCCCAAACCGCTTCAGCCCCTATGGATCGTGACCTGATGCTCGCGGGTGCCAGTTCACCGGGTATGCTCGAGAACAGCAAAAATAACCCCTATAACAGCCCTATCCGTCGCGCCAATCCCAATAGTCGGCAAGGCACGGAATCCAGTACTCCTCCGGTACGCGGGCCAAACACGGTCCCCAATCCGCGCCCCCCCACTCTAGAGAACGGTGGCATCCGCAATGGCTATCCGACCCGCCAGCAACCGTCCGGGGGCGCCACGAAAATCCAGCGCGGGGACCTGAATTGAACTGCGTGCGACGGAAACATTGATCGCGACACTCTGTGCCAGTGCCTTGTTCAGCCTGCTGGCGGCACGACTGTAGGTCGTGGCCGGCTCTCCCTCGACATGAGCGGGCTGGAGAACTTCAACGTGATTTTCCGTCAGGAACCGAAACTGTCGACGGGTAATCACTTCGGCTCGCGCATGGTCTTCGACCGCGATGGCTATCTGTTCATCACCTTGGGCGAAAACAACAACCGCCCGACGGCTCAGGATCTGGACAAGCTGCAAGGCAAGGTCGTGCGTATCTTCCCTGACGGCAGAGCGCCGGAGGCCAAGGGCAAAACCGTCGAAGGCACCGTGGCGCCCAGCCATGTATGGGAAAAGTCCCCAGCCATCAGCGGCATGGCGTTCTACGATTCCAATCGCTTCAAGCCTTGGAACCACAATCTGTTTATAGGGGCGCTGGCGGCAGAGACGTTGATTCGTCTGCAATTCGAAAGTTGGCCGGGCAACAATGATGCTCACTCAGGTATCTTGCTTGTCTTTCAGTACTTCACCCGTCTTGGCGTCCAGGTCTACATCCCATTTGACGCCTTTAGCGTCGAGCATTTCGGTTTGGTAGATGTAGCGACCGTAGGAGTTTTCCAGTTCGGTACTGTGCAGGGTTGCGCCAGGGTGTTTGACCAGCGCTGCTTTGTTCAACACTTCGAAGTCCATTACGGTGCCAGCCTTGTGCAGGCGAACGATTTCATCGGGCCCGATATCCGCTTGTGCGAGGCCCGCGACACCCGTCAGGGCGAGGATGGCGAACATGGCATTCAAGGTTTTCATTGGATTTTCCTTTGGGTTCAACTGTTTGGTTGAGTCCAGAGTAACCACTCAGACTTAATTCAGGCTTAATTGTCTCCGGTTCGCTGGAAATACCGTTGTGCCATGACGACGGTGACAGGGATCTTTCCGTGCAAGGGCAAGCGGCCGCACGTCGAGCCAAACGCAGTTGAACAACTTCTCGACAGGGTGTGTGAACAAGGCAATGATCGAACTCAAACCGGCATTCATCGACGATATACCGCGCCTGTGGGCGCTCAGAACCCGCGCGGTGCGGGTCAGTTGCGCGGGCCATTACTCGCCGGCACAGATCGACATCTGGAGTGCGACGACCGCGCCAGAGACGTACCTCCGACTGATTGCCAGCCAAGGCGCGTTGATCGCCGAAGAGGGCGGCCAACTGCGGGGCTATGCGATCCTCGACCTGCAAACCGGCGAAGTCGATGCCATCTTCGTCGACCCGGACCACAGCGGAAAAGGCATCGGCAAACACTTGCTGCAGGGCATCGAAGCACTGGCGTTGCAACACGCATTCAGGCGCGTATATCTGTTTTCCTCGCTGAATGCTGTTGCGTTCTATCAGGCGGCCGGGTTTATCGCGATGAGGGACGAGGAATACGTTCATCCCAGCGGCATCATCTTGCGCAGTCTGTACATGGAGAAGGTGCTGCCAGAGTCGGCAGTTACGCCTGGGCGGTAACTGAGGGGACGACGTCCTTGTCGAAGCATCAGTGAGGCCGTATATCTACGAAGCCAAAGCGCTTCTCTCCCGCCCGCTGCTGACTTCAAACTGGCCCACCAGCTTTTGCAGTTTGTTGGCATTCAGGCGTACGGTTTCCGCGCTGCTTTGCAACACAACTACGGTCTGGCGCATCTCGCCTGAGGCCAGGTCCACGCGCTTGATGGTCTTGCCATAATCCAGGCTGCGGTCGCTGAGCTGCTGGATGATGCTGATCATGCTTTCAACCTCATGGTGCAGCTGAGCGTTTTCCGATGAAGCGTCTTCGGTGGTTCGCAGGTGGTTGTCGACGTCCTGCACGCCGCTCTCCATGAAGGCCACGGCTTGTTGGGTTTCGCTTTGCAGCCCCTCGACCATGTGTTTAATGTCATCGGCGGCACTGGCGGTACGGATTGCCAGGCTGCGTACTTCATCGGCGACTACCGCAAAACCACGACCGTGCTCACCGGCGCGAGCGGCTTCGATGGCGGCATTGAGCGCCAGCAGGTTGGTCTGATTGGTGATGTTGGTGATCAGGCCGACGATCTGGCTGATCTGCGACATTCGGCTGTCGAGCAACTGCACACTGGAAGCCGAGCGCTCGACCACGTCGCGAATCGACTGGGTGCCCACGCGGACCGCCTCAAACTGCTCGCGGGCACGTCGAACCACGTGGTCCATGGCCTGCTTCATCTGCTCGGCCGTCAATGACGCCTGGTTGATTTCACTCAGTTGCCCCTCGACGATCAGCATCATGCGGTTTACCGCTTCAGCCACTTCGGTGGAGGTAAAACCGGCTTCCTGGCTGCTGCCGAGCATCAGTGCATTAGTCTTGCCCATGCTTTTGGAGGCGTGGATCACCTGACCGACCACCGCATCCAGATTGTCGATGAAACTGTTGATCCAGCGGCCCATGTCACCGGTTTCGTCGTTGGCCATCTTCTCGGTATCAAGGCGCTGACGCAGGTTGCCTTCGCCCTCGGCGATGGTGCGGATCACTTGCGTCATGTCGCTCAGGCGCACCGCCAGGCGTTTAGGCCCGAATGATGAGAACAGCAGGGCGGTGATCGCCATGCTGAATATCTCGATGCCGTCGATCTGCAACTGACCCAGGCCGCTGTAATGCTGGACCAGATAATTGCAGGTGAACAGGCCACCCATGGTTGCCAGATAGGGTTTCATCAGGCCGTAGCTCAGAGAACGACGCCGATAGACTTCCTCCAGATCGGCCTCACACATCATGCCCCAGTGATCCGCCGAGCCGGGCAGCTGGAAGGTCACACCCTTGCCAATCACCGGGATGTGCCGGTAGTCGGAATAGCCGGGATAGGTGACGAACAGGTTGGAGCCGGTGCGAATGGTTTCGCGCACGCCGGGGTGCAATTGTTGAGTGGCAGGATCGATAAAACGCAATTCGAGCTCGGTGTGACGCTGGATCTTCACCGAGCCCCAAGCGGTGTGCACGCCGGTCTTGAGGTTTTCCCCGTGGGTAAATGCGTTGTCTTCGAAGCGCGAGCGTGACAGTGCGATGCCGGGTTGCAGGGCGCGGTCGAAGCCGGCCTTGACCATGAACAGGTAGTTATCGCCAGACTCAGGGTAGATATGCCCGGCTTCGCGCTGGATCAAATCCCCAAGCACATCGTTGGGTACCCGCCCGCACAGGCAGCCCAGCACTTTGCCATCGAGCAAGAGCGGCTGATAGAACATCAGGGTAACTTCGTCATGGAAGCGTGAGGACGACGGACCAATTTTCAAGGTCAGCGGATCGCTGTATGGACCGTGCAAGAATGGCTTTTTCAGGCCTTCTGCCAGCGCACGAGGGTCCAGATCCTTGGCGTTGCAATGCGCTGGCCATGTCGAGGCAAGCACCTCGCCCTGAATATCGACGACAAAGAGCTCGGAAAAGTCCGACGCCTGGCTGAGCTTCTCCACCAGTACCAAGGCATCGATCCGGGTAAGGTCGCGTGCGACGTTGGTGCTCAGTTCGCTCAAGTGTTCCCAATACTCTTGAGCCCAATGCTGGAGCAATTTGACGCGGGTTTCGGCGATCGATTCGAACGTGCCTTCGATCACAGAGTAAATGGACTTGTTCATACGACAGGAGCGCCTCATGGCCAGTTTTCCTGTCTTGCCGAACCAGGGCAGCCAATGCTTTTCAGCGGTGGATAGCTGCATTGAATCACTGTGCAGGGTCATGCCGGACTCCTTAAACAACGGCATCAAAGATACGGGTGAACAGGCAAGGACCGAGCCATTCCCTGTAATAAGTGCGGTTTTCACAAAAAATGCAGGCATATCAGTCGTTTTTTGGCGTTTTACCCTATTTAAGTGTCGTTTTTATGCTCTATAGAAGTGCGTTTTCTGATATGGGTGCCCATCAGAGAGCGCAATCGAGCATGTAGACTCCTGTGTCGGGGACATCTTGGTGGCCGCGAATGGCTTGACGCGCCGGGCCTTCCTGGGACGGCGCCATCATTTGCGCCGTGTATGTGCTGCCAATCAAGTGCGCTTTGCTATGCTTCGCGTCCAGCGTCCGGGCGAAAAGCGTCGCGTGACAGTTTCAATGGAGCGACCTGTCGTGACGGTCGAGCCTTAATCACTTCACGTTTTGGATTGCTCATGACAGCCATTATTCGACCACGCCTCCAGCCGCTGTCCCGGGTTGACTACACAACCTTGGGCCTTGCGGCGCTCGGTGGGGCGCTGGAAATCTATGACTTCATCATCTTTGTGTTCTTCGCGCTGACCTTGAGTCAGCTGTTTTTTCCGCCAGACATGCCTGAATGGCTGCGCTTGCTGCAAAGCTTCGGCATTTTCGTCACCGGTTATCTGGCTCGGCCGCTGGGCGGCATCCTGATGGCGCACTTCGCTGACCGATTGGGCCGCAAGCGCGTGTTCAGCCTGAGCATTTTGTTGATGGCACTCCCGTGCCTGCTGATCGGGGTGATGCCGACCTATGCCCAGATAGGTTACTGGGCGCCGCTGATTCTGTTGGCCCTGCGTATCCTGCAAGGCGCCGCAGTGGGTGGAGAGGTCCCGAGCGCCTGGGTGTTCGTCGCCGAGCATGCGCCCAGAGGTCATCGTGGCTATGCGTTGGGCGTGCTACAAGCCGGGCTGACGTTTGGCTATTTGCTGGGCGCGCTGACGGCGACCTGGCTGGCGCAGGTGTTCAGCCCTGCGGAAATTCTCGATTACGCCTGGCGCATTCCGTTTCTGCTGGGCGGTGTGTTTGGCGTGGTGGGTGTCTGGCTTCGGCGCTGGTTGAGCGAAACCCCGGTGTTCATGGCCCTGCAGGCACAGCGTGAAGCCCAGCCCGAGTTTCCGTTGCGAGCGGTGCTGCGCGAACATCGCCAGGCATTATTACCAGCGGCGTTGCTGACGTGCGTGCTGACCTCTGCAGTCGTGGTGCTGGTGGTGATCACCCCGACAGTGATGCAGCAACGATTCGGCATGACCGCCAGCCACACGTTCGCCCTGAGCGCACTGGGGATTGTTTTTCTGAACATCGGCTGCGTCCTGGCCGGTCTGGTAGTGGATCGTTTTGGCGCCTGGCGCGGCGTGGTGCTGTACAGCCTGCTGTTGCCGCTGGGGATCGCGTTGTTGTATGCCAGCCTGATTGGCGGCTGGCTCTCACCCGGTCTTGCCTATGCCATCGCGGGGTTGTCCTGCGGCATCGTCGGTGTGGTGCCGTCGGTGATGGTCGGGCTGTTCCCGGCGCATATCCGTGTGTCGGGTATTTCGTTCACCTACAACATCGCCTACGCACTCTGGGCCAGCACCACGCCGTTGATATTGATCGCGCTAATGCCGTGGAGCCCTTGGGTATGCGTAGGCTATTGCGCAATCATGGGGGGCGTGGGTGTGCTGACGGCGACTTTTTTCGGCCTGCAGCGCGGCGTCGAGGTTGATGGTGTCATGGCGGTAAGAGCCGCACGCTGAGGACCTTTCGAGGCAACCGAATGCGTCATAGAATAAAGCAGCAGTGAGCAGCGACGTCGTGGGGCAGAAACCGCCTCGAACGACAGGCCCGCCTTAAGGACGGCCAACTGCGTCTGATCTGCCGCAACGAACGGACCTGGTCTTCAGTTGACCAACCGGCGTACCTGTCTTTGTAAGCCGTACCTATCTTCGTAAAAAGGAGAATGGACATGAGCGTCAAAGCAATCCCGGAGGGCTTCCATAGCCTGACCGTGTACATGGGCGTCAAAGATGCAGCCAAGGCCATCGAGTTTTACAAAAAGGCATTTGGCGCCACTGAGAATTTCCACCTCAACAACCCGGACGGTAAAGTCGGGCACGCCGACATTCAGATCGGCGATTCCAGGCTGATGCTCGCCGATCCATGTGATCAGGGCGGGTTCAACAGCGCCGATCCGATGAGTAAACCTTCATTTGGCATGTACCTGTATGTGCCCGACGTCGACACGCAATTCACGCGCGCCGTCGACGCCGGGGCCACGGTCGTGAGTGAGGTCAAGGATCAGTTTTACGGTGACCGTTCTGGCGCTGTGAGAGATCCTTTTGGGCACTTGTGGTTCATCGCTACCCACAAGGAAGACCTGACGCCCGAACAAATCGGCAGACGTGCCGAAGTGGCCTTCAAACAAATGCAGGCCTGACGGTCTCCGCAATAATCAGCACGTCGCCAGTCTGCCCCCCGTCAGCTCGGCGTGCTGGTCTGTGCCATGCCTCGTCAAACCGCTATGCTCGACAATGGAAGTACTGTTTTGTTACAGCGTTATTTGTAACAGATGATTGTAATTATCATTCTTGAAGTTTATTCTGCCTGTCTATACAACTGATGTCGAAATGCTTTCGTGCATCGATCATTTGCCTGAATAGGTAAATGAGCGATGAGGATTTTTTTGCGCGGATTTTATGTGCGGCTTTAGTGTCTGGCCTACGTGCTAGGTCCTGTTTTGTTGTAGGAATATTCTTTAAGTGCCTAGTGCTGTAGCGAACAATCATAAAAATATGCCTGATATTTATTTGCGTGAAAACATTCTAAATAAATGGGTCGATGTGCCGACTTACTGTTTAAGGTCAGGAAAGGAGGCAGCAACAAGCTTTCTGTCTGTGTGTGTCAGATGCTCAATAATAAAAGGCTCGAAACCTATGCGGGTAACACGGAGAGAACGTGATGTCCTGTCCCTTCTGCTGCGCGGTAAAACCAACAAGCAAATCGCTGAGGCCCTTGGTATCAGTGGCTATACCGCTCGTGATCATGTCTCGTCTCTGCTGAAAAAAAATGGAGTCAAGACCCGCGCTGCGTTGATGGTGGAGTATATGTCCAGAAAAATTCAAAATAAACATGACCCCCTACATCTGTAGGATTGTGTGTGAAGTCAGTGTGTTCATAATACTAATCTCTGAGTCCGTATGGGCCGTTGTGCCGATCTGAGCACTGCTCGCTGCTATTAGCGGTCGTCAATATTAGTTGTCAGTTTATTGTCTGGATTGCGTTTGTCTTGACGGGCGTTCGGCTGTCTTGAATAAACGTTAATACTCACGTTGTCGGCTAACGATAGTGGCGGGTATTGAACACGCATTGACTCATCTACTCGCAGGGGCTGAAGCGTTTCATTGCTGGCCGGCAGTAGTGGGGTAATGAGTGAGTGCAAAAAAAAATACAAAAGCAGGATGTCTTCGTTAATAACAAGTGGAGTAACACTCGTGAATTTTTCCATGACCGCGGCTGATGCAATCGTCCATACCCCGCAATGGATCGACTTCTGCAATATCGATGAGTGTTTGCCAATGGACTGTTCGCAGTTGGCCGCACGGCAGGCGAGGTTGTCGAAACCTGAACTGCAGGACCTGCAAGGAAGAATCGTGGGTCCGCGAGGTATTTTGGCCGCTTTTTCCATCCAGGTGGCTGAGCAGGGGCGGCAGGCGCCCTACCTTCAAATACTGCCTGAAAGCTCTGATCCAACGCGGCTGATGCTGGCTGAAAAAGCGCTGGAATTTGCACTGGGTTGCCACCAGCGTCGAGCGTCTGGCGAGAACCCTTTCGCCGACCTGCCAAGGGCTCCGCTGTGCTGTATCGTTTATGACGATTTGGGCCCCTATAACCTTGCTGAGCGTTATGCCGCAAGTGAGGAACTCAGGACCTTCGATGGCCAGTTTTTCGCCCGCTTGATCGCGACAACCCATGAAACGGTTGAGCGAAGGGTGGTCTTTAAAGGCCTGCTTGAACATTTCGACGCTTTGCTGCCGGTAGAGCAGAGCATTTATCCGGAAGGCTATAGAGACGTGCAGCAACGCTATCTGGATCGTGAGGAGCAGCTTTACGGCAAGTTGACTCTGGGCAAACCACTGAGTGTGATTTTTGCTGAACAAACACCCGAAAGTCTGCTGGTAAGCCTGGGTGCACGCGGATGAACGCATTCAACCGACGCCGATCGCCAAACGCACGTCAGCCAATGCCAACCGAACGTCACCGGTCGGAAGATCAATCAATGGGGGGGCAGAATTCGGTACTAAACTGATTAGGTACTTTATTGGGGGCGAACCCTAAGCCTTGTAGCTGCCAGAACATAGGCTCCGGGGCTTGGGATTATCCAGTCACTCGATCAAGGAACCCTGTCATGCACACTCACGAGCAAAAAACCGAACACAAGTCCTTCTCCAAACCCGATGAAGTCCGCGAGTTTGGTCACGGCAAAGCTGAAATCCTCAAAATCGGTGACGCAGAAGTGGGCCGATATACCTTCGAACCCGGTTGGCGCTGGTCAAATGACATCAAGCCTCTGGCCAAAACAGCCAGCTGCCAGGCGCCTCACTTCCAGTACCACGTCACGGGCAGAATCGCCATTCGCATGGATGACGGTACAGAGTTTATCGCCGGACCAGGAGACATCACCTCGTTACCCCAAGGCCATGATGCCTGGGTCGTTGGCAACGAAACGGTCGTGCTGGTCGACTGGTTTGGTGCAACCAACTACGCCAGGAAGGTTTGATCTTGTTCGAAACGAGGGTAAAAGAGGCGGCTCATTGATGATCAATGAGTCAGCCCCTTTTGCGATTGTTCGGGCACGAAATGAGCTTTGTATCTAGAGTTCGTGGATCGTCTATCCCTTTGCTAAAGGATTGCCTCATGACCAAAGGATTGTTCAGCTCCGGTCCTGCGTACGCCTTTCTCCTCTGTGCATTCCTGCCATTCACCCTTCACGCCAGTGAATCCCTGCACGTCTTCACCGGCACACTGGGCAATATGCCGATTGTGCTGGAGCTGGATCTGAGCGATCCGATGGTGGTCAGCGGTCGGTACTTCTACGAGAAACACCACAACGACTTGCCGCTCAGCGGCGTCTTGAGCGGGAAGGAGCTCACCCTCGAGGAGGGCCTGGACGATAACAGTGGTAACGCTCTCCCCGAGATGCTCCTGCATCAAGGGGCACAATCAGACTGGCAAGGTGAATGGGGGGGGCCTGGGGGTAAAACCCTCACGGTTAAACTGACCGAAACACAAGTACCGCCACCGTCCAAAGGTGTTGAGGCGGGTTGGCAGACGATCTATCAACAGTCGCCCTATGATTACCTGCGCCTGCAAGGTTTGCCGCTAAAGCCGGACAGGATGCAGACCTTCATGGGCTACACTCTGCAATGGTGGACGGAACCGGAATCCAGACTCTCATTGTTCGAGATTACCTCGGGCTACACACCGGAGCAGCGTGATCGCATCAATCAACAACTGCGCGCCCGTCTGTGGAATGAAGTGGTCAGTTACCACGCCTGCCTGCTCCAGGGCAGCCGCTTCGGCGCGGACTTTCAGCAAACAGTCACTCCCGAGCTGCTGTCGCCCGGCATCGTCAGCGTGAATATCTTCACTCGCTATAACTGTGGCGGTGCACATCCGGACTTCGGCGACTCGCCAATCAGTGTCGATGTGAACACGGGTAAATCGCTATCGATGGAAGACGTGCTCTGGATCGGTAAAGGCAAAGCCTTCCATTACGATGATCGCGAGGAGGCTAACGGAAAAGGCACATCCAGCGTGAGTTTTGACACCTTCTCTAATTACCGCAACAAACAGTTCGCGCCCTGGATCGTGAGTCAGCTAAAAATCTCCGCCCCGGAAAAAATGAAAAAACCGGCGACAAAAGACGAAGACTGCAACTATAGCGATCCGAGCATCTGGAGCTTCCCGGCCTGGTACTTCAAACCCGGCGGCCTGTATTTCGGCCCATCCTTCGCCCGCGTGATGCGCGCCTGCGAAAGTCCGGAGTGGTCGGTGGTGCCTTACAGCGAAATCAAACAACACCCCGGTGGCATGGCGCTGGATTTACCGGACTAAGGCTCGCGCAGCAAACGAGGTCTCGATTCTCGTGGGAGCTGACTTGTCTGCGAAGACCATCCAGCGCGGACCACCTGCCGCACCTCGATCCAACACCCGCCAGCAGGTGATCATGGCTGCAGGGTCAAACCCAAACCTGACGGAAGCCCGTGCCGGGCTTATTCGCAGACAAGTCAGCTCCTACGAATAATGTGCTATTTCAGATGGTTATCGATTGTTTGATAGGACTGTCGCGCAGCAAGCCGGGTCCAGGTAGGAGCTGACTTGTCTGCGAATAAGGGCTGAAGGACCTTCCTACGGTGGTGAATCCAGTAATTTCAATTGCTTATAAGCTGTTTAACAAGAGCCATCTTACAGAGGCCGGAATATAGGGCGAATACCCTTACACCCTGGATATGAAGAACACCCCCAGAAGTCACCCCCCGCATTAGCGCCACTTCGGGCGACTCTGATTACCATCGGCTTCCTGCAATGAGGGCAAGCAGGCGCTACCGGTTTAGCTGGGGATGGTTTGGCTGGTGGCTCAGCAACCGGGGGCGCTTTGGCAACTTCAGGAACAATGACCGGCTCCACCTGTTCCTCTACGACAGCCGAAGTAGGCCGCGGCCCTGGGCGCTTGGTCGCTGCGATCCATTGGTTCAGCAGCTCCCCATCCACCAGCCGCAGGTTCCGTCCCGAAGCGAACTGCTTCGCTGGCCCAGTAAAGCGGCCGCTGGTGATCACAAATCCGCCCGTCGCACCCTCTGCCGCCATCGCCCCATACAGCTCACGAACCGTCGGCACGCCAACCTGCAGCGAGCGCCATTGCTTGCATTGCACCAGGTACTTTTCTCCGTCCTTGCGAGCAACCAAATCGACCCCGCCATCCGGCCCGTTACCACCGGTTTCCTGAACGCTAAAGCCCTGATGCCGCAACGCCTCACCCACCAACAGCTCGAACTGCTGCCAGGTAATGCCTTCAAGCGTCTTGCCACCCGGCATCGCGACCGCCGCCAGCAACCGACGCCGTTTACGTCGACCGAACACCGACGCCGCAGCACCGCCGAGAAAAATCAGCGGGACCAGGTACTGGCCGAAGGTGGCGAAAGTTTTGAAGGCGGTGTTGAAGATCATTGAATCCAGGTGCTGCATGCCCGAATAGATCGGTGTCTGGGCGATGGCGATCGAATGCAGATACACACCTGACGCGATGGCGATCATTGCACTGACCCACCACGGGAGTTTGCTGGCGATGTAAAAGAGGTCTTCGAAAGGGGAGGTTTTTTTAGCCATGACTTCGCTGATATTGAAAGGCCATCTGAAGATACGTGCAGGGTGATTCGGTGTCTACGGAGTGCGATCTGTCTCGTCCTGCAATGCTTGAATATTGCTGCTTTTTAGGCTTCAATTGCTGCCTTAAAAGCAGCATATAAGGGCGTTGCCATGTCGCTGAGTACGTTTCTATTTTCCGATTACCGCAGAAAGGTGCTGGCGTTGTTGTTGCTCCACCCCGACGAACGTTATCACCAACGTGAGATTGCCCGTCTCACCGATACCATTTCAGGCACCCTGAGTCGTGAGCTAGCCAAGATGGTGGAAGCGGGTTTGCTAGAAAAAATGCGTGTCGGTAACCAAGTGCAATACAAAGCCAATCTGGAATGTCCGGTTTTCGAAGAGTTAGCCAGTATCCTTCGCAAAACGGAGGGTTGGATTCAGTCGCTGGCAGAAGCGCTGGAACCGCTGGCAGATTCTATCAAGGTGGCTTTTGTATTCGGCTCCATGGCCAGCGGCAAAGCGGGTTCAAGCAGTGACATCGATCTGATGGTTATCGGTGACGCAAGGTTTAGCGACTTGATTACCCACCTCTATCCGCTTCAGGAGGCGCTCGGCAGGGAGATTAATCCCAAGCAGTACTCGATCAGTGAATGGCGCCGCCTAATAGAAGAGAAGGGCGCGTTTGTGCGGGACGTGTTGAGCAAGCCAAAGCTATTTGTGATTGGGCATCAGCAAGATCTGGTGGTTGATGAGGCGTAATGATGACGTTGGCGAATTTGTTGGGACTGTCACTGGAGAAGGTCGAGCCTGATGCCGCGAGCATCAGCCGCTTGATGGATGCGGCACGGCGCAGCCTGGCAGATGCTCAGTTGACGAACATGAGTAGCGAAGGTCGTTTCGACATGGCGTACAAAGCCATCATGCAAGCTGCCAACTCGGCTCTGCAGGCCAATGGGTATCGAACGTTGACGAGCAAGCCCGGACATCATCAGACGATGATCCAGAGCTTGCCTCTGACTATTGGTCTGGATGCGAAAACCATGATCGTCCTGGATGGTCTTCGCAAGCAGCGCAATGTCAGTGACTACTCTGGAGATCCGGTTAGTGAAAGCATGGCGCTGGAAGCAATCGCTCATGCTCGGGCTTTGCTAGTCCAGGTTGAGCATTGGCTGAACGCTAACAAACGACATTTGGTTGGGTGAGTGGCGTGTTGCATGGATTGAGCAATCACTGTGTCCACCCATCATGGGACTTCGCCAGCGATGGTGAAGAGATCGCCGAGTGAGGTGGTTTTTAGCCATGACTTCGCTTCAGCGGAACTCAAAAAATTCGTAGTGGAGATTACCTTCAGGAATCCCGCTTTCGCGCATCAGTTCACGGACGCGTGACATCAAGCCCTTGGGACCACAGAAGCTAACGTGGATCTGTGCCGGATCTGTTTGGGTGGCTGCCTGACGCACGGTTTCAGCCAACTGATCGGCACCCCCGCCATTGCCAACGAACTCGACCCCACGCTTTTCGGCCATACCTTGCAAAAGCTCGACGCTCGGGAACGCTCGCGACGGATTAAAGCAATAGACCAGAGTGGCATTGTCGAAGTGGCTGGCAGACGTGTCCTGCAGCCAAGAGATGAATGGCGAAATACCCACACCTCCGCCGATCCAGATTTCCCGCTCCGCGCCGGGCTGACGCTTGAAGCGTCCGTACGGTGCATAGATATCCGCCAGCATCCCAACCTTGACCTGATCGCGCAGTTTCTGCGTGTAGTCCCCCAAGGCGCGGATCACAAACTTGATACGGCCACTGTCGGAATGGGCGGCAGCAATAGTGAACGGGTGAGGCTCGCGCAAGCCTTTCTCCTTCATGGCCAGGAACGCAAACTGCCCTGCCTTGAACGTAAAGCCGCTATGGATCGGCTCAAGCTCAAGGCTCAGGGAATTCTTGCCAAGGGAAACGGCCGACACCTTGTATTCGCCAGCGGTAGCGATGAAGGGGTAAAGCAGCAGTTTGTAGAACGCCGCGAGCGCACCCGTGCCACACAACAGCGCTAACCAGATGCCGGCGGGGTTGCTCAACGTCATAGGCGACTTGAAGCTCAGCCAATGCAGGATGACGATCACAAACAGCGGGCCTGACAGCTTGTGCCACCAGCGCCACAGGCCATAGGCCATAGGGGATATTCCGGTTCAAGGCGAGCAACACAATCATGCCCAGTGCAACGTAACTCAGTTGGCGTACCAGACGCGTCCAGTATTTAGACATCTCAAGGATCGGCACGCTGTGCCAGACGTCCAGATAGGCCTTGAACACAAAATGGTGAGAGGCAAATACCAGCGCCCAAATACCCAGCCATTTATGGGTTTCATAGACCCTATCCAGGCCCCCGAACAAAACCTCAACGGCACGCCAGCGGCTGGACAGCAAGGCGGCAACCGCCATATAGGCCAGCGCCGCAGTGCCTAGGATCAGACTAAGCGTTGCCGAGGTCAGCCACGTGTCGGAAGGAATCTCGATGAGCAGGGTCGTTGCCGTGATCAGCAGGATGCCAACGATACAGTGCCAGCTTTTCAAGGACGCATGCTCCAGCCATTTACGGCTTTAACGATAATTCTGAATAAATACTGACCGGAAAAACCGGGAGAAAGCAGAATTGAAGTAGGCCATGTTACGGCATTGAGTGCTGTGTGACCCTGACCTCTGTCATCGCTTTAGTCAGGTGTCTTAATTGGCGCAAGGCTCTGGACCGGGCTTTATGGGCTCATTTATTCACATCTGGATCTTCGATAATCAAACGATTAAGTCTTTCGTAGAGCGATGCTGTAAACATTTTCCCATCTGCTGACAAATGACAGCGTCGGTGGCAATTCGGGCAGAGCGCGACGGCGTTCGTTGTTCTGTCGCTGCCATTATCAGCTAAGCGACGAACATGATGGACCTCAAGACAAGGGGCACCGTCGGTGAGCAAAAACGGTGCGTCCTGCCCGCAACCCTCGCATTTCCCTTTTGCGTTTTTGAGCACCCAGTCTCGAACCTTAAGATCACGTTCATAAGTAGTCGTTGTACTCGTTACAGACTTTGGATATTTGTTGCCTGGTGGCGGTGGGCTTAGGAAGTCAGTAGAGGACTCCTCAGTTTTCTGATTAGGTGATTTGATGTCGGTCGATGCAACGTAACTAGTTGATGTGGATACGCCTTTGCTTTCTAGAATCGCTTGGATCTTACTGCGGATGTTTGTCCCCGCGTTATCCCGAGGGACATAGCCCTCGACGCGTCGCAACCCCATAGCAATGAAGATGCTGGAAAGGTTGTGCATGCGCATCTCTACGGAAGACTTTCCTCGTGCGGAAAGCGCACCTTCACGTAGGTTTCGGTTTATTTCCGCTTTGTTGAACGGCTCAGACACCCTCTCCTTTTGAAGCATGCCGAGGTACGCATCTACAGCGGCCTCTAGCTCGATATCGTTCCAGCGAGTCGATGTTTTTTTCGTCATAACGGCGCCGATATTGAAATGCCAGCGCGAAGATACGTGTAGGACGAATCTGTGTCTATTAAGGGATCTTTCCTACAGAAGATGAAGCGGTGATGTTTGATGGCTTTTAGTCATCATGGTAAAAAGTTTGCTGGATATGTCATCCGCAAGCGAAGGAACTGCCATGAAAAAAATAGGGATAGGGTTTATCGCAGTGCTGTCGCTGCTCTGTGCTTTTTCGGTGTCTGGCAAGGACGTCAATCTTTCAGATTCAGCAATCATCAAGACCCTCATTGACGACTCGATATCGTCATACCCAGGCAATTGTCCGTGTCCATATAACTCTGCGAGAAACGGTAGCCGTTGCGGCAAGCGTAGCGCGTATAACCGTGCTGGTGGGTATGCGCCGCTTTGCTTTAAAGAGGATGTTTCTAAGGAGATGGTTGAGGATTATCAGTCGGCGACTGAAGGCATGACCGAACACATTGCTGAAAACTGATTTCAGAGTATTCCTCCCGTCCGGGAGGGCATAGCATCCCGTGGCACTGTGGGGCGTTTGTTATTCAGTCTTCGCGGACAAGTCCGCTCCTACGCCCTTCGGGCAGAATCGAGACCCAGTTTGCTACGCGACAGCGCGACGTCGAAGCGGTCCTCCTACAGAGGATTTGTATCGGGTGCATCACTGTCGAGTCACCCCAACAAAAAAGCCAGAAGCAACCGCTTCTGGCTTTTCCACTTCAAACATCAGCTAAGTAAATCGAGCGATCAATCCCAGCTCAAAGCCCCACCGGTCTGATACTCAATAACCCGAGTTTCGAAGAAGTTTTTCTCTTTCTTCAAGTCCATGATCTCGCTCATCCATGGGAACGGGTTGGTTGTGCCTGGGTATTCTTCCTTCAAGCCAATCTGGCTCAAACGACGGTTGGCGATGAATTTGAGGTAGTCCTCCATCATTGCCGCGTTCATGCCCAGTACGCCGCGAGGCATGGTGTCGCGGGCGTATTCGATTTCCAGTTGGGTGCCCTGGAGGATCATTTGGCTGGCTTCTTCCTTCATTTCAGCGTCCCACAGGTGTGGGTTTTCGATTTTGATCTGGTTGATCACGTCGATGCCGAAGTTCAGGTGCATGGATTCGTCGCGCAGGATGTATTGGAACTGCTCGGCGACGCCGGTCATTTTGTTGCGACGGCCCATGGAGAGGATTTGGGTGAAGCCGCAGTAGAAGAAGATGCCTTCCAGCACGCAGTAGTAGGCGATCAGGTTGCGCAGCAGTTCTTTGTCGGTGTCGACGGTGCCGGTTTCGAACTTCGGATCGGAGATCGAGCGGGTGTATTTGAGGCCCCAGGCGGCCTTTTTGGCGACCGATGGGATCTCGTGGTACATGTTGAAGATCTCGCCTTCGTCCATGCCCAGCGATTCGATGCAGTACTGGTAGGCGTGGGTGTGGATCGCTTCTTCGAAGGCCTGGCGCAGGATGTACTGGCGGCACTCCGGGTTGGTGATCAGGCGGTATACGGCGAGTACCAGGTTGTTGGCAACCAGGGAGTCGGCGGTGGAGAAGAAGCCAAGGTTGCGCATGACGATGCGGCGTTCGTCGTCGGTCAGGCCTTCCGGATCACGCCAGACAGCGATGTCGGCGGTCATGTTGACTTCTTGCGGCATCCAGTGGTTCGCGCAGCCGTCGAGGTACTTCTGCCAAGCCCAGTCGTATTTGAACGGGACCAGTTGGTTGAGGTCGGCGCGGCAGTTGATCATCATCTTTTCGTCAACGGCAACGCGGGCGCTGGCGCCTTCGAGTTCAGCCAGACCTTCGGCGACGTCGAGGCTGTCCAGAGCCGCCTTGGCGCGGATGATCGCGGCCGAGTCGGTGTTCGTGACTGCACGGGCGGCGAGGGCGGCGGCGCCACCAGCGCTGTCGAGGCGGTCCATGTTGGCTTCGTTGGCGTGACCGGCGTTGGTTGCTTTGGCGGCTACTTCGCCGTCTTCTTTATCGAATTCGTCCCAGCTCAGCATGATGTTCGTCTCCTGCGTGAGGGCCAGTCTGCTGGACTGGCCTGTGGATCTTTAGGTGTGTTGCTTGCGTTACGTTTGCTGCACGCAAAAAACATAAAATTGTAGGGCTCAGAGGCCCTTGATGTTGCTTTCAATACCCGCACTGCAAAACAACGCGGGCGCCACTCAGACTCGTGCGACGCCCGGATGAATTATTGGCAGGCTTCGCAATCCGGCTCATCGATAGCGCAGGCTTTAGGCACTGGCGCTGGACCGGCAGGGGCGGCGAGTACGGAGTCGTCGCCGTGGTTGCCGCTAGAGACTGCGTTGAGCTTGCTGGTGCTGATGGTCGACTTCTCGGTGCTGGTCGCGGCCAGGGCACGGAGGTAGTAAGTGGTTTTCAGGCCACGGTACCAAGCCATGCGGTAGGTCACGTCGAGCTTTTTACCCGATGCTCCGGCGATGTACAGGTTCAGCGATTGCGCCTGGTCGATCCATTTCTGGCGGCGGCTGGCGGCGTCGACGATCCACTTGGTGTCGACTTCGAACGCAGTGGCGTACAGGTCTTTGAGTTCCTGCGGGATGCGGTCGATTTGCTGTACGGAACCGTCGTAGTACTTCAGGTCGTTGATCATGACCGAGTCCCACAGACCGCGAGCCTTGAGGTCGCGAACCAGGTACGGGTTGATCACGGTGAACTCGCCGGAGAGGTTCGATTTCACGTACAGGTTTTGATACGTCGGTTCGATCGACTGCGACACGCCAGTGATGTTGGCGATGGTTGCGGTCGGTGCGATGGCCATGATGTTGGAGTTACGAATACCTTTCTGTACACGGGCACGGACAGGCGCCCAGTCCAGGGTTTCGTTCAGGTCAACGTCGATGTATTTCTGGCCACGTTGTTCGATCAGGATCTGTTGCGAATCCAGCGGCAGGATGCCTTTGGACCACAGCGAGCCCGGGAACGTCTGGTAAGCGCCACGCTCATCGGCCAGATCGCAGGAAGCCTGGATCGCGAAGTAGCTGACAGCTTCCATCGAACGGTCGGCGAACTCGACCGCAGCGTCGGAGGCGTACGGGATGTGCTGCAGGTACAGCGCGTCCTGGAAGCCCATGATGCCCAAGCCGACTGGGCGGTGCTTGAAGTTCGAGTTCTTCGCTTGCGGCACCGAGTAGTAGTTGATGTCGATCACGTTATCGAGCATGCGCACGGCGGTATTGACGGTGCGCTCAAGCTTGGCGGTGTCCAGCTTGCCGTTGACGATGTGGTTCGGCAGGTTGATCGAGCCCAGGTTGCAAACGGCGATTTCGTCCTTGTTGGTGTTCAAGGTGATTTCGGTGCACAGGTTCGAGCTGTGGACCACGCCGACGTGCTGCTGCGGGCTGCGCAGGTTGCACGGGTCTTTGAAGGTCAACCATGGGTGGCCGGTTTCGAACAGCATCGAGAGCATCTTGCGCCACAGATCTTTGGCCTGGATGGTCTTGAACAGTTTGATTTTGCCTGGGTACTGGGACAGGGCTTCGTAGTACTCGTAACGCTCTTCGAAGGCCTTGCCGGTCAGGTCGTGAAGGTCTGGCACTTCCGATGGCGAGAACAGGGTCCACTGGCCGTCATCGAAGACGCGCTTCATGAACAGGTCAGGGATCCAGTTGGCGGTGTTCATGTCGTGGGTACGACGACGATCATCACCGGTGTTCTTGCGCAGTTCGATGAACTCTTCGATGTCCATGTGCCAGGTTTCCAGGTAAGCACAGACCGCGCCTTTGCGCTTACCGCCCTGGTTGACTGCTACAGCGGTGTCGTTGACCACTTTGAGGAACGGCACGACGCCCTGGGATTTGCCGTTGGTGCCCTTGATGTAAGAGCCCAGCGCGCGAACCGGCGTCCAGTCGTTACCCAGACCGCCTGCGAATTTGGACAGCATGGCGTTGTCGTGAATGGCGTGGTAAATGCCCGACAGGTCATCCGGTACGGTGGTCAGGTAGCAACTGGACAGCTGTGGACGCAGGGTGCCGGCGTTGAACAGGGTTGGGGTCGACGACATGTAGTCGAAGGACGACAACAGGTTGTAGAACTCGATGGCGCGATCTTCTTTGTTCTTTTCTTCGATCGCCAGGCCCATGGCCACGCGCATGAAGAAGATCTGCGGCAGTTCGAAACGCACGCCATCCTTGTGGATGAAGTAACGGTCGTACAGGGTTTGCAGGCCCAGGTAGGTGAACTGCTGATCGCGTTCGTGGTTGATCGCCTTGCCCAGTTTTTCCAGGTCGAAGGTGGCCAGAATCGGGTTCAGCAATTCGTGCTGAATGCCTTTGGCGATGTAGGACGGCAGAGCCTTGGCGTACAGGTCGACCATTTCGTGGTGAGTGGCGCTGTCGGCCACTTCGAGGAAGCTCAAGCCTTCGGCACGCAAGGTGTCCATCAGCAGGCGAGCAGTCACGAACGAGTAGTTAGGCTCGCGCTCTACCAGGGTGCGCGCGGTCATCACCAGGGCGGTGTTGACGTCTTTCAGCGCTACGCCGTCGTAGAGGTTTTTCAGGGTTTCGCTCTGGATCAGGTTCGCATCGACTTCTTCCAGGCCTTCGCAGGCCTCGGTGACGATGGTGTTCAGGCGACCCATGTCCAGCGGCGCAAGGCTGCCGTCGGCGCGGGTGATGCGGATCGACGGGTGCGCTTGTACGGGGTCTTCGATAGAGCGAACAGCACGCTCTTTGGCGCGCGAATCACGGTAGATCACGTAGTCGCGGGCGACTTTTTGTTCGCCAGCACGCATCAGGGCCAGTTCGACCTGATCCTGGATTTCTTCGATGTGGATAGTACCGCCAGAAGGCATGCGACGTTTGAACGTGGCAGTGACCTGTTCGGTCAGGCGCGCAACGGTATCGTGGATACGCGACGAGGCGGCAGCGGTGCCGCCCTCAACTGCGAGAAATGCTTTGGTGATGGCGACGGTGATTTTGTCATCGGTGTAAGGAACGACAGTGCCGTTGCGCTTGATCACGCGCAGCTGACCAGGTGCCGTAGCGGACAGATCCTGATGGGATTCGCCAGCCTGCGGCGCAGTGGCCTGCGGGTTCTCGCGGGTTGTGTCGGTTTGCATGGGTGTCTCCACGTTCTCTATGTTTGTTTGGGCACTGAATACGTGCCCACCGTTCCGTCTTGAGGCAGTCAGCCGACAAACGTCAGCTAAAAGACTTCAAAACGGATAAGGAAGGCTTTTGCCGCCATTCCCTGGCTTTGAAGTCGATGGTTTCGGGTCAATGCCCGCTACCGGAAATCTTTTGGAGGATGCTCGCTATTTGTTGCAACACGTGTGCCGTTTTGCCCCGATGGTTGAGGCAGAGCAGCGACCATCCGCATCAGCGGTTGGTGTACTGAAAAATGCTTAAGTTCAACCAAACCGACACAAGAAAACTGCTTGAGTTTCTAGGTTGAAATGTGTTTGGTTTTTTGGCCTAAAACCCTACATGTAGGGTTTTTTTTTGCGGCGAGATACAAGATAAAGCGTTTTGGGGATGGATTGCAACGTGGTCATTGTGGATAAAGCTGTGGGTATATTGTGTATGAAACAGGGAAGTCGGCTGTAGGCCGCGCCGCTGCTGGACTGCACCGCTTGTCACTGCTTTTTACTGTTTTCGCGGGTTTTTGCGGGCGCGAACCCTATCACAAAAAACACAGATAACAAGGGTATTCTGGCATGTCGTGTGCTTGGCGCGAGCGGTTGCTACAATCGCCTTCGATCTCGCCCTGACACCGGGTGTTTTGCGCGATGATTCGACAAAAGATGTCTCTATTAATAAGAACAATGGCAGCAGAGGTAACCCGTGGAGCAAGAAGCCTGGCAGGTGCTTATTGTCGAGGATGATCAGCGTCTGGCTGAACTGACTCGTGACTACCTTCAGAGTAATGGCCTGCGGGTAACCCTTGAAGGTGATGGTGCTTGCGCCGCTGAACGCATCATTGCCGAGCAGCCGGATCTGGTGATTCTCGACCTGATGCTGCCCGGTGAAGACGGCCTGAGCATTTGTCGCAAGGTGCGAGACCGCTATGACGGACCGATTCTGATGCTCACGGCGCGCACCGATGACACCGATCAAATTCAGGGGCTGGACATGGGCGCCGACGATTTTGTCTGCAAGCCGGTGCACCCTCGTGTGTTGTTGGCGCGCATTCATGCGTTGTTGCGGCGCAGCGAAGGGCCTGAACCCGAGGCGGCAACGAACCCGCGGCGGCGGGTGTTCGGCCCTCTGGTGGTCGACAACGCCCTGCGTGAAGCCTGGTTGCAAGGCAACAGCATCGAATTGACCAGTGCCGAGTTTGATTTGTTATGGCTGCTGGTGGCCAACGCAGGGCGGATTCTTTCCCGCGAAGAGATCTTCACGGCCTTGCGCGGCTTTGGTTATGACGGCCAGGACCGCTCCATTGATGTACGCATCTCACGGATTCGACCCAAGATCGGCGACGATCCGATTCATCCGCGCCTGATCAAGACCATTCGCAGCAAAGGGTATCTGTTCGTCCCGGAAGCGGCGCAAGACCCAACGTGTTACGTGCTGAACACCTGACGCCATGAACTCCATCTTCCTGCGTATCTACGGCGGCATGCTCGGTGTGTTGGTGCTGGTGGCGTTGCTCGGCGTGCTGGCCCTGCACCTGGTCAATCAGGTGCGCGGCGAGCAGTACCGCGAGCGCCTGGCCCACGGCACCTTCACCCTGATGGCCGACAACCTGCAACCGATGAACGCGATTGATCGTAATCGTTCGCTGGCGGTCTGGGAGCGTTTGCTGGGGATTCCGTTGACCCTGCAAACACTCAGCGAAGCCGGTCTCGACAGCGGTGACCATAGTCGCCTGCTGCGTGGGCAGGTGGTGGTCGAGCAAACTGGGCCCCATGCAGCCAAGGTGTACCGACTGGTCAGCGACGCGGAACCGTGGGTGTTGACCGGGGAGGTGCAGCAAATCAGTGAACAACTGGCGCGGGCGACGATTTATCTGCTGACCGACGAACTGGTGCGCTTCCCCATCGATGAACAACCCAGTCGCCTGGCCGCCTTGAAGCGGGACAAGGGCTTTGGTTTCGACATCAGTCTGATCCGTCTGGAGCAGGCTGATGTCGATGAGGACCAGCGACGTCGGGTCGATGAAGGCGATACCGTGATGGCGCTGGGCAAGGGTGGTGATTCGATCCGTGTGTTCGCCGGCATGGTCGGCACGCCGTGGGTCCTGGAGATCGGTCCCCTTTACCAAATGAACCCTTACCCGCCTGAGCTGCTGGTGCTGATTGCGTTTCTGGGCCTGTGTTTTATCGGGGTGGTGGTTTACTTGTTGGTACGTCGGCTTGAGCGCCGCCTTTTAGGCCTGGAATCGGCCGCCACCCGCATCGCCAAGGGCAGCCTGGAAACCCGCGTGCCAACGGCCGGGGCTGACTCGGTTGGGCGGCTGGCGGCAGCGTTCAATGGCATGGCTGAGCATTTGCAACGTTCACTGGCGATGCAGCGAGAGCTGGTACGTGCGGTCTCCCATGAACTGCGTACGCCGGTGGCGCGTTTGCGCTTTGGCCTGGAAATGATCGGCCAGGCCTCCACGCAAGAGGCTCGGGATAAATACAGGCTCGGCATGGATAGCGATATTCAGGACCTCGACAAGCTGGTGGACGAGATGTTGACGTACGCGCGATTGGAGCAGGGTTCGCCGACCCTTAGCTTTCAGCGCATCGATCTGGATGCGCTGGTCAATCAGGTGATCGCCGAGCTGGCACCGTTGCGCGCCAATGTCGCGGTCACGCGCGGGCAATGCCTGGCGGCGTCTGATAACGACGGGGCGTGGGTCGAGGCTGAGCCACGCTATTTGCATCGGGCCTTGCAGAATCTGGTGAGCAACGCCATGCGTCACGCCGAATCCAGGGTCAGCGTCAGTTATCAGGTCGGTCAGTTACGCTGTCGCATCGACATCGAGGACGACGGCCCCGGCGTCCCGGAAAGCGCTTGGGAGCGGATATTCACGCCCTTCATGCGTCTGGATGACAGTCGCACCCGGGCGTCGGGCGGGCATGGCCTGGGCTTGTCGATCGTTCGTCGAATCATTTACTGGCACAACGGTAGGGCGTTGATCAGTAAAAGCAAAAATCTAGGCGGTGCTTGCTTCAGTCTGGCTTGGCCGCGCCAGCAGGAAAAGCCCTGAGTCACAGGGCCGCGACGCTGACCAGACTCAGCAATTTGCCATTGTCCACGCGAAATTGCGCGTCCAGCTCTGTGCCGTTGCGCCACTCGCTGGACAGGTCGATCTGCAAACGCAGGCGGGCACTGCCACTGTCTGACCACTCCAGCAATTGCGCGTCTTTGAAGTAGAAACGCTTTTGCACGAGGGGGTAGATCGCCTTGAACAGGCTCTCTTTCGCAGAGAAAGTCAGGGTAACCAGCAGTGCAATCTGCGCATCCGGGCCTGCGGCCATGCGTTGCAATTCGTCGTCAGTCAGAATCTCCCCGGCCAGGCGCTGGGCGCGCTTGTGGTCGAGCAGGGGTTCCATGTCCAGGCCCAGGCCGCGCCATTGCTGCTGGTGGCCGACAATGGCCGCCGCCCAGCCGTGGCTGTGGGTAATCGAGCCCCGGACATCTGCTGGCCAGACCGGCGCGCGGTCCTCGCCGATGCTGGGTACATAGTGCCGGCCGTCCAACTGCTGCAAGGCTTCCCGAGCGCAAAGACGTCCCGCCAGAAACTCGGCCTGACGCTTGGCGACGGAGCGCTGAATACTGTGGGGCGACTCGATCAGGCAACGCTGAAAATCGCCATCAGCCAGATGGTGCGGATGGAACACGCCACTGACCAGGATCACGCCGGGCAGGGCTTGGGGCAGCGGCCAATGAGTGTCGAGTACGGGGCAGCAGGCGGGGAGTACAGGGGGTTGAGTCATGCCTTGCATTTTGCCGTGTCGGAGGCGGGCTGGGTAGGGGCACAGATTAATTGAACTGCGCCCCAGAAGTTGGACACCCATCCGATCTCTGGTGTGTGTCGCTGGGGCTGCGTCGGGCATAGATTAATTGTAGGAGCGGACTTGTCCGCGAAGGCGGTGTGCCAGATACACCGCGTTAAGTTATTCGCAGGCAAGTCACCCACATTAGATTGAGGCTGACAGGATCAAGTACTCAACCAAACACTTTCTTCAAGAATGCTTTCATGTCTGCCCACGAGCTCTCGTCGGCGGCTTTGTTGTAGCCGATGTCGGGGGCATGGTCGCCGTGGCTCAGGTGGTCGGCGTCGGGGTTGGTGAAGCCGTGTTTGGCGCCATCGATGCCGACGAATTTATAGTGGGCACCGGCTTTGTCCATTTCCGCTTTGAAGGCGATGACGCTGTCCGGGGTGACCATGCTATCGCTGTTGCCATGCTCAATCAGGAGTGGCGCCTTGACGCTGCCGGGGGTGGCCGGTGATTGGGTCGACAGCGCGCCGTGGAAAGACACCACGCCGGCCAGCGGTTCGCCACGCCGGGCCGCATTGAGAACCACCGCGCCGCCGAAGCAGTAACCAATAGCGGCGATCTTGGCCGGATTGGTTTGCGCTTGTTTTTTCAGCTGTTCAAGCCCTGCATCGAAACGCTTGGCCGAGGCTGCGCTGTCTTTGGTCGCCTCCTGCATGAACGCCATGGCGTCCGTTGGGTGCTCGGTGTGCTTGCCTTCGCCGTACATGTCGATGGCCATGGCGCTGTAACCCAGTGCCGCAAGGTCGCGGGCGCGGCGTTTGGCGTATTCGTTCAGGCCCCACCACTCATGCACCACCAGGACCCCGGGGCGCTGACCCTTGATTGCGTCGTCGTAGGCGTAATAGCCGATCAGTTTGGTGCCGTCAGCACTTTGATAGTCGATGGTTTCAGTCTTGATCGCGGCCTGAGCCAGCCCGGCCAGGCTCATCATGATTAACGCAGTCCAGAAACGCATGGTGGGTTTCTCCTGTGATCGATAGGGAAAGTAGATTACGTCAAAAGAGCCTAGACGATTGTTCGGCCTTAGAGGTGGTGGGTCCGTTCAGCTTAAGTTCAGGCCGCGTTCAGTGGGGGTTCAGGGCCCGGTGATTAGTCTTGTGGCGTACCCCAACAGCGCCCGGCGCAAGAGGACATTCCCATGCTCACCTTAAATAAGCTCTTTTTTGCGTTGGCTTTTCTCGGCGGCAGCGCTACCGCACAGACCACTGACGGTACCAGCAAGCTCGTCCAGGGCAAGACCGGCGGGAGCGTCGATGCATACGGCGCCTATCTGGGAGCCGTCGCGGGTCACTATTACTCGAGTTATCCCAACGTCTCCGGTACGCATAACGGTATTCAGCTGAGCCAAGCCATCTTGCTCGGCAGCTTTGACCCTGGCCTGCCCTCCAACTACATCTTTTAACCGTTAACAGACTGGCGCTGGACATTTTTCGCCCAGCCCGCACACTTAACAGGCGAGGCGCTGTTCAACCGGTCATGTTGTATTTGCCTTAATCTTGAGAGGAATGATTTTGCCTGGGAGAGCCTCATGAAACTGCTGGTGGTTGAAGATGAGGCATTATTGCGCCATCACTTACAAACCCGATTGGCCGAGAGCGGCCATGTGGTCGAGGCCGTGGCCAATGCCGAGGAAGCACTGTACCAGGCGGGACAGTTCAACCATGACCTGGCGGTGATTGACCTGGGTTTGCCGGGCATGGGTGGGTTGGACTTGATTCGCCAACTGCGCTCCCATGGCAAGGCATTTCCGATTCTGATCCTCACGGCCCGTGGCAACTGGCAAGACAAAGTCGAAGGGCTGGCCGCCGGGGCGGACGACTATCTGGTCAAGCCGTTTCAGTTCGAAGAACTGGAGGCGCGGCTTAATGCCCTGTTGCGCCGTTCCAGCGGTTTTATCCAGTCGACCATCACCGCCGGGCCCTTGCTGCTGGACCTGAACCGCAAGCAGGCCTCCCTCGAAGAACAGCCGCTGGCGTTGACGGCCTATGAGTACCGGATTCTTGAATACTTGATGCGTCACCATCAGCAGGTGGTGGCCAAGGAGCGCTTGATGGAGCAGCTCTACCCCGACGATGATGAGCGTGATCCGAACGTGATCGAGGTGTTGGTCGGACGCTTGCGCCGCAAGCTGGAAGGCTCGTTGGGTTTCAAGCCTATCGAAACGGTGCGCGGTCTGGGGTATCTGTTCACTGAGCGCTGCCGATGATCCGTTCGCTGCGGCTGCGGTTGATGATGGCTGCCGCGCTGTTGGCGGTGATCTTCATGCTGGCGCTGTTGCCCGCGTTGCAGGGCGCCTACAGCCTGGCCCTGCAGGACTCCATTGAGCAGCGCCTGGCCTCGGACGTGACCACGATGATTTCCGCGGCCCGGGTCGAGGACAATCGTTTGTTGATGCCCCTGCTGTTGCCGGGCGAGCAATTCAATCTGTCAGACAGCCGCCTGTTCGGTTATATCTACAACCGTAATGGTGAGTTGGTATGGCGTTCGCGTGCCACCGAACTGGCAGGTATCGATTATCGCCCGCGTTATGACGGGACGGGGAATCAGTTCGGTAAAATCAAGAACGCCAAGGGCGATGAGTTTTTCGTCTATGACGTCGAAATCAAACTGCTCGGTGGCAGAAACGCAGCGTTCAGCATCGTCGCTTTGCAGCCGGTGCACGAGTATCAGGTGATCATTTCCGCGCTACGCGAGAAACTCTATCTGGGCTTCGGTGCGGCCCTGGTGGTTTTGCTCGCATTGCTCTGGATGGGCCTGACCTGGGGCCTTAAAGCGTTGAGGGGATTGAGTCAGGAGCTGGATCAGGTCGAAACCGGCGAGCGGGAAAGCCTGAGTGAGGAGCACCCCCTGGAGTTATTGCGCCTGACCGGCTCACTGAACCGCCTGCTACTCAGCGAACGCGAGCAGCGCATCCGTTACCGCGACTCGCTGGGCGACTTGGCCCACAGCTTGAAAACGCCGCTGGCGGTGCTGCAAGGCGTCAGCGAAACCATGGCCAAGCGTCCGCAAGACCTGGAGCAGGCACGCCTCCTGCAATCGCAGATCGAACGCATGAGTCAACAGATCAGTTACCAGTTGCAGCGCGCCAGCCTGCGCAAAAGTGGCCTGGTGCGGCACCATGTGGTGTTGCGGCCGGTGGTCGAAAGCCTGTGCAATACCCTGGACAAGGTCTATCGCGACAAGCAGGTCAACGTCTGCCTTGATCTGCCCGACGGATGCCAAGTGGCGATGGAGCAGGGCGCTTTGCTTGAAATGCTCGGTAATCTGCTGGAAAACGCCTATCGCCTCTGTTTGGGCCGAATACGCATCAGCCTGCGCGCATCGCTGTCCGGTGACGAGTTGTGCGTCGAAGACGATGGCCCCGGCGTGCCAGAGAGTCAGAGGGCGCGGATTCTAGAGCGTGGTGAGCGGCTGGATCGGCAGAATCCGGGGCAGGGCATTGGCCTGGCTGTGGTCAAAGACATCATTGAAAGCTACAACGCTCGCCTGACCCTGGAGGACTCTCCTTTGGGTGGCGCCGCATTCCGGATTCATTTTCCGGCCAGATGAAGCGTCCTGCCGCATTCGCGAATGGCTTCACGCCTCCATCATGCGAACCGTCAGACCTCCTGAGCCCGGTAAGCCCCGGGTGTCAGTCCGGTCCACTTCTTGAACGCGCGATGAAAGGCCGACGGCTCGGAAAAACCGAGCTGTTCGGCAATCTGCTGCAATGACAGGTCGGCGCGGCTCAAGTGATAAATCGCCATGTCGCGGCGCAGTTGATCCTTCAACCCCTGAAAACTCGTGCCTTCTTCACGCAGATGCCGGCGCAGGGTCTGTGGGCTGATGTGCATCTGCTCGGCGACGCCGTCTAGATCGGGCCAGCGGTTGCAGTCACGACTGAGCAAGCGTCGCAGCTGATTGCTCAGGCTGTCGCCATCGTCGGGACGGGCCAGCAGATCGGCGGGCGAGCGTTCGAGAAAATGCTTGAGCGTGCGTTCGTCCTGCAGCAGCGGCATGCTCAGGTAGCGTGCGTGAAACAGCAGACTGCTGGTCTCGGCGTTGAACAGGATCGGGCACGGGAACAGCAGGTCATATTCGCCGCTGTGCTCCGGCCTGTCATAACTGAATGTCGCGTGCTCCAGGCGGATGCGCTGGCCGATCAGCCAACTGCCGAGCCGGTGCCAGATCACCAGCAGGCACTCGCTGAGAAAATGGTCCGGGTCGCGCAGTGCCGAGTCGTCCAGGCTCAGCCGCGCCCAATCCCCTTCTCGACGCAAGCTCAGGCGCGGCGCGTCGGGGAACAAGCCATAAAACAACAGACCGCGTGCGAGTGCCTTCTCCAGGCTGCGACAGTGAATCAGCGCATGGCACATCATGGCGAATGTGCCGCGCTTGCTCGGGCCATGGCCGAAGCCCATGTATTCATCGTCCATTTGCTGCCAGACCAATTGAATCAGGCGAGCAAACTGTTCCGGAGCGATGCGGGCACGAGGCTCGCTCAACAGCTCAGACTGGATCCCCGATTGTTGCAGCAAGCTCGAACAATCGATGCCACGTCGTTGCATGCCACCGAGAGCAGCGCGGGCGAAGTGACTGGCGATCGTACGTTGGCGCATAAGGTGCTCATCCTGGGAACGGCCGATGGTAGTCATCGCACGGGCAACGGACAAGGCGGATACCCGCCAATGCAGGGGGTATTTTTGCGGTATATGGCGGAAATCCGCCATGTTTTCAGCTATTACCAATGTGTAAGGTGCGTCATAGCTTACGGGGTAGTTGATCTAGAGCGGTTTTGTCGAAAGTGGCACGCGCCCTGCAATAATACCGGTAGAGATTTGCGAAGGGGCTGCCCGCGCAACTCGCCAAAACAAATCCCTCCAGTGCAGGAGGGTTAGCGCTTTATGGCGTCGCACGCATCAGATGGATGATGACCGGCGATGCTCTTGAGGAACTTGCAATGACGACTCGTCAGCCGCTGTATAAATCCCTGTATCTCCAGGTCATCGTAGCCATTGTCATTGGCATTCTGATCGGCCACTTCTACCCTCAAGCCGGTGTGTCGCTCAAGCCGTTGGGTGACGGGTTCATCAAACTGATCAAAATGATCATCGCTCCGATCATTTTCTGCACGGTCGTCAGCGGTATCGCTGGCATGCAGAGCATGAAGTCAGTCGGTAAAACCGGCGGTTATGCGCTGTTGTACTTCGAAGTCGTTTCTACCATCGCGCTGCTGATCGGTCTGGTCGTGGTTAACCTCGTTCAGCCGGGTGCTGGCATGCACATCGACGTGGCGACGCTGGATGCTTCCAAGGTCGCGGCCTACGTTGCTGCAGGCGCTGACCAGAGCATCGTCGGCTTCCTGCTCAACGTTATCCCAAGCACTATCGTTGGCGCTTTTGCGACGGGCGATATCCTGCAAGTACTGATGTTCTCGGTGATCTTCGGTTTTGCCTTGCATCGCCTGGGTGCCTACGGCAAACCGCTGCTCGACTTCATCGATCGTTTCGCCCACGTGATGTTCAACATCATCAATATGATCATGAAGCTGGCTCCGCTGGGTGCTTTTGGCGCGATGGCTTTCACCATCGGCGCTTACGGTGTCGGTTCGCTGGTGCAACTCGGTCAATTGATGCTGTGCTTCTACATCACCTGCGCACTCTTCGTACTGATTGTGCTGGGTGGTATCGCTCGCGCTCACGGCTTCAGCATACTCAAGTTGATCCGCTACATTCGTGAAGAGTTGCTGATCGTGCTGGGCACGTCTTCTTCGGAGTCCGCTCTGCCGCGCATGCTGATCAAGATGGAACGCTTGGGCGCGCAGAAGTCGGTTGTCGGTCTGGTTATTCCGACGGGTTACTCCTTCAACCTGGACGGTACTGCGATCTACCTGACCATGGCTGCCGTGTTCATCGCCCAGGCGACCGACTCCCACATGGACATCACTCACCAGATCACCTTGTTGGTGGTGTTGTTGCTGTCCTCCAAGGGCGCAGCCGGCGTTACCGGCAGTGGCTTCATCGTGTTGGCCGCCACCCTGTCCGCCGTTGGCCACTTGCCAGTTGCCGGTCTGGCGCTGATCCTGGGTATCGACCGCTTCATGTCTGAAGCCCGCGCACTGACCAACTTGGTCGGTAACGCTGTTGCGACTTTGGTTGTGGCCAAGTGGGTTAACGAGCTGGACGAAGACAAGCTGCAAATCGAACTGGCTTCCGGTGGTCGCGGGATCTCCAACACAGGTCCAGAAGATGATCTGGGCGTGAATGAAGGCCCGATTCCAGCGACGGTATCCAGCACCGCGCCTAAAACTGCATAACGCGGCGCAGGTATAAAAAAACCCATCTTCGGATGGGTTTTTTTATACCTGCCGATTGATCGAATCAGTCAGCGACGATGAGTGGCGCGGCCATTGAAGGGTGGCTCGTGGTTGCTTACTCTGAAGGCCTCAGGTGTAAGGTCTGGTTACAGAACTGCTAAGGGAGTAAGCATGCAAGGGCCATTGTCATCGCTCAAGATTCTCGATTTTTCCACCTTGTTGCCGGGACCGTTCGCTTCGTTGCTGCTCGCCGACATGGGGGCCGACGTATTGCGCATCGAATCGCCGACGCGCATGGACCTTCTGAAACTGTTGCCGCCTCACGATCACGGGACGTCAGCCAGCCACGCCTACCTCAATCGCAACAAGCGCAGCCTCGCCCTCGACTTGAAGCAACCGCAGGCGCTCGAGGTGATCCGCCAGTTGGTGGCTGAATACGACATCGTGCTCGAACAGTTTCGACCGGGTGTCATGGCACGCCTGGGGCTGGGCTACGAGGCGTTGAAGGCGATCAACCCGAAACTGATTTATGTGTCGATCACCGGCTATGGCCAGACAGGCCCTTATCGGGATCGCGCCGGGCATGACATCAACTACCTTGCACTGTCGGGCATCGCCAGCTACACCGGGCGCCTGGACAGTGGTCCGGTGCCGTTGGGCATTCAGGCGGCGGATGTGGCGGGAGGGTCGCTGCATGGAGTGGTGGGTCTGCTGGCCGCCGTGGTCGCACGCCAGCAAACCGGGCTCGGGCAATATGTGGATGTCAGCATGACTGACTGTGTGTTCAGTCTGAATGCCATGGCCGGGGCGGGTTATCTGGCGTGCGGTGTGGAGCCGGCCCGGGAAAGCCAGATGCTCAATGGCGGCAGTTTTTATGATTATTACTGCTGTCGAGATGGCCGCTGGTTCTCCGTGGGCAGCCTGGAACCCGCGTTCATGCAACCCTTGTGCGTCGCGCTGGGTCGCCCGGAGTTGGCCGCGCTCGGCCTGTCGTCGAGCCCCGAGGTGCAGGCCTCATTGAAGGACGAGCTGAAAATTGAATTCGAGAAACGCTCTTTTGAAGAGCTGCGCGCGTGCTTTGCCGGTCTGGATGCGTGTGTCGAACCGGTGCTGAGCGTTGCCGAGGCAATCGAGCATCCACAATTACAGGCGCGTGAGCTGGTCTGCCAAGTGCCCCGTGAAGACGGCAGCTTGCAGGCGCAGATGGCCTGCCCGCTGAAGTTCTCCGACGGCCTGCCCGAGCCCCGGCATATCGGTGCGACGTTGGGTGCGCACAGTGAGGAAGTGCTGGCGGGGTTGGGTTACAGCGCTGAGCGGATCGCTGAATTGCGGGCGGCGGGGGTTATTGCCTGACCGCTTTCGCGAGTGAACTCACCCACACCGCCTGCACACAGGCGCAGTTCAAAGCCCGTGCCGGGCTTGTTCGCAGACAAGTCAGCGCCTAAAAATAATGTTCTATTTCAAATGGTTATGGGTTTTTTGATAGGCGAGAATGGCTGTGCGCGGAGTACCTGGCTCTCTCATCACTCGACCCGCACTTCTCCACTGAACACCAAGGTCTCCCGGCAGCGACGGCACAAATAGCGTCGGCCTTTCCCGACCAGCAGGTGGCGCTGGGCGGAGAACGGGAAATCGCTGTTTGCGCAGGGGCAGCGGTAGATGTAGCGGGTCATGCGGCGACGTTTGATCGCGTAAGTGTGGCAGCGATTGGGCGGGAGTTCGTATACCCCGCGCATGATCAATTGCCATTCTTCGCCGTGGGGCTGAATACGCTCGCCAAACAATTGATGGGCGATCAAGTGCGCGACTTCGTGGGCGACCGTCTGCTTGAGAAAATCTTCACTGTTTTCCCGGTACAGCTGCGGGTTGAAGCGCAACAGATTCTCGTGCAGATGGGCAACACCCGCTTTTTGACCGCGCAGCTTGAGGCTGACCACCGGCCGTTTGAAGGGGCGTTTGAAAAAGGCTTCGGCTTGCTGATAACAGACTTCGACGCGGGTATTGAGCTGCTCGGGCATTCTTAAAGGCTCTCCAGAGGTGGCCAGTATGCCGTAAAGCCCTGGCCTGCCGAAAACTGAAGGCGCCCAATGGTCATGGTTAAACGCATGAGCCGCCTCAAAGGCGGCTCATGGTCAACGGTTAACCGTCAGTCAGTCAGTTAGTGTATTCAGGCCCTACACCGACGCCCCACAGGACGACGGTGAACGCCATGATGGCGACCAGCACCACCAGGCCCACGGCCAATACGGAGCTTGAGAACATGAAGCCCTCATCGGAAGGGATGTTCATGAACGTCGGCAAGCCGACGTATAGCAGATAAACCGTGTAACAAACGGCCGCGAGGCCGACGATCATTCCCAGCCACATATGCGGATACAGGGCCGCCAGCCCGCCAATGAACAGCGGTGTTGCGGTGTAGGTGGCGAAGGCGACACAGCGCGCCAGGCTCGGACTGGCGTCGTACGTGCGCGCCATCCAGTGGATGAATGCTCCCATGACGGCCACGCCAGCCAGCATGGCAATGTAGGACATGATGGTCATCCACAGCGCGCTTACGGGGGTCAGCATGACCGCCGCTCGACTGCCAATCACCCAGCCCACCTGAGTGGTGCCGATATAAGCCGAAACTGCGGGAATCGCCGCAAGAATCAGGGTATGCGTGAGGTACATGTGGCCGATGCTTTCTTCTTTTTCGCCACGTATTTGCTGCCATTCTTGATCAGGATGGGTGAACAGTCCGATAACGTGATGGATCATGCCGGTCACTCCTTTTTGTTTTACCGTCGCCCCCCAGCGGAGCGCCTGTCGGGCCTAAGTGCCACGGCAGGTGTAAGGCCACAGCCTCGATACAGGAATGGGTGCGACCCTATGACGCAGTATAGGAAGGGAAGACGCAGCCCTTTAGAGTAAATTGTGCTCGAGAGACTGCTGTTAATCGCAATGCGCTATTTGAGTGCCAACAATAAATCGGCATGCGCCTATGATCCTTGTCGCGTAAAATGCCGGCCTTTTACCGAGTCATCGTTAGCGGATATCTGCGCCATGGGCACCCTTTCAGTCAATCAGAACAAACTGCAGAAACGTCTGCGTCGGCTCGCGGGCGAAGCAGTGGCCGACTTCAACATGATTGAGGAAGGCGACAAGATCATGGTGTGTCTGTCGGGCGGTAAAGACAGCTATACCCTGCTTGATGTGCTGCTGCATTTTCAGAAAGTGGCGCCGATCAAATTCGATATCGTCGTTGTCAACATGGACCAGAAACAGCCAGGCTTCCCCGAGCATGTGCTGCCTGCGTACCTCGAGGCGTTGGGTGTGGAGTACCACATCGTCGAAAAAGACACCTATTCGCTGGTCAAAAAGCTTATCCCCGAAGGCAAGACCACGTGCTCGCTGTGTTCGCGCCTGCGCCGTGGCACGCTGTACACCTTTGCCGATGAAATCGGCGCGACCAAGATGGCGCTGGGGCATCACCGCAACGACATCATCGAGACCTTTTTTCTCAACCTGTTCTTCACGGGCACGCTCAAGGCCATGCCGCCCAAACTGCGGGCTGACGATGGTCGTAATGTGGTGATTCGTCCGCTGGCGTACTGCAACGAGCGTGATATTCAGGCTTTTTCCGATCTGAAAGCGTTTCCGATCATTCCGTGCAACCTCTGCGGTTCTCAGCAAAACCTGCAGCGTCAGGTGGTCAAGGACATGCTGTCGGAGTGGGAACGCACGACCCCAGGCCGTACCGAAAGCATCTTCAGTGCGTTGCAGAACGTGCAGCCGTCGCAACTGGCGGACCGTACTCTGTTCGACTTCGCCAACCTGCGGATCGATGAAACCGCAGCCTCGCGCTTCGTCAATGTCGTGAACCTCTGATCGATCTCGACACTCTGTTCTATTTGCTGCCTGACACCTGGCCTCGGCGAGATGTCAGACCTCTATCAATTGTCAGTAGGAAAGGGCATGCGCGATTACAAATGGCTTCATGAATATTGCCTGAACCGCTTTGGCTCGGCCTCGGCGCTTGAAGCACATCTGCCCGTGCCCAATTCCCCGGCGCAACTTCGCGCAATCAGCAATGACCGTTACCTGTCGGCCCTCGCCCGACGGGTGTTTCGCGCCGGCCTCAAGCACAGCCTGGTAGACGCCAAATGGCCGATGTTCGAAGAAGTGTTCTTTCGCTTCGATCCCGAGAAGGTCGTGCTGATGGGCGCCGAGCACCTGGAGCGCCTGATGCAGGACGCACGAATCATTCGCCATTTGGGCAAACTGAAAAGTGTGCCACGCAATGCGCAGATGATTCTGGACATCAGTAAGGAGAAGGGCAGCTTCGGTAATTTCATCGCCGATTGGCCAGTGACCGATATCGTCGGCCTGTGGAAGTACCTGGCCAAACACGGGCATCAATTGGGCGGGATGTCAGCGCCGAGTTTTCTGCGCATGGTCGGCAAGGACACGTTCATCCCGACCTACGACGTGGTCGCCGGGCTCAACGCACAGGGCATCATCGACAAAGTGCCCACCAGCCTCAAGGACCTCGCCACCGTGCAAGGTGCGTTCAACCAGTGGCACGCAGAGAGTGGGCGGCCGATGTGTCAGCTGTCGTTGATGCTGGCGTATACGGTCAACCACTGACATCGCATCAAGCCATTCGCGATGACGGTCTGTCAGACGGCGCCTTCCCCCGCCAGCTTGCGGTTGTACTGAAAACGCCAGCGCACATACAGCAACGCGCTGACGAACACTGCCAGACTCGCAAGCATCTCCAGTGCACCGAACAGGCTGCGGTTCGGGTCGTAAACGGCCAGTGCGCCTTTGATGAAGTACAGGTTGATCACAAAGCAGGTCCACGAATGACCGCGGGCGCTGCCGCTGATCATGCCCGGAGCGAGCAGGATCAGCGGCACCAGTTCGATGAGCAGGATCACCCAAGGGCGCGCGCCATGCAGGTCGGCAAAGATCAGGTAATACGCGGCCAGCAGCAGGATCAGGCCGAAAAAACAGATCAGACTGGCGATCCGGCTCAGGCGCACTCGCGGCTCCAGCCATTCCAGCGCGGGCAGGACTTTAGGCTTTTTAGCCACGAGGCGTCTCCAACAACAAAGCGGTTTTAGCCAGGCGCTGACCGAGCGCGCGACACAGGGTGATTTCGTGTTGATCCAGCGCGCGTTTACCGTCGGCACCGGCATGGTGACTGGCGCCGTAAGGCGTGCCGCCGCCGCTGGTTTCCAGCAACGCGGCTTCGCTGTAGGGCAGGCCTGCGACCAGCATGCCGTGGTGCAGCAACGGCAATAACATCGACATCAGCGTGGTTTCCTGGCCGCCGTGCAGGCTGGCAGTCGACGTGAACACGCTGGCGGGCTTGCCCACCAGGGCGCCGGTCAGCCACAGGGTGCTGGTGCCGTCGAGGAAGTATTTCAGCGGCGCGGCCATGTTGCCGAAGCGCGTCGGGCTGCCCAGGGCCAGACCGGAGCAGTTTTTCAGGTCGTCGAGACTGGCATATAAGCAGCCTTGCTCGGGGATGCTGGGCGCGACCGCTTCGATTTCGGACGAAATCGCGGGCACGGTGCGCAGACGTGCTTCCATGCCACCCAACTCGACACCTCGGGCAATCTGCCGAGCCATCTCGCTGGTCGAGCCGTTGCGGCTGTAGAACAAGACCAGGATGTACGGGGCACTCATGCCAGGATCTCCAGCACGCTTTCTGGTGGACGGCCAATGACGGCCTTGTCGCCCACCACCAGAATCGGTCGCTCGATCAACTTGGGGTGGGCGGCCATGGCGGCGATCAGTTGCTCGTCGCTCAGGCTGGCGTCCGCCAGGTTCAGGGCTTTGTATTCCTCTTCACCGGTCCGCAGCAGCTCCCGGGCGCCGATGCCCAGCTTGCCCAGCAGATCGCGCAATTGCGCGGCGTCTGGCGGGGTTTCCAGGTAGCGGATGATGGTCGGCGTCAGGCCGCGGGCCTCAAGCAGTTCCAGCGCACCGCGAGATTTCGAGCAGCGCGGGTTGTGATAAAGCGTCAGATCGGTCATTTGCGGGTCGCATCTTGCGTAAGGTGGCGGCTATTCTACCTGTGTGAGGTCCGCTCCTGAACCTTGGGCGGTGATTGGTCGCAGTTAAAGTGAATCTCTGGATAAGGAAGGGCACATGACAAGGCGATTGGCAGCGATAGCAGCGCTCATCGGCAGTTTGCTGCTCAGTGGTTGTGGCGCAGACCTGGGGCCTGATCAAAACGGGCAGAAGGTTGCCAGCGAGCGTGTCGACAAGCATTGGCTGGTGATCAATTACTGGGCTGAGTGGTGTGGGCCATGCCGGACGGAGATCCCGGAACTCAACGCGTTGGCCGATCAGCTCAAAGACAGGCAGGTGAGTGTGTTCGGGGTCAACTTCGACGGCCTGCAAGGCGAAGACCTGAAGTCCGCCACTGCCGCGCTGGGTATCACCTTCACTGTCCTGGCTCTGGACCCGGCCGAACGTTACGACCTGCCCCACAGCGAAGCGCTGCCGGTGACGTACATCATTGATGACAAGGGCAAGGTGCGGGAGCAATTGCTCGGCGAGCAGACCGCAGCCGGTGTGAGTCAGCGGTTGGCGGTATTGCGGGGCGAGGGGTAACGCAGGTCAGTCACCGCGAGCCGTTCGCGAATGAGTTCACTCCCACAAGGCTGGAGACCTCTGCGAGAGTGAATTCATTCGAGAAGGCGGTACAGCCGCTATTAAATCAGCTGTCTTCCAGCCAAAACCGTAGCGGTTTTCCTTCGGCAGGCCAGAGGCGCAGTTGGTCGATCGGCGAGATGTCCCAGCGCTGCACTTTGGTCAGTGCGTCGAGGAAGCGTTGTTCTTGCTCCATCAGGGCGGGCGCGCACATCTTGCGGGTGCTGCCGACCATGCCGAAGCTGATCGTGTCGTCCTCCACCGTATACGGCGCGAACCAGTGGTTGCAGCCTGCAGTGCCGTAGGCACGACCGTCCTCACCAAGGGTCATGGTCAGGTGGCTGCGGTCGATCAGCGGATTTTCACCGATCCATTCCAGCATGTAGCCCCGATCACGTGTCAATTCTACCGGCTTGGCGGCGCAGCCCATCAGGGTGCTGCCGAGCAGGCCAAACAGGACGGCGCGAATCATGCGGCTTTCTCCTGGCATTTCGGGCAAAAGTGCTTGTCACCTTCGGTTTTCCAGCCCAGCTCGGCAATGCGAGCGGCGGCAGCCGGCTTTTGTGCTTTGATGCCGAGCTTGGCATCGACCGCGAACTCGACGTTCAGCTCGGTCGCGCAACCGTTGCAACTGGCCTTCCACTGATGAATCGCCAGTTCAGCGAAGACCGGACCCTGCGCCACCGCGACCCATTGGCCGCGAGGGTTGATCAGGTGCCGGACTTTTTCCACGGTCAGGCGCATGGACAAGTCCTTGCTCCCTTTGAGCGTGACCAAAAGCACGTCATCCGCGTGGATCGAGCCGCCGTTGCCGGTGACTTGATAACGACCGGGGGCCAGCGCGCGGCATTCGATCAGCGTGTGTTGTGGGTTAAACAGGGTGTAGCGGAAATCGTGTTCGACCATGGGTCCTCCAAATCTGCGCGCATCCTATCATGCAGCCTGTTATTAACCCTCGACCAGATTCTGCGGCGAACCCTCGGCCCAGGCGGCAATATTGTCCAGAGTGGTCTGCGCAATGGCTCCCAGCGCTTCGCGGGTCAGAAAAGCCTGATGAGCGGTAACGATCACGTTGGGAAACGTCAGCAGGCGAGCCAGCACATCGTCCTGCAGTGGCAGGTCGGAACGGTCTTTGAAGAACAATTGCGCTTCTTCTTCATACACATCCAGCCCCAGATAACCCAATTGCCCGCTTTTTAGCGCTTCGATCAGCGCCGGTGTGTCGACCAGCGCGCCGCGACCGGTGTTGATCAGCATCGCACCGGGCTGCATCTGCGCCAGGGACGTGCTGTTGATCAGGTGTTTGCTGTGCGCGGTCAGCGGGCAGTGCAGGCTGATGATCTGCGCCTGCGCCAGCAAGTCCGGCAAACTCAGGTAGCGCGCGCCCAAGGCTTCGACCTGCGGATTAGGGTAGGGGTCGTGAGCCAACAGCGTGCAGCCGAACCCGGACATGATCCGGGCGAAGGTCGCGCCGATCTGCCCGGTGCCGACGACGCCCACGGTTTTACCCACCAGATCGAAGCCGGTCAGCCCATGCAGGGTGAAGTCACCGTCGCGGGTGCGGTTGTACGCACGGTGCAGATGACGGTTAAGGGCCAGAATCAAGGCCACGGCATGTTCGGCCACGGCGTGCGGAGAGTAGGCCGGCACGCGCACGACCTTGAGCCCGAGGGCGTGCGCCGTTGCCAGGTTTACATGGTTATAACCCGCCGAGCGCAAGGCGATCAGGCGCGTACCGCCTGCGGCCAGTTGTTCGAGTACGGGCGCGCTGAGGTCGTCATTGATGAAGGCACAGACCACTGGGTAGTGGTTGGCCAGGGCAACCGTGTCCAGATTCAGGCGTGCCGGTTGGAAATGCAGATCCACACCCGCCGGTAAACGGGCCGCGAGAAAGCTTTCGCGGTCATAGTTCTGACTGCTGAATAAAAGGATGCGCATAAAATCTCCTTGTGGCGATGCTCCCTTGCAGGAGCCCGCTTGCCCGCTATAACGTCAGAAGGACGTTCATGCAAACGGATCACCCTTCAAGCGGTCACTCGTGCTTCGACGGCCAGCCGTGTGATAGCCATGTCCAGTTCGTCGAGGGCGGCGTTGGCCTCGGGTGCATCCTGCTTGAGTAAGGTTTCACTGCGTTGACAGGCTGCGCGCAGTTGCGGCACCCCGCAATAACGGGTTGCGCCATGCAGGCGATGGACCCTTTCGATCAGTGCCAGTTTGTCGTGGGCATCGCGGGCATCGCGGATGGCGTCACGGTCGGTGTCCAGCGAGGCCAGAAGCATCGCTAGCATGTCCGCTGCCAGGTCAGGCTTGCCCGCTGCCAGGCGCAAGCCTTCTTCAGGGTCGAGCACCTGCAGGTCGATGCCGTGATGTGTGCTTTCGCTGTGACGTTTCGGCACATGATTGCGCAGTGCCAGACCGGTCCATTTGAGCACCACTTGGGCCAATTGCCGCTCACTGATGGGCTTGGTCAGGTAGTCGTCCATGCCGCTTTGCAGCAGGGCGCGCTTTTCGTTGGCCATGGCATGGGCGGTGAGGGCCACGATCGGTAGCGAAGTACTCTGCTGTTCGACCTCCCAGGCCCGGATCGTTTCAGTGGCTTGGCGCCCGTCCATACCGGGCATCTGTACGTCCATCAGCACCAGATCGAAGGTTTCTTTCTGTATCGCCTTGACCGCGGCATAGCCGCTGTCGACGGCCAGCACTTTGGCGCCCATGTCTTCAAGCAGTGTTTGCACCAGCAACAGATTGGCCGGGTTGTCATCGACGCAGAGCAAGTGCGGTGGCCGACTGGACAGGGGGGTAGAGGTATCGATGCGCTGTTGTTTGGGGCTGATCAGTTCGGACAGGCTGCGCCGCAGCTTGCGCGTGCAGGCCGGTTTTACCTGTAACTGGCTGTGGGCGTTGGGCACGGCCAACTGGAATTGCGCCTGCTCGGTGGTCGGGCACAGCACCAGGACCTTGCAGCCGAGGTTTTCAAGGTCCCAGATATGCTGGCGCAGCCGTTCGGGCGGCAGTTCGTGGGCGGTGATGCCCAGCACCGTCAGGTCGATAGCCTGTGCTGTTTGATACGCAGCAGTGACCCCGTTGATCAGGCTTTCCAGGTTGTTGAAAACCACCGCTTCCAGACCGCAATCTTCCAGCTGGTGCTGCAAGGCCTGACGTGCGAGTTCATGATTTTCCAGCACCGCGACCCGACGCCCGAGAAGGGGTGGGGATGGCAGGTCTTCCAGGTCATCGCGGGCTTTGGGCAGGTTCAGGCTGATCCAGAACTCGGAACCTTCACCCGGCGTACTGTCGACCCCTATTTCGCCGCCCATTTGCTCGATCAGTCGTTTGGAAATGACCAGTCCCAACCCGGTGCCGCCCGGTTGCCGCGACAACGAATTGTCTGCCTGACTGAACGCCTGAAACAGCGACCGCACGTCTTGGCTGGACAGACCGATGCCGGTGTCCTGCACGCTGATGCGCAGTTGCACGCTGTCTTCTTGCTCATCTTCGAGCATGGCGCGGGCGACGATGGTGCCTTCGCGGGTGAACTTGATCGCATTGCTGACCAGATTGGTCAGGATCTGCCTGAGCCGCAGCGGATCTCCGAGCAGCGACAACGGTGTGTCGCGGTACACCAGGCTGACCAGTTCCAACTGTTTGGCATGGGCGGCCGGGGCAAGGATGGTCAGGACATCCTGCAGCAGGTCGCGCAGGTTGAACGGAACGCTGTCGAGCACCAGCTTGCCGGCTTCGATTTTCGAAAAATCGAGAATCTCGTTGATGATGCCCAGCAGGTTGTCGGCAGATTTTTCGATGGTGTCCAGATAATCCAGTTGGCGCGGGGTCAGCTCGCTTTTCTGCAGCAGATGAGTGAAGCCGAGAATGCCATTGAGCGGGGTGCGAATCTCGTGGCTCATGTTGGCGAGGAATTCGGATTTGATCCGGCTGGCCTCAAGCGCTTCTTTGCGCGCCAGGTCCAGCTCGATGTTCTGGATTTCGATGGTTTCCAGATTCTGCCGCACGTCTTCAGTGGCCTGATCGATGCTGTGCTGCAATTCTTCCTGGGCATTCTGCAAGGTCGCGGCCATGCGGTTGATACCGGAAGCCAGCTCATCCAGTTCCAGGCTGCCCAGTGGCGGTAGGCGTGTTTCAAGATTGCCGTCTTTGAGTTGCGCCACCGCCAATTTGATCCGGCTGATCGGCTCGTTGATGGTTCGGCTCATGCGGATCGCCACAATCGCAGTCAACACCAACCCCGTAACGATCAGTAGCAGACTGGCGAACAGGCTGCGATAGCCGCGCAACAAGGTCCCGTTATGGGACAGCTCCAGCTCGACCCAGCCGAGCAGACGGTCGGCCTCCTCAGGGATCAGAGCACCGCTCAGGTGGCGCTGGCGACCGAACACCGGCAGCAGATAGCGGGTGGCGTCGTTCCCGGAACGCTGCAGCAAGTGAGTGCTGTTGCCGATGGGGGACGGGTTGATCATGCTCGGCCCGGCATGGGCCAGCAGATCGCGGTCGGGGCCAAGAAAGGACACGGCGCGCACGTCTGTTTGCTCCAGCGCCTGCCCGGCGATGCGTTCGAGCAGCGCGCGGTCGCTATGGCCCAGCGCCGGGGCGGCCAGCGGTGCGAGTTCTTCGGCGATCATTTCACCGCGTTGCAGCAGCTGGCTTTGCAGGTCGGACAGTTGCATCCAGGTGAAGTAACCGCCCAACACCACTGCCATCAGCAGAGCGGGGACAATGGTCAACAGCAGCACACGGCCTTTGATACCCAGCTTTTTCAGCACGCTATTTCTCCAGCAGCCACGCCACTTTGTTCAAGACCGCATCCAGCGATCGATATTCCGGCAGTGTAGCGAGTTGCTCGCGGGCAATCTCGGCAAATTACCCACTTCTACGTCGGCCCAAATGGGAAGGCACGCTCTAGGCAGCCACCACGGTCGGCTGTTTCATTCGCGAAGGCTATTTATATAACGCAGCTGAGCCCGTATTGACTGCTTATATCTTTTCGCCCTATGCAGCGCACTTTGCGTGATATGGGGTTTAGGCGTTTGCCGTTATGATAGGCGCCCCCGCAGTCTGGATTGCGAAGACGTCATGACCCTGCAGTATCAAACCATCGCCGACTGCGTCGGCAACACCCCGCTGGTCCGTTTGCAGCGCCTGCCGGGTGAGACTACTAATACCTTGCTGTTGAAGCTTGAGGGCAACAACCCTGCCGGATCGGTCAAGGATCGCCCGGCGCTGTCGATGATCACTCGCGCCGAATTGCGCGGGCAGATCCATCAGGGCGATACCCTGATCGAAGCGACTTCCGGCAACACCGGCATCGCGCTGGCCATGGCCGCCGCGATCAAAGGCTACCGGATGATTCTGATCATGCCGGATAATTCCAGTGCCGAACGCAAGGCGGCGATGACCGCTTATGGCGCCGAGCTGATTCTGGTCAGCAAGGACGAGGGCATGGAAGGTGCCCGCGACCTGGCTGAACGCATGCAGGCCGAAGGCCGTGGCAAGGTGCTCGATCAATTCGCCAACGGGGATAACCCGGAAGCGCATTACGTCAGCACCGGCCCGGAAATCTGGCAGCAGACTGGCGGCACCATCACCCATTTCATCAGTTCCATGGGCACCACGGGCACCATCATGGGTGTTTCGCGTTACCTCAAGGAGCAAAACCCCAAGGTGCAGATCATTGGTCTGCAACCGATGGACGGGGCCTCCATCCCCGGTATCCGTCGTTGGCCGACAGAATATCTGCCGAAGATCTACCAGGCCGACCGTGTCGACCGGATCGTCGATATGGCCCAGGCCGAAGCCGAAGACGTCATGCGCCGACTGGCCCGCGAAGAAGGCATTTTCTGTGGTGTGTCGTCCGGTGGTGCCGTTGCCGGGATGTTGCGCTTGTCCCGCGAAGTCGAGAATGCAGTCATGGTCGCTATCATTTGTGACCGAGGCGACCGTTACTTGTCGACCGGCGTCTACGATGTGCCTAACTGATGGCTAAGCAAGAGAGAGGCCTGCGCTTCCAGCCCACTGGCGGCACAAAGGTGCCCCAGGTGCCGACTGGGAAGAAGCAGCGGTTGACCATCGAGCGCCTGGCCAATGACGGACGCGGTATCGCATTCATCGAAGGCCGCACTTGGTTTGTGGCCAGCAGTCTGGCCGGTGAAGAGGTCGAGGCGCGGGTACTCAACGCCCACGGCAAAGTCGTGGAAGCCCGCACTGAGCGTGTATTCCAGCCCAGTCCTCTGCGCCGGCCGTCACCCTGCGTGCATTTCGGTCGGTGTGGCGGTTGCAGCGTCCAGCATTTGCCCCATAGCGAACAGCTTGCCCTGAAACAGCGCATGCTCGCCGAGCAGTTGACCCGGGTTGCAGGTGTCGAGCCTGAAGAGTGGGCAGCCCCCTTGACCGGTCCAGAGTTCGCCTACCGACGTCGGGCGCGCATCGCCGTACGCTGGGATGCCAAGGCCAAACGGCTTGATGTGGGATTCCGGGCCGCGGCCAGTCAGGACATCGTCGCCATCGACGAATGCCCGGTTCTGGTACAGGCCTTGCAACCTATCATGACCGAGTTGCCGGCCATGCTGCGTCGTTTCAGCAAGCCGCAGGTCGTCGGGCATGTCGAGTTGTTCAGCGGTTCGTCGACGGCGGTGCTTCTGCGCCATACCGCGCCGTTGGCCGAGGCCGATCTGGCGACCTTGATCGCTTTCTGTCAGACCCACGATGCCCAGCTTTGGCTGCACGGCGAGGGTGAGCCGCAACCGGTCGACCCGAGTCAGCAATTGGGCTATCGACTGGAACCGTGGAATTTGCAATTGGCCTACCGGCCGGGGGATTTCATTCAGGTCAACGCCGCGGTTAATGCCGCGATGGTTGCGCAGGCATTGGAATGGCTGGCGCCCACGGCGGACGAGCGGGTTCTGGACCTGTTCTGTGGGCTGGGTAACTTCGCTTTACCATTGGCCCAACAGGCCCGTGAAGTGGTGGCGGTAGAAGGCGTTGCGACCATGGTCGAACGTGCCACGGGTAATGCAATGAGCAATGAACTGCACAATGTGCAGTTCATTCAGGCCGATTTGATGCAGCCGTTGGCACACGCGAGCTGGGCCGAAAACGGCTTTTCTGCGGTACTTTTGGACCCCCCGCGTGACGGTGCTTTTGAGGTGGTGCGCAAGCTGTCGACATTAGGTGCCAAGCGGTTACTTTATGTTTCATGTAACCCTGCAACTTTAGCGCGCGACACGGTCGAATTGATCAAGCAGGGCTATAGATTAAAACGCGCCGGAATTCTCGATATGTTCCCGCAAACGGCTCATGTCGAGGCGATGGCTTTATTTGAAGCGAGTAAGTGAGCGACACGGCTTAAGGAAATGAGTCAGCCGCTCACAGGGAATCTCGTTTAATCCGACTGGACCGCGGACGCACAGCCCTTGCCTGCCCAGCAAGGAGCGTTTGCTCAAGAAGCCCAGCGACTGAAGGCGCTTTTTATCGCGCCGTAGGGAAGGTAAGCAACATGGTACAGGTGAGAGCGCACCAGCCGATCAACACCGATGGCAGTATCAATCTTGATGCATGGCTCGATCATATAGTCAGCGTTGACCTTGCATTGGACCGACAGGCCTTGAAAGAGGCTTGCGAGTTTGCCCGCCATGCCGAGCAACAGGACAACGCCTCAAAGAATTTATGGGCAGAAGGGGCCTCCAGTTTCCAGTCTGGCCTGGAAATCGCCGAGATCCTCGCAGATCTCAAGCTCGATCAGGACTCACTGGTCGCTGCCGTGATCTACCGTGGCGTGCGCGAGGGCAAGATCCCCTTGGCGGACGTCAGTCAGCGTTTTGGTCCGACAGTGACTAAACTGATCGACGGCGTGCTTCGCATGGCGGCGATCAGTTCCAGTCTGAGCCCTCGCGAGTCGTTGGTGATGGGGTCTCAGGCCCAGGTAGAAAACCTGCGCAAGATGCTGGTGGCGATGGTCGATGACGTGCGCGTCCCGCTGATCAAGCTGGCCGAACGCACCTGCGCGATTCGTGCGGTCAAGAATGCCGACGAAGAAAAGCGCAACCGCGTGGCCCGGGAAGTGTTCGACATCTATGCGCCACTGGCGCACCGCTTGGGTATCGGGCACATCAAATGGGAGCTGGAGGATTTGTCCTTCCGCTACCTGGAACCCGAACAGTACAAACAGATTGCTAAATTGCTGCATGAGCGCCGCCTTGATCGCGAGCGTTTTATCAGCGAGGTCATGGGCCAACTGGAAAACGAACTGCTGAGTACCGGGGTGAAAGCCGATATCAGCGGTCGGGCTAAACACATCTATTCGATCTGGCGCAAAATGCAGCGCAAGGGTCTGGAGTTCAGCCAGATCTACGACGTGCGTGCCGTGCGCGTGTTGGTGCCTGAAATCCGCGACTGCTATACCGCGCTGGGCATCGTGCACACGCTTTGGCGGCACATCCCCAAGGAGTTTGACGACTACATCGCCAACCCCAAGGAAAACGGCTATCGCTCGCTGCACACTGCGGTCATTGGCCCCGAAGGCAAGGTGCTGGAAGTGCAAATCCGCACCCACGCCATGCACGAAGAGGCAGAGCTGGGCGTATGCGCGCACTGGCGCTACAAAGGCACCGACGTCAAATCCGGCTCTAATCAATACGAAGAGAAAATTTCCTGGCTGCGGCAGGTGCTCGAGTGGCATGAAGAGCTGGGTGATATCGGCGGATTGGCAGATCAACTGCGGGTCGATATCGAGCCCGACCGGGTGTACGTGTTCACCCCGGATGGCCATGCCATCGATCTGCCCAAAGGCTCGACGCCGCTGGACTTCGCTTATCGGGTGCACACCGAAATCGGTCACAACTGCCGTGGCGCCAAGATCAACGGGCGTATCGTGCCGCTCAACTACAGCCTGCAGACCGGTGAGCAGGTTGAGATCATCACCAGTAAACACGGTACGCCGAGTCGCGATTGGCTGAACTCGAACCTTGGCTATATCACCACCTCGCGGGCGCGGGCGAAGGTCGTCCACTGGTACAAATTGCAGGCGCGTGACCAGAACGTCTCGGCGGGTAAAACCCTGCTGGAGCGTGAACTGGCGCGCGTGGGATTGCCACAGGTGGATTTCGACAAATTGGCCGAAAAAGCCAATCTGAAAACCGCCGAAGACATGTTCGCCGCTCTGGGTGCTGGCGACCTGCGTCTGACGCAGCTGGTCAATGCTGCGCAGCAACTGGTCGAGCCGGAACGCGGCAACGAACAACTGGAGCTGATCCCGCGCAAAGCCACCGGCTACAAGCCCGGCAAGCGTGGCGATATCCAGATTCAGGGCGTCGGCAACTTGATGACGCAAATGGCCGGTTGCTGCCAACCGCTGCCCGGCGATGCCATTGTGGGCTACATCACGCAGGGCCGTGGCGTGAGCATTCACCGCCAGGACTGCGCGGCAGTGCTGCAGCTGGGCAGTCGCGAGCCGGAGCGGATCATCCAGGTCAACTGGGGCCCGGTGCCGGTGCTCACCTACCCGGTGGACATCGTCATCCGTGCCTATGATCGCTCCGGTTTGCTGCGTGACGTTTCTCAGGTTCTGCTCAACGAGCGGATCAACGTGCTGGCGGTCAATACCCGCTCGAACAAGGAAGACAACACCGCGCTGATGTCGCTGACCATCGAAATTCCGGGCCTGGATGCGCTAGGACGACTCCTGGGGCGGATCTCCCAGTTGCCGAACATCATCGAGACACGGCGTAACCGCACACCCTGAGTACTTGCAGCTTTGGTTTGAATGAGAACAATTGATGTACACACTCGAAGACTTGCTGCACCTGATGGCCCGACTGCGTGACCCGCAGTTCGGGTGCCCGTGGGATGTCAAACAAACCTACGCGAGTATCGTGCCTCACACGCTTGAAGAAGCCTACGAAGTCGCCGATGCGATTGAGCGCGGTGACTTCGATCACTTGCAGGGCGAGCTGGGCGATCTGTTGTTCCAGGTGGTTTATTACAGCCAGTTGGCGCGCGAAGAAGGGCGCTTCGAGTTCGATGGCGTGGTCGACAGCATCACCCGAAAATTGATTCGCCGTCACCCGCATGTGTTCCCTACTGGCGATCTGTATGCGCCGCTGGAAACGCCGCAGCTGGACGAGGCCCAGGTCAAGCAGCGCTGGGAGGAAATCAAAGCCGAAGAGCGAGCGGCCAAGTCTGACGTGCCTGAGCAGTTGTCCCTGCTCGATGATGTCCCCGGCGTGCTGCCAGCCTTGTCCCGCTCGGCGAAGTTGCAGAAGCGCGCGGCGCAGGTCGGTTTCGACTGGCCAGACGCCTTGCCGGTGGTCGACAAGGTGCGTGAAGAGCTCGATGAAGTGCTGGAAGCCATGGCGGACAATGACGCCCCGGCCATCGCGGATGAGGTCGGTGACCTGCTGTTTGCGGTGGTGAATCTGGCCCGGCACCTTAAGGTCGATCCTGAAAGCGCCTTGCGTGCGGCGAACACTAAATTCGAAAGACGCTTCCGATTTATCGAACAGGCATTGCGCCAGACCCATCGTCCCATTGAAAATTGCACCCTCGAAGAACTGGACGCTCTCTGGGGCGAAGCCAAACGTCAGGAAAAGAACGCATCATGAGCATTTCCCTTCGCGACCAGTTGCTCAAAGCAGGTCTGGTCAACCAAAAGCAGGCCAAGCAGGTCAGCAAAGACAAGCAAAAAGAACAACGTCTGGTGCATAAGGGCCAGATCGAAGCCGATGACTCGCAAAAGCGTGCGGCGCAGGACGCCATGGCCGAAAAAGCCAAGCGTGATCAAGAACTCAATCGCCAGCAGCAGGAAAAGGTCGAGCTCAAAGCTCGTACCGCTCAGGTCAAGCAGTTGATCGAAGTCTCTCGGCTGCCGAAGCTGACCACCGAGGACTACTACAACTTCGTCGACGACAAGAAGGTCAAGCGCATTTCGGTCAACACGCTGATGCGTAACAAGCTCAGCAGCGGCTCACTGGCCATCGTTCATCATGGCGGCGGTTACGAGATCATTCCGCGTGAAGCCGCGCTGAAGATCCAGGAACGCGACCCACGCCGGGTCGTGCTGCTCAATACACCGACCGAAGCACCGGATGCCGATGATCCGTACGCGGCCTATCAGGTGCCTGACGACCTGATGTGGTAAGCCCAGGTCCTGGACAAACAAAACCCGCTTCTGCTCAGGCTGTGTGAAAACTACTGCGCTCGGCAATACTGCGTTAAAAACAGGCTCGGAATGCTCATTTACAACACGTAGACTCCGCTTCCTCGCCTGTTTTTGCCTTGTCTTGCCTTCGCTCGCTGCGTTTTCACACAGTCTGTGTGGTTTTGTTTTTACAGCGATTCCTAAAGGGCGTCTTACTGGGTGCGTTGGCTTTCCAGTGTTTCCAGTTCGGCTTTGTATTGATGAGCGTCCGTCTCGTTATGGAACATCCCGACCAGCAAATCCTGCTGGTACACATCCCATATCTGCACGCCCGCGGCGTTGCTTTCATGGGAGATATGGGAAGCGTCGCGTTCAGTAACTTTTACGGTCATCTTTGTAAGCTCCTGACTCTAGGTAGCTGCGGCAACACGTCGCAGGTCTCTGTTATATCGTTAGCTAGCTATCTAAGTAAATGACTGAAAGCTGTAACACACCTTTGCATAAAGTGAGGGAATAACTCCGGGGCGCGTGCTGTATGGGTGTCGCGGAAGTCGCGGGCGTGGGGTGTCGGCGTCTCGGACAGGTTACGTTCAGTTTTGTCTTGGTTCTGTGCAGGCCGCGCAATAAAAAGCCCCCGCTGAAAAGCGGAGGCTTGGGTCTTGCTGGCGAACTCAGGCCTGTCAGCTGCCTTTGACCGCGTTGCCGTTGACGGTGCCGTTCAACAGCATGATGTTGTATTCCTTGCCGTCGGTTTCGACCTGTTGCAGGCGAACCAGCAGGTAATCCCAATCCTTGGCGAACCACATCACGGTAATGCGCTTGTTTTGCGTTGGGTCGCGTACACGCTCGACCTTGATAGCGTCGATCTTGCCAGCCTTGGTATCGACCTTTTCCGAGCCGAGTACGCGGAAGTCGTAGGTGTCTACAGAGTCACCATCGACCACCTGGTAGCTCATGCTCTTCTTGCCGGCAGCCACGTCTTTTTGCAACGCCAGCTGGTAGGTCGACTTGTCGAGCACGCCGGGGTTGATGGGCAGGTTGATCACGTCACCGCGATCCGTGCCGCTTACCACCTTGCTGCTCCAGTCGAACGCCATGTCGATCTTTTTGGTTTTACCCAGACCGCCGCGTTCGAAGTTATAGGACTGTGGCAGCAGGGTGCCCTTGTCGACACGCAGGGTGCTGACCTCGGTCAGGCTGGCGATCATCATGGAAGCCTTGAAACTCAGGGTCCAGGTGTCGTTCGCGTTTTTCGTGAGGCTGCGTTCGGCGGTGCCGCTCATGGGCAGCTGTTTCCAGTCAGCGGTGTAGCTGGCGGAAAACGGCTGAAGGTCTGCGGCCTGAACAGCTGGCAGTGCGAGCAGAGCGAAAGCGAAGAGCAAAGCGCGACGCATAATATCTCCTAGATTCGAATCAAGTGGCCACTGGCCGGGAGTAACTGGCCATCCAGTAATGCGCCCTGTTCGCCGAGGCTTAGTCTTCCTTCGGCAAACCATCGTATTGCCAGCGGATAAATCTCGTGTTCCTGAGCATGAACCCGGTGTGCCAGGGTGGCTGGCGAGTCGTTCAACTCTACCGGGATTACTGCCTGTACGACCAGTGGACCCCCATCGAGTTCCTCTGTCACGAAATGCACGCTGCAGCCGTGTTCGCTGTCACCAGCTTCAAGCACTCGCTGGTGAGTATGCAAGCCCTTATAAAGCGGCAGCAGAGAAGGATGAATATTCAGCAGGCGGCCCTGGTAGTGACGGACGAATGTCGCACTTAATATGCGCATGAACCCGGCGAGCACCACCAGCTTGGGTTGAAAGGTGTCGATCAGCTCGATCAGCGCAGCATCGAAGGCCTCTCGACCTTCGAACGCCTTGTGATCGAGGACGCGGGCTTCGATGCCTGCGTCCCTGGCGCGCTGCAGGCCGAACGCATCGGCGCGATTGGAGATCACCGCGCGGATACGGACAGGGTTGTCGACACCCTTGAAGCTGTCGATCATGGCTTGCAGGTTGCTGCCGGTGCCAGACAGCAGCACCACCACGTCACACGTTGCAGGTATCTGCACTGACATCAATGTACCTTGAGGTTTTTCAGCTCGACCTGCGCAGCGCCTTCGGCAGCGGTGGCGATCTGACCGATGACCCAAGGTTGCTCGCCGGCTTCACGCAGCACGTTCAAGGCCACTTCGACGTGTTCCTGAGCGACGCAGATGACCATGCCCACGCCACAGTTCAGGACGCGGTGCATTTCCGTTTCAGCGACATTGCCTTGCTGCTGCAGCCAGTCGAACACGGCAGGACGCTGCCAGCTGGCGACATCGACCACCGCCTGAGCGCCTGCTGGCAGTACGCGCGGGATGTTGTCCAGCAGGCCGCCGCCAGTGATGTGGGCCATGGCCTTGACTGCGCCAGTGTCCTTGATCAGCTTGAGCAACGGTTTGACGTAAATGCGGGTGGGCGCCATCAACAGGTCGGTCAGCGGTTTGCCGTCGAGCTGGATGTTTTCGATGTCGGCACCGGCCACTTCGATGATCTTGCGGATCAGCGAGTAACCGTTGGAGTGCGGGCCGGAAGACGGCAGGGCGAGCAGGGCGTCACCGGCGGCGACTTTCGAACCATCGATAATGTCGGCTTTTTCCACGACACCGACGCAGAAGCCGGCCAGGTCATAGTCTTCGCCTTCGTACATGCCGGGCATTTCTGCGGTTTCGCCGCCTACCAGCGAGCAACCGGACAGCTCACAGCCAGCGCCGATGCCGGTCACGACCTGAGTCGCGGTCTCGACGTTGAGTTTGCCGGTGGCGTAGTAATCGAGGAAGAACAGCGGCTCTGCACCGCAAACCACCAGGTCGTTGACGCACATGGCGACCAGATCGATGCCGATGGTGTCGTGTTTGTTCAGGTTCAGCGCCAGACGCAGCTTGGTGCCCACGCCGTCGGTGCCGGAGACCAGTACAGGCTGCTTGTAGCCGGCCGGGATTTCGCAGAGGGCGCCGAAGCCACCCAGACCGCCCATGACTTCCGGACGCTTGGTGCGCTTGGCCACGCTCTTGATGCGTTCGACCAATGCTTCACCGGCGTCGATGTCTACACCGGCGTCTTTGTAGCTCAGGGAGGGTTGCTTGCTCATAATCCAGGCCTTTAAGGGGATTCGGGGGGTCGACCGAAGTCGGCAGGGCCTCTCGAAAAACGCTGCATACAAGGAATGCTGCGTTTTCAGGGGCCACCGCCATCGCCAGTCTGCGAAGGCGCGCGATTTTATCAGGCTTACAGGGCAGCGGCCATCCTTAGGCCGACGGGCAGGCTTATTAGAACCCAAAATAATCGATGCATGCGCCCAAGCTGGCTCGTTTGTCGGCGGCTGTATAAGGTGTCGCTATGATTCTGTATGAATGATTCGGCTCGATGTGTGGTCTCAACCATATCAGTCGTTTTCACGCGGCCTTTTTCATGCCGCTTTTGCCCGTCGGGAACCTTCCATGCGTCTTTCTAAATTGTTGTTCGTGGGCTGTCTGTCATTGATCAGTCTGCCCAGCGTTGCTGAAACCGTGAGCAACTTGTATCAAGTGCGTGAAACAGTCAGTGGGCAAACCCCTGATGAGCGCACTCAGGCCACGCAACGCGCGTTGGAAACCTTGATTCTGCGGCTGACAGGTGATCCCAAGGCCCCGCAAAGCGCTGGCCTGGCCGGGGTGCGCAAGGACCCGCAACAGATCATCACCAAGTACGGCTACGAAGCGGGTCCGCCAGAGACCTTGCTGGTTGATTTCGACCCGGCCAGTACCGAGCGCTCGCTGCATCAGGCAGGCTTGTCTGTGTGGGGCAGTAATCGTCCGACGATCCTTGGTTGGTGGTTGAGTGATGCCACTGATGGCTCCAATCTGGTGGGCGATGGTCAGAGCGCGGCCGAACCCTTGCGTCGCGCGGCGCAGCACCGGGGTTTGCCACTGCGTCTGCCTTTGGCGGATTTGAGTGAGCAAATTGTAGGAACGGCCAAGAACATCGAAGGCACCGACTCTGCGCCGTTGAGGGCCGCTTCCGAGCGGTATGGCGCCGATGGTTTGCTGGCGGTGCATGCTCGTGAAGAGAACGGTCAATGGCAGGGTAAATGGCGTTTGTGGCTGGGCCAGCAGAGTGAGCAGGGCACGGCCACTGGCGCGGACAGCGGAGCCTTGGCCGATGCTGTCCTGCTGGCGGTCAGCGAACGTCTGGCGCCGCGCTATGTGGTCAAGCCGGGTGCCTCGACCGCGCTGGTGCTGGAAGTGCAGGGCATGAACCTTGAACGTTACGCTCAGTTGAGTCGCTTGCTCGATCCATTTGGCGCCAAGCTGAAAACGGTGAGCGGTGATCGCATTACCTACGAGGTCAATGGCAGTGCCGATCAACTTCGTTCGCAATTGTCCCTGGCCAAATTGCAGGAAGTCCCGGCGGGCGAGGTGAGTGCTGCAACACCAGCACAACAACCTCCGGTCGATGGCGCTGCCCCCGTGACTCAGTCGTCTTCTGCAGCGCAGTTGCACTTTCGTTGGTAACGGCGGGACGGTGCTTCGGGTTGGTTTTTATTCTTGGGTTTGAGGGGTGGTAATGGCTGACTCACGTCGTTGGTTCTGGATTGGCGGGGTTGTCCTGCTGTGTGTGTTTGTGTTTTTGCTGCATCCGATTCTGACGCCTTTTCTGATTGCGCTGCTTTTGGCCTATATGGCCGACCCTTTGGTCGATCGGCTGGAAGCCGCCGGGCTGTCGCGCACCTTGGGTGTGGTCGCGGTGTTCGGCTTGTTCACGATGATTCTCATGGCGCTGTTGCTGGTCCTGGTGCCGATGCTGGCCAAACAGTTGTTCCGCCTGTATGAGCTGGCGCCACAGATGCTCGACTGGTTGCAGCACACCGCATTGCCATGGATCCAGGCCAAGCTGGGCCTGGCTGAAGGTTTCTGGAAGTTCGACAAGGTCAAGGCTGCCATTTCCGAGCACATGGGGCAGACGGGCGATATTGTCAGTATGGTGTTGGCTCAGGCGACGGCATCCGGTCTGGCGTTGATCGGCTGGTTGACCAATCTGGTGCTGATTCCGGTGGTGTGCTTCTACCTGCTGCGCGACTGGGACCTGATGATGGCCAGGATTCGCAGTCTGTTGCCGCGTCATCGTGAAGGGCAGATCGTCAAGCTGGCCAGCGAGTGCCATGAAGTCCTTGGTGCCTTTATTCGCGGCCAGCTATTGGTCATGGTTGCGCTGGGCTTTATCTATGCCGCCGGCTTGATGCTGGTGGGCCTGGAGTTGGGCCTGCTGATCGGAGTGATTGCGGGCCTTGCGGCGATTGTGCCGTACATGGGATTTGTAATCGGCATCGGTGCCGCCGTCATCGCCGGGCTGTTCCAGTTTGGCGGCGACGTGTACCCCATGATGGGCATCATCGCGGTGTTTATGGTCGGTCAGGCTCTGGAGGGGATGGTGCTCACCCCGTTGCTGGTGGGTGACCGGATTGGTCTGCACCCGGTGGCGGTGATCTTCGCGATTTTAGCGGGCGGTGAGCTGTTCGGTTTCACGGGTGTGTTACTGGCGCTGCCAGTGGCGGCTGTCATCATGGTTTTGGTGCGCCATATGCATGACCTCTATAAAGAGTCGGATATTTACGGTGGCACGGTAGATCCTGATCTGTAGGTGATCTGCCTGTTGCGTCGGATCCTGGTCTATTCGCACTGGATCTGGCGCACCGATGCGGCGCATGACACGAAGTAAACGCAAACCTTTGATTTTGCTTGTGGTCTGCCGCATTGTGCACCCAGCGTCGCCGGTATAAACTTTGTCCACTTTACACAGAGGCCCCTAGCGGCTCGCTTGAGCCGTTCAGCCAGCATGAAACCGATTCAGCTGCCCTTGGGTGTGCGTCTGCGTGATGACGCCACCTTCATCAATTACTATCCCGGCGCCAATGCCGCAGCACTCGGCTATGTTGAGCGGCTGTGCGAAGCCGATGCTGGCTGGACCGAAAGCCTGATTTACCTCTGGGGCAAGGATGGCGTCGGGCGTACTCACTTGCTGCAAGCCGCTTGCCTGCGCTTCGAGCAGTTGGGCGAGCTGGCGGTTTACTTGCCCTTGGCAGATGTGATGGATCAAGGCGTCGAGCTGCTCGATAATCTGGAGCAGTACGAGCTGGTTTGCCTGGATGACCTGCAAGCGGTGGTCGGCAAGCCGGAATGGGAAGAGGCGCTGTTCCATCTGTTCAATCGCCTGCGCGATAGCGGCCGTCGCCTGTTGATCGCCGCGTCCCAGTCTCCACGGGAATTGCCGGTCAAGCTTCTCGACCTCAAATCACGGCTGACCATGGCTCTGGTGTTCCAGATGCGTGGTCTGTCCGATGAAGACAAACTGCGCGCCTTGCAGTTGCGCGCTTCGCGCCGGGGCCTGCACCTGACTGATGAGGTCGGGCATTTCATCCTGACTCGCGGTACCCGCAGCATGAGTGCGCTCTTCGACTTGCTCGAACGTCTCGATCAAGCGTCACTGCAAGCGCAACGCAAGCTGACCATTCCTTTCCTGAAGGAAACGTTAGGTTGGTAGCGCGGCCGTGGTAGATCGCAAGCTGTTGCTGCAAACAGCGGCGGCGTTGCGTCATGCCCGGCGCATCCTGATTATTACCGGCGCTGGCTTGTCGGCCGACTCGGGCCTCCCGACCTACCGGGGCGTTGGCGGGCTGTATAACGCAAAGACCTCGGACGGGCTGCCCATCGAAATGGCGCTGTCTGGCCCGATGTTGCGCCGCGACCCTGCGCTGTGCTGGAAATATATCGCTGAACTGGGCAAGGCTTGTCTCGGTGCGCAACCGAATGCCGCCCATTACGCCATCGCTCAGTTGCAGCGGCTCAAGCCTGAATGCTGGGTCCTGACGCAGAACGTCGATGGCTATCATCGTGCCGCTGGCAGTCCACCTGAGCGCTTGATCGAAATCCACGGGCAGTTGGCGCCGTTGTTTTGCCAATCCTGTGGCGCCATCGACCCGGAACTGAGCGAGCACCTGCAACGGCCATTGCCGCCCTTGTGCAAGCACTGCCATGGGGTATTGCGCCCGCCAGTGGTGTTGTTCGAGGAAATGTTGCCCGAGCGGGCGCTGGAAACGTTGTACGAAGAAATGGCCAAGGGTTTCGACGCTGTATTGAGCATCGGCACCACCGCCAGCTTCCCGTATATTCACGAGCCGGTCCTGCGTACGCGGGTGTCGGGGGGCTTTACCGCCGAGATAAATCCGGCGCCGACCGACCATAGCGCCGCCATGGATGTTTTCCTGGGCTGTAGAGCCTTAGAAGTTATGGAGGAACTGGTAAGTCACATTTAGATCGATTGAATTTGCAAATCAGGGTGATAGAAGGCATAGTCTCATCTCCTTTACATCATTAGCCACGGTCGTGCCCATGCTAAATCGCTTCGCACCCCTCGTGCCCCTCGCACTGGTTTCACTCCTTTTTGGTTGCGCGGCTAACATGCCTGCCTCGAACCAGCAGCAGGTCCAGAATCAGGCTCATGCCTCGATTACTGCGCAGTCTGCACGCTCCTCCCAGATGGCCGACGGATCTGACTCCGTGCTGTCCGAAGAGTTGATCACCGAAAAAGAACTGGCCGAGTTTGCTGACAGCAAGCCGTACCGCATGCCAGTTCTTGCCGACAGCATCCTGGAACGCGGCATGTCCCTGATCGGTACCCGTTATCGCGTAGGCGGTACGTCCGAAGCCGGTTTCGATTGCAGCGGATTCATCAACTACCTTTTTCGTGAACAAGCGGGCATGACGTTGCCACGCTCCACTCGCGACATGATCAACTTGAAGGCTCCACTGGTTGCTCGCAACAACCTGAAGCCGGGTGATCTGCTGTTCTTCAGCACCAAGGGTCGCGGTCGTGTGAGTCATGCCGGCATCTATCTGGGCGATGATCAATTCATCCATTCCAGCAGCAGCCGTAGCGGTGGTGTTCGGGTCGATAGCCTGGATGACAGCTATTGGAAGAAGACCTTCATCGAAGCTAAACGTGCGTTAGCGATGGCGCCGACTACAATCCAAAGCCAACGCTAGTCATTACCGGAGCGTGTAACCCAAGTTACACGCAGTTCGGGCTCCCGGCAGAGTAAGCCGCATCCAGATCAGGTTGTTGTGTTTATGTCGATTACGGTACGCCTAGGGTTGATCACATTGGCTGCTGCGCTTCTTTCCGCTTGCGCAAGCCACGCTCCACCCCCTTCAAAACAATGGGTTGTTCGACCCGTTGCGCCAATGACTTCCGATTATTCTTCGCCCGCTGCTGAAGACGTGCTGATTCGCGCGCTGGGTTTGGTCGGCACGCCTTATCGCTGGGGCGGCAATACGCCTGATTCAGGCTTCGATTGCAGTGGATTGATTGGTTATGTCTACCGTGACGCGGCCGGTATCGCGCTACCACGCTCGACCCGAGAGTTGATTGTGATGCGCGCGCCGGACGTCGGGCGCAACGCTTTACAGTCTGGTGATCTGTTGTTCTTCGCCACGTCAGGCGGCTCGCAGGTCAGCCACGCCGCGATCTACGTTGGGGAGGGGCGCTTTGTGCATGCGCCGGCAACGGGCGGCACAGTGCGCCTGGACAGTCTCAACAACAGCTATTGGCAAAAAACCTACCTCAACGCCAAGCGCGTCATTCAACCAGAGCATCTGGCGCGTAATAACCCCTGATTTGATGTGATCGTGCAGTAAATCCTGCCCCGTCGAAAGCGGGGGCTTACTGCGCCTTTGCCGCCGTCACCCGCCAGATTTTATTCCCCACGTCATCGGCCACCAGCACTCCGCCATGCTGATCATTGATCACGCCCACCGGACGCCCCTGGGCCTTCTCGTCCGCGTTGAGGAAACCGGTCAACAGGTCGACGGGGGCGCCGCTGGGTTTACCGTTGGTGAACGGTACGAATATCACCTTGTAACCACTGTGGGGGTTGCGGTTCCATGAGCCGTGCTGGCCGATGAATACACCTCGGGTGAACGGTGCTGGCAGCGATTTTCCGTCACTGAAGGTCAGACCCAACGACGCGGTGTGGGGCCCGACGGCGTAATCCGGTGCAATGGCCTTGGCCACCAAAGCCGGGTTTTGGGGTGAGACGCGCACATCCACATGCTGGCCGTAGTAGCTGAACGGCCAACCATAAAATGCGCCATCCTTCACTGACGTAATGTAATCGGGTACCAGATCGCTGCCGATTTCGTCGCGCTCATTGACGGCGGTCCACAGCGTGCCCGTCTGCGGTTCCCAGTCCATGCCATTGGGGTTGCGCAGGCCAGAGGCAAAGATCCGATGCGCGCCCGTCGCGGCATCGACTTCCCAGATCGCGGCTCGACCTTCTTCCTTGTCCAGGCCGTTCTCACCGACATTGCTGTTGGAACCCACGGTCACGTACAGTTTTTTACCGTCTTTGCTGGCAATGACGTTCTTGGTCCAGTGGTGATTGAGTGTCCCTGCGGGCAGGTCTGTCACCTTGCTTGGCTTGCCGGTAATCGAGGTTTGCCCGTTTTCATAATGGAAACGCAGCAGTTGATCGGTGTCGGCGACATAGAAGTCGTTGCCGACCAGAGCCATGCCAAAGGGTGAATTGAGGTTTTGCAGGAACACGGTACGGGTTTCAGCAACGCCGTCATGGTCTTTGTCGCGCAGCAGTGTGATCCGGTTGGCGGACGCTACGCCCGCACCCGCACGCCCCATGACCTTTTTCATGATCCAGCCCCGAATGCCTTTGCTGTCATCGGGCTTGGCCGGCGAGTTGGTTTCGGCGACCAGTACATCGCCGTTAGGCAGCACGTACAGCCAGCGCGGGTGATCCAGGTCTTCGGCAAACGCCGACACCTGAGTGCCTGGTGCAGCGACAGGTTTTGCACCCTTTGCCCAGCCCACGGCAGGGGCGATGTTCACGGTCGGGATCAGGGTTTTGTTCGGTTCCGGCAGCTTCGGCTGCGGGCCGGTACCTTCCGCTACTTGCAGACGCGCGGTCTCGCCGCAAGCGGTAAGGCCGGTCATCAGTACAAGCAGTACTGCCAACTGAGGTCTGAGTGTGAACATGACAATCTCCCTGAAAAGCGAAAGGTGCGCGTAAAGCAGTAGAGGAGGGTGGGCTGTTGAGGTTCAACCTTTTGCAGGTGAGTTGATAGTCAGCAAGCTTAGTAGGTGGCGCGGGATGGCTGTCGTTTAATATCAATCGATATGCCTCGCACGGGTCAAACAGCTTTATTACGCGAAAGGAAAGGGCGCTTCGATTGACGCTCTACCCCCAACCCTCTACCCTTCGCGACGTGTTTCAGGTGCTCAGCCATCGCTGATGGGCTGAGTGAAACAGGGAAGCCGGTGAGGGCGCGTCCAGCGACCGATTCCGGCGCTGCCCCCGCAACGGTAAATGAGTCAAAGCTGCGCATTCAGTCACTGCATCGTAAAAGATGTGGGAAGGCGCGCAGTGGGGGCAAAGCCCGCTCATGAGTCCGGAGACCGGCCTGATCCATCCAACAGCATCACGGCGGGCGATGCTCTGCGCAGGGTCTTTTTTGACCGTGCTGGCAGTCAATTCCTGTGCCTTCCGTTTGCTTTCGCGTGCCCTGCTCAAACGGAGAGCTGAGATGAACGAATCCCCCGAACGTGACGAACGTCATTTGGCGCGCATGCTGCGTAAAAAAGCCGTCATGGACGAGCGCATTGCCAGTTCGCCGAATGAATGCGGGCTGTTACTGGTCCTGACGGGGAACGGCAAAGGCAAAAGCAGCTCAGCGTTCGGCATGCTCGCCCGCGCCATGGGCCACGGTATGCAGTGTGGCGTCGTGCAGTTCATCAAGGGTCGCAACAGCACCGGCGAAGAGCTGTTCTTCCGTCGTTTCCCCGAGCAGGTGCGTTATCACGTCATGGGCGAGGGCTTCACCTGGGAAACCCAGGACCGCCAGCGCGATATCGCCGCCGCCGAAGCCGCCTGGGAAGTGTCCCGGGAAATGCTGCGTGACCCGAGCATCGGCCTGATCGTGCTCGATGAACTGAACATCGCTCTCAAACACGGCTATCTGGACCTGGAGCAGGTCCTCAGCGACCTGCAAAGTCGTCCGCCGATGCAGCATGTGCTGGTGACGGGCCGTGGTGCGAAGCCAGAATTGATTGATCTGGCGGACACGGTTTCCGAGATCGCCGTGGTCAAGCATGCCTTCCAGGCCGGTATCCGTGCGCAGAAAGGCATTGAGCTATGAGCAGTCCTTCATGAGAGCGCCGCGTCATTGCCCGGCGGTGTTGATCGCCGCGCCGGCTTCCGGCCAGGGCAAGACCACCGTGACGGCCGCGTTGGCCCGACTGCACCGCAATCAAGGGCGCAAGGTTCGGGTGTTCAAATGCGGCCCGGACTTTCTCGACCCGATGATTCTCGAACGCGCCAGTGGCGCGCCGGTCTATCAGCTGGATTTGTGGATGGTCGGCGCCGATGAAAGCCGCCGACTGTTGTGGGCGGCGGCGGGCGAAGCCGACTTGATTCTGATTGAAGGGGTCATGGGCTTGTTCGACGGTACGCCGTCCAGCGCAGACCTGGCGCGCCATTTCGGCGTACCGGTGCTGGGCGTGATCGACGGCACTGCGATGGCCCAGACCTTTGGCGCGTTGGCCCTGGGCCTGGCGCGTTATCAGCCGGACCTGCCGTTTGCCGGGGTGTTGGCCAATCGCGTCGGCACCGTGCGCCACGCGCAACTGCTCGAAGGCAGCCTGACTGAGGGTTTGCGCTGGTACGGCGCATTGTCGCGAGAAACCGGGATTGAGTTGCCCAGCCGTCATTTGGGCCTGGTCCAGGCCAGCGAACTGAATGATCTGGATGCACGCCTCGACGCCGCCGCCACCGCCCTAGGCAGCACGTGCGAGGTGTCCTTGCCGCCGGCTGTCGAATTCGCCGCGCCCGACATCGTCAAGGCTGAACCCTTGCTTGAGGGGGTGCGCATTGCCGTGGCTCGGGACGAAGCGTTTGCCTTTACCTACGGCGCCAGTCTTGACCTGCTGCGGGCCATGGGCGCCGAGTTGTCATTTTTCTCGCCGATCCACGACGCCTTCATTCCCGATGCCGACAGCCTTTATCTGCCGGGCGGTTACCCCGAACTGCACCACGTCGCGCTGGGTCAAAACCTACCGATGCTGGCCGCCATTCGCGCCCATCATGCAGCAGGTAAACCCCTGCTGGCTGAGTGCGGCGGCATGCTTTACCTGCTGGATGCCTTGACCGATGTCGACGGTCAGCGTGCGCAACTGGTGGGGCTGCTGACGGGCGAAGCGGTGATGCAGAAACGTTTGGCCGCGCTGGCTTTGCAAGCGGTCGAGCTGCCGGAAGGCTTGCTGCGTGGGCACACCTATCACCACTCGCTGACCAGCACTGAGTTGCAGCCCATCGCTCGCGGCGTGAGCCCCAACGGTGGGCGCGGCGCCGAGGCGGTCTATCGTGACGGGCGCATGACCGCGTCTTACGTACACTTCTATTTCCCTTCTAATCCTCAAGCGGTTGCGGCGCTTTTCAAACCATGAATGATCAGGCGTTCAGCCCCGACGAACGTGCGGCGGTGTATCGAGCGATTGCCGAGCGTCGCGACATGCGCCACTTCATCGGTGGTAGCGTGGCGCCAGAGCTGCTGGCGCGATTGCTCGAAGCGGCGCATCAGGCGCCCAGCGTCGGGTTGATGCAACCGTGGCGCTTTATTCGTATCAGCGACCGGTCGCTGCGGGAGAGCATCAAGACACAGGTCGAGGCAGAGCGGATTCTTACCGCAGAAGCCTTGGGTGAGCGCTCCGACGATTTCATGAAGCTCAAAGTCGAAGGCATTAACGATTGCGCGGAAGTGCTGGTCGCGGCGCTGATGGATGATCGCGAGCGGCATATCTTCGGGCGCCGCACCTTGCCGGAAATGGACATGGCGTCCTTGTCCTGTGCGATTCAGAATTTGTGGCTGGCAGCGCGTGCCGAAGGGTTGGGCATGGGCTGGGTTTCACTGTTCGAACCGCAAGCGCTGGCCGACTTGCTGGGCATGCCGGCGGGGGCAAAACCCCTGGCGATTCTGTGTCTGGGACCGGTGGCCGAGTTTTACCCGGCGCCCATGCTGGTGCTGGAAGGGTGGGCGCAGGCGCGTCCGCTGAGCGAATTGCTCTACGAAAACCAGTGGGGAGTGAGTCGATGAGCGTGGCGTTGCTGAGCGTCGCCGGGGTCGCGCTGGATGCGCTGCTGGGCGAGCCGAAACGGGCGCACCCGCTGGTGGCGTTCGGGCGCTTTGCTGACCGGCTCGAACAGCGTTTCAATTCGGCCGGGCGCGGTTGGCGCAGTCATGGGGTCACCGCCTGGTTCATCGCGGTGATCCCGTTGACGCTGCTGGTGACTCTTTTCAGCTGGGTGCCCTATATAGGCGGGTGGGTGGAGGTTCTGGCGCTGTATTGCGCGCTGGGTCTGCGCAGTCTTGGCGAACACGTCGAGCCGGTGGCGCAGGCCTTGCGCAGCGGTGACCTGGACGAAGCCCGTCGTCGCGTAGGCTATCTGGTGAGTCGGCAGACAGCGGAGCTGGACTCAACCGAAGTCGCCCGTGCGGCCACCGAATCAGTCTTGGAAAACGGTAGCGATGCGGTGTTCGCCGCTTTGTTCTGGTTTGTTGTCGCGGGTGCGCCGGGGGTGGTGTTGTATCGTTTGAGCAATACTCTGGATGCTATGTGGGGCTATCGCAATGAGCGTTTCGAACGGTTTGGCTGGGCGGCGGCAAAGATCGACGATGTCTTGAATTACATTCCGGCACGCCTGGTCGCGTTGACCTACGCCCTGCTGGGCAACACCCGATTGGCCCTGCGCTGCTGGCGTTCTCAAGCACCTGGCTGGGACAGTCCGAATGCCGGTCCGGTGATGGCCGCCGGTGCGGGCGCGCTAGGCGTGGAGTTGGGGGGGGGCGCGATTTATCACGGGGAACTGCACCAGCGTCCGCAATTGGGCGAAGGCGCGCCGGCGGATGCTCAGTCGATCGATCGTGGCTGGCAATTGGTCCAGCGCGGTGTCTGGTTGTGGTTGCTGGTCCTGTGCGTGGGGGCTGAACTGTATGCTTGAGCACGGCGGTCGCTTGCGGGGTGCCGCGCTGCACTACGGCATCGCTGAAGCCGAGTGGCTGGACCTGTCCAGTGGTATCTCGCCCTGGCCCTGGCCGATCCCGGAAATCCCGGCGCGAGCCTGGGCGCGGTTGCCGGAAACCGACGATGGCCTGGAACTGGCCGCCTGCGCCTACTATGGCGCCCCTCGCGTGCTAGCGGTGCCCGGTTCGCAAGCCGCGATTCAGGCGTTGCCGCGTTTGCGTCGTGCGGGCAAGGTCGGTGTGTTATCGCCGTGTTATGCCGAACATGCCGAAGCCTGGCGTGCCAACGGCTTTCGCGTGCGCGAAGTGTTCGAGCACGAAGTGGATTTTTTCATCGACAGCCTTGATGTGCTGGTGGTGGTCAATCCGAACAACCCCACCGGGCTGAGCATCGCCCCGGAGCGCCTGCTTGAATGGCACGCGCACCTGGCCCAGCGCGGTGGATGGTTGGTGGTCGATGAAGCCTTTATGGACAACACGCCGCAGTTGAGCCTGACCGCCGAAGCCTGGCGCGTCGGCCTGATCGTGTTGCGTTCGTTCGGCAAGTTCTTCGGGCTGGCGGGCGTGCGTTTGGGCTTTGTGATTGCCGAACCACAGTTGCTCAAATTACTGGCGCGGCAGATTGGCCCTTGGGCCGTCAGCGGGCCAACGCGCGTGCTGGGGCAAGTGTGCCTGAGCGATGTCGACGGTCATCGCCTGCAACGCTTGCGTACCGAACACGCCAGCCAGCGCCTGGCTGAGCTGCTGAGCCAGTATGGCTTGAAGCCTCAGGGTGGTTGCGCGCTGTTTCAATGGCTGACGACCCCTCACGCCGCTCGGATTTATGAGTTCTGTGCCCGGCGCGGGATTCTGCTGCGGCTGTTTTTGAACGCCGGCAGTCCCCACCACAGCGCCCTGCGTTTCGGTCTGCCGGCTGAAGAAGCCGACTGGCAGCGGTTCGAACGAGCCCTTAGCGAATACACTAAGGAAATACCATGACCACCTTGATGGTGCAGGGGACGACGTCAGACGCCGGTAAAAGCACGCTGGTGACCGCGCTCTGTCGCTGGTTGACCCGTCAGGGCGTTCGTGTGGTGCCTTTCAAACCGCAGAACATGGCGCTCAACAGCGCAGTGACGGCGGACGGTGGCGAGATCGGCCGAGCGCAAGCGGTGCAGGCCCAGGCCGCTGGGCTCGAGCCACACACCGACATGAATCCGGTGTTGCTCAAGCCCAATAGCGACACGGGCGCGCAGGTCATCATCCACGGCCGGGCGGTGACCACCATGAACGCGGTGGCGTATCACGGCTATAAAGAGATCGCGATGCAGGCGGTGCTGGCCTCGCACCACCGCTTGAGTGCGGCCTATCCGGTGGTCATGGTCGAGGGCGCCGGGTCGCCTGCCGAAATCAACCTGCGCGCAGGCGACATCGCCAACATGGGCTTCGCCGAAGCGGTGGATTGCCCTGTCCTGTTGATTGCCGATATCAATCGCGGCGGGGTCTTCGCCCATTTGGTGGGCACCCTGGAACTGCTGTCCCCGAGTGAGCAGGCGCGGGTCAAAGGTTTCATCATCAATCGTTTTCGCGGCGATATCGCCTTACTGCAACCGGGCCTTGACTGGCTGGAAGCACGCACCGGCAAACCGGTGATCGGCGTGCTGCCGTATATGATGGATTTGCACCTCGAGGCCGAAGATGGTCTCGATCAGCGCCAGACCGACAAGGTCGAGCAGGTGCTGAATGTGGTGGTGCCGGTATTGCCGCGTATCAGCAATCACACGGACTTTGACCCGTTGCGCCTGCACCCACAGGTGAATCTACAGTTCGTCGGTCCTGGCCAGCCGATCCCGGCTGCGGACCTGATTATCCTGCCTGGCTCGAAAAGCGTGCGCAGCGATCTGGAATTCTTGCGCAGCCACGGCTGGGACATCGCTATCGCCCGGCATCTGCGCTATGGCGGCAAGGTGTTGGGCATTTGTGGTGGTTTGCAGATGCTCGGTCAGCAGCTGCATGACCCGCTGGGGCTCGAAGGCGCGCCCGGTTCCAGCGCCGGTTTGGGCATGCTGGACATCAACACCGTGTTGGAAGAACAGAAACAACTGCGCAATGTGCGTGGTCATCTCGCGCTGGAAGGCGCGCCCGTGAGCGGTTACGAAATTCACGCGGGGGTGACCACTGGCGCTGCGCTGGAGCATGCGGCCGTGCGCCTTGACGATGGTCGCTGCGATGGTGCACAGAGTGCCGATGGGCAAATTCTCGGCACCTACCTGCACGGCCTGTTCGAGTCGCCGTCAGCGTGTGCTGCATTACTGCGCTGGGCGGGTCTGGAGAATGTGCAGCACGTCGACTACCACGCACTGCGCGAACGCGACATCGAGCGACTGGCGGACCTGGTTGAGAACCACCTGGACGGCGCGCTTTTGCGAACCCTGTGTGGTTTGGACAGCGCTGATTTGGAGGGCAACTGACATGCTGCAACTGATTCTAGGCGGCGCTCGTTCGGGCAAAAGTCGACTGGCCGAGCAGTTGGCCACCCACAGTAACCTCGACGTCATCTATATCGCTACCAGCCAGGCGCTGGATGGCGAAATGAGCCAGCGCGTGGCGATTCATCGTCAGCGCCGCCCCGACAGCTGGGGCCTGATTGAAGAACCGCTCGAACTGGCCCGTGTCCTGGTCGAGCAGGCCAGTGCCCAGCGGTGCCTGCTAGTGGATTGCCTGACCTTATGGCTGACCAATCTGCTGATGCTCGAAGACCCTGAGCGCCTGGCCCTTGAGCGCGAGGCGCTGTTGAGCTGCCTCGCCGGGTTGCCCGGTGAAATCATTTTTGTCAGCAACGAAACCGGGATGGGCGTCGTGCCCCTCGGTGAACTGACCCGGCGTTACGTCGACGAGGCCGGCTGGCTGCATCAAGCCCTGGCCGAACGTTGCCAACGCGTGGTCTTGACCGTCGCTGGCCTGCCCTTGACCTTGAAAGGACCCGCAATATGAGCAATTCCTGGTGGCTGAAGCCGGCGCAGGCAATCAATAGTCAGGTGCGTGAAGAGGCTCTGGCCCGTCAGCAGCAGTTGACCAAACCGGCCGGCTCTCTCGGGCAGCTAGAGCAGGTGGCGTTACAGCTCGCCGGGTTGCAGGGGCGGCTCAGGCCCAGCGTCGACAACCTCTGGATCGCCATTTTTGCGGGCGATCATGGCGTGGTTGCTGAAGGGGTTTCGGCTTTTCCGCAGGAAGTCACCGGGCAAATGCTGCATAACTTCGTGACTGGCGGTGCGGCAATCAGCGTGCTGGCCCGTCAGCTTTCGGCGCAGTTGGAAGTGGTTGATCTGGGCACGGTATCGCCGCTGAACCTGCCGGGCGTCCGGCATTTGCAGTTGGGTGCGGGCACCGCGAACTTCGTCGAAGGGCCGGCGATGACCGAGGTGCAGGGTTTGCTCGCGCTGGAGGCCGGACGTGACAGTGCTCGCCGTGCACTGGCGTCGGGCGCGGAGCTGTTTATTGGCGGCGAGATGGGCATCGGCAACACCGCAGCGGCCAGCGCATTGGGATGCGCCTTGCTCGAATGCCGGGCGCAGTTGCTGGTTGGGCCGGGTACAGGTCTCAATGCGGCGGGCGTCACGCACAAAGCGTTGGTCATCGAGCGTGCGTTGGCGCTGCATGCCGGGCATGCCGGCGATCCGCTGCGCACTTTGTTCTGTCTGGGCGGCTTCGAGATTGCAGCGCTGGTCGGTGCCTACCTGGCCTGTGCTCAGGAAGGTATCGCGGTGCTGGTCGACGGCTTTATTTGCACGGTCGCGGCCGTGGTTGCGGTGCGCTTGAATCCGTCGTGTCGCGACTGGCTGCTGTTTGGCCACCGTGGCGCCGAGCCGGGCCATCGACATTTGTTGGAAACCTTGCAGGCGGAACCCTTGCTCGACCTCGGCTTGCGCCTGGGTGAGGGCAGTGGTGCTGCGTTGGCCGTGCCGTTGCTGCGCCTGGCCTGTGAACTGCACAACGGCATGGCGACGTTCGCCGAAGCGGCAGTGGCAGACCGCCCGGCATGACCTTGCGCCTGGATATGCTGCGTCATGGCGAAACCGAATTGGGCGGTGGCCTGCGCGGCAGCCTGGACGACGCATTGACCGCTGCTGGCTGGGCGCAGATGCGTGCGGCGGTGGCCGAGGCTGGCCCGTGGGATCGAATCGTCAGTTCGCCGCTGCAACGCTGCGCTCGCTTTGCCCAAGAGCTGGCTGACCAGTTGGCCCTGCCGCTGCACACGGACGCTGATCTGCAGGAGCTGCACTTCGGTGAATGGGAAGGGCGCAGCGCTGCCCAACTGATGGAGACCGACGCGGAGAGTTTGGGGCTGTTCTGGGCCAATCCTTATGCGTTCACCCCGCCCAAGGCTGAACCGCTGACGGCTTTTTCCGCGCGGGTATTGGCGGCGGTCGAGCGTCTGCATCAGGCCTATGCCGGTCAGCGTGTGTTGCTGATCAGCCACGGCGGGGTGATGCGCCTGTTGCTGGCTCAGGCCCGGGGTTTACCGCGTGAGCAGTTGCTTCAGGTTGAAGTCGGGCATGGTGCACTGCTGACGCTTCGGGGCGGCAGTGGTTGCGTGTTGAGCGAATGAAACTGTCACCCTTCTGGATTGCCCTGCAGTTTCTCAGCAGCCTGCCCATTCGCCTGCCGGGCATGCCCGAGCCGCAAGCGTTAGGGCGGTCGTTATTGTTTTATCCGTTGGTGGGGCTGCTGTTCGGACTGCTGCTGATGGGCCTCAGCGCACTGTTGAGCGGTACGCCGTCGATGTTGCACGCGGCTTTGCTGCTGACGGCCTGGGTGTTGCTCAGCGGTGGCCTGCACCTGGACGGGCTGGCCGACAGCGCTGATGCGTGGCTCGGTGGCTTTGGTGACCGCGAACGCACCCTGAGCATCATGAAAGACCCGCGCAGTGGACCGATTGCGGTCGTTACCCTGGTGCTGGTGCTTCTGCTCAAATTCTGTGCCCTGCTGGCAGTGATCGAACACCGGCAGAGCTTGGCCTTATTGCTGGCCCCATTGATCGGGCGCAGCGCCATGCTTGCCTTGTTTCTGGGCACACCGTATGTACTGTCTCTTATACACATCT